>VGWD01000009.1 GCA_016873735.1 Ignavibacteria bacterium | reverse complement strand
GGTGTTTGGCCAAACAACACATTATAAACAGAAATGATATCTTCTTTCTCAGGATATGTGCATGATATGAAAAAGTCCATCAGATCCCGATCTTTGGGCGAATATAAAACGATGCAGTCTGCATCAGTACCATTCCTACCTGCTCTTCCTGATTCTTGATAATAGGCCTCCAAAGTGAGCGTAATGTCACAATGAATGATACAATCGACATTGGCTTTGTCAACACCCATACCAAATGCATTTGTAGCTATAAGAATCGGAGAGTGATCTCGTAGAAACTCATCTTGGACCCTCTGCCTCTGAGCATCTGGAAGGCCTGCATGATATGTAAGCACAGGAATAGATTCTTGTTGTAATGCTTTCGAATATTCTTCAACTCTTCTGCGTGACCCACAATACACGATTAATGCTCCATTTGGTTCTTTTGATCGCTTTTTTATGAAAGCACTAAGCCAACGGACCTTATTATCTGCTTTAACTACTTGATAATGAAGATTTTTACGAAAGAATCCACCCACATGGACAAAAGGGGAGCGCAAGAGTAATTGATGTATGATGTCTTGTTGTACTTCAGGTGTTGCAGTGGCTGTAAGAGCGATGATCGGTGGCCTATGTTGTAACTCGTGAAGTGCTGTTGAAATGGCCGTATATGCAGGTCTGAAATCATGCCCCCATTCTGATATACAATGCGCCTCATCAACAGCTATGAATGAGAGGGAAATCGAGCGTAAGAATGACATGAATTGGGGGTTTTGGAGCCGTTCCGGGGATACATACAGCAATTTTACATGACCATTTTGAACATCATTTAGAATAATCTGTTGATCATATTGCGTAATGGTGCTGTTGATTAATGCGGCTGGGATATGTCTTTTTATTAAAGCATCAACCTGGTCCTTCATGAGTGCAATCAATGGCGAAATTATAAGCGCCGTGCCCGGTAATAAGAGGGCAGGAATTTGATAGCACAAAGACTTGCCACCACCGGTTGGCATGATGACAAGTGCATCATTTCCATGTACTACTTGTTCAATGATTTCATATTGTCCGGGACGAAATCCTTCGAAGTGATAATACTGTTTTAATACCGAAACTGCCGAACTATGTAGATTTGATGCGGTCAAAGGGGGATGTCCCAATATTAACTTACTTTACATAATGCAAATTATAATGCATATTTATGAGGTGAATTTTCTCACTATTTTTACAATCTACAGCTTTGTTAGGAAACAGGTATAACTGCAATTCTTCCTGCAAACACCATTGAAATTAGTAAGCTGACGGGTTTCTATTAAGCCAAAAAGTTTGCATCACTCCGTGGCTTTTGAGTGTAATATCGCCTCGATTCTTACATATAAATTCAGGATAACCAGATAGCAATTGTTGGAGTTCTTGACTTATATGAATATAATCTTGCCCACATTTTGCAATTGTTTGTAGGTATCCACATTCATGGATAAGTCCCTTTATCGGAGTGATACAACTGTTGATGGATTTATTCCAACAACATACTTTGAACCAATCACCTGATATTTTGTATCATAGAATTGTATAGAACCTGGCAAAGTATAATTGCGTGCATTGCAAATATACATCACATTGCTAATCGCCCCAATGCGGTACCACTGATCTCTCGTTTGATTAACAAGTACTGTATCCAACACGTCAAGATTGAGTGAATAACTCACGACCATATTTCCATTCAAGCAATGCAATAATGAGTTTATTGCAATAGGCTTCCCGATAAATTTACCTCGAATCTCTCTAACAAGATTATAAGTTCTATCGAATACCTGCATACCTCCAAGCGAATCGGGTTCGGTAGTGAGATGAGCAAATTGTAACAACCATTGATTTTGTTCCTTGAGAAAGACTATATGCTGTGGATTAATACCAGTAGCGCGATGTATTGTTGATCCGGTGTTTAGATCATAAAAAGTAACAGTAGATGCAAATTGTTCTTTCTTTCGAAATATCCCATATCCAGAATTACAAATGGCGATCGTGCTATTTCCAATGGCAATTCCATCGGGTGCGCATAGTCCCTTTATTGGCAAAGAATCGAATCTGATTGTATAATGATTGAAGGTATAGACTTTATCGGCATACAAATCAGTCATAGCAATAACTGAGTCATTCAATATGCAGGCCTGTTTCAAAAAGTGACCCGAACCTCGTAACTGAAATGAGGCAATCAATTTCCCTTCCCTATTGATTTTTACTATCTCATTACTTGTTGAAACAAGAATAATGAATGTAGAATCATTAACTACAAGAATCTCATTTGCAGTATCACCCAATCTTCTGTTGTTTCTACATGAAAAGAGTTCAACTGATTGTCCTTCTTTTATGCCCCATAATGTAGCATTGTCATATCCATACATTCCCTCACATAGCACCAGATAATCCGGTGATGTGATATCCTTGCATTGCTCTTGCAGGAGAACTTCATCTGCGCAAGAAGACAAAAGAAGTAAGATAATTGGAATGATAAATTGTGAATTCATAAGAAAAAAAAAGGTGCGCCATATGGCACACCTTCGACCTGAATTGTATTAAAATCAGGAAAAATATTCCATTGACTCTGACAGATACGGATCATTATGCGCCAGACCACTCACAGAATTCATACGTCTTGCAGTAAAGAACAGTAATAATCCCATAAAGAACAATACTGTACCAGCTGCTGCAATAAGTGCAAATACATCAAAATGATGTATGCCATGATGTCTAAAACCGGGGATGATAATCCAAGAAAGATCAATAAAATGTGCAAAAAGCAATATGCAAGCAGCAAGTTTCAAGACAAGTTGATTTCTTTTCACATCTTGACGCAAGAGGAGGGCAAAAGGGACTATAAAATGAAGTACTAAAGAACTCCAGCCAAGAATTTGCCAACCATCCTTAGTCCTATCGATATAGTAAAATGTTTCTTCAGGAAGATTACTGTACCAGATCAGGAAATACTGAGAGAAGTGGATATATGTCCAGAAAATCGTAAAGGCAAACATTAATTTTCCAAGATCATGCATATGTTCTTTGGAAATATAGCCTTTCAACTCTCCTGAATTCATAACAGACATTACCAGTAAAGCAAGCAAAGACAGAGTGGAAACAAAATTTCCGGCAAAATAATATAGACCAAAAATGGTACTGAACCAATGGGGTTCGAGTGCCATCATCAAGTCGAACGCTGCAAATGTAATCGTCAAAGCATACCCCAAAACAAAAGGAGCACTTCTTTTATAATTTTTGACAGTTGGAGTATAATCATTCTCAAGCGAATCTTGCTTAATGGAGTTTCCAACGATATATCTATGCATCCAAAACCAGAATAAGCAATAACCGATGATTCTAGCAATGAAGAATGGGGTGTTAGTATATGGGGCCTTTGAAGGGATATCTTCAATACCATGAAAAAAACTATTTCTGAAAATAATAATAGGCAATAAAATCATAAGTGCGAATTGAGCAAACCAACCCATCATTTCGGGAATTCTTCGTAAAGAAGCACTCCAGCCTGCACGCACCAAAAATTGTAATGCAGAAAAAAACAAAGCCGTGACACTAATGCCGATCACATACATGGCTCCAACAAGATATGCCGGTAACATTGCTGCACTATTGAGAGCTATACCTGCAATTGCGAGAACAATACCAGATCCTATACAGATCATACCTGTTCTGTTCACATTACCTTGAAAAGCACTACCACTTAGATTGACGGGGTTCATAATTCCTCTATGGGCTTATAAGTCCTCGAAAGTTCAATTTATTATTTCACCATACCGAGTTTTTGCATTTCACGTATATAATGAACGACAGTCCAACGGTCATGCGGTTTGATTTTATCGCCATAACCATTCATGATATTTTGTCCGGCAGATATGATATGAAAAATATGAGCATCTGTTTTGGCCTTTGTAACAGAATCACGAAGATTTGGTGGATTTTGGAATCCTCGCTTAACTACAGCACCATTACCTTGTCCATCATAATTATGGCAAGGTGTGCAGAATGCTTCATATCTGTTCTTCCCTCTTGACAAAATATATTGTCTTTTTTCAGGAGTGGAGATATCCAGTGGATTTGCGCCGACAACCGAATCTGCTTTTTCAAAATCAGGTTTATCCAAAGGATATGCAGTTCCTTGGATCGGAACCGTATTGGGCAATGGATCTCTACCGCTTTTTCTATCTGTGTAATATGAAGAGCCAACTTGTGGCTTAACCTTGAATTGGTCATCCATATCATTGATGATCATGATCGGAGGATCTTCTGAAAACCAGGTGATTGATCCGCTGAGCACACCGACTACAAAACCTGAAATACCCAAACCAATCACAATCTTGAGATAGAATCCAAAACCTTTTGTGTTTTTTTCATGTTCCATTGTTTGGAGATCCTCTTAAGCTTCAATTCGGCGTACATTGTCTGCGCCGAGTTCATTCATAAATTTTTCAGTGGTATCAAGTGAAAAACGACTATCGGATGAGAATATGCTCAGAACAAATGTATCATCCACTGCTCTTTGAAACCCTGCATCATCTTGCAAGTCTGAATACCATTTTGGCAAACCACACAAGAACCACAATCCGAAGAATGTTGCAAGTGCAGTCAAAAGAACCGTCAACTCGAACATGACCGGTATACTAAATTGAAAGGCAAACAATGGCTTACCACCAATATTCAATTTATAATCAACGGAGCCAGTCCACCAAATAAGGAACACAGCATTGACCAAACCGAAGATACCACCTGCAAATGAGACATAAGGAAGAATCGAACGCTTCATTCCCATAGCTTTATCCAAACCATGAACAGGATATGGAGTATAAATATCAAATTCCGTATATCCGCTCTGATGAACTTTGGCAGCCGCATCCATAATCTTGTTGGGATCTGTAAAGTTGCCGAGTACTGCTACTGTTTTCTTTTCACTCATTGTATGATCTCTAACTTTCTGATGGACGAAGATTAATGATGGTTATCATCATGGTATGATGGCTGTGAACCAGGCATAACGCCTTTGATTTCTGAAATTGCAATTACCGGTAAATATTTCGAGAACAATAAGAACAAAGTCAAGAATAAACCGATTGTTCCTACGAATATTCCAATCTCCACATGTGTTGGCGTATAATAACTCCAACTTGAAGGAAGAAAATCATGATGAAGCGATGTTGAGATAATAGTGAATCGCTCGAACCACATACCGATATTCACGAATATTGAAATGATGAACATCAAAGGTATATTTCTTCTTGCCTTTTTGAACCAATACACTTGTGGTGAAAGAACATTGCATGAAACCATTGACCAATATGCCCACCAGTATTCACCAAATGCGCGATTGATGAAAACAGTTCTTTCATATTCATTGCCTGAATACCAGGCGATGAAGAACTCCATAGAATAAGCATAACCAACCATCATTCCTGTCGCTAGAATGATTTTGTTCATATTCTCAAGGTGTTTGAGTGTAATGAACTCTTTCAATCCAAGGATTTCACGGGCAATCACAAGCAATGTCATAACCATTGCAAATCCAGAGAAAATAGCTCCTGCAACAAAGTATGGAGGGAAAATCGTGGTATGCCATCCCGGTAATACTGAAGTTGCAAAGTCCATTGAAACGATCGTGTGAACAGAAAGCACAAGTGGAGTGGAAAGTCCGGCAAGAATCATATATGCAATTTCATAATGATGCCAATTGCGCATTGAACCTGTCCAACCCAAACTGAAAAAGGTATATAAACGCTTTGCTATCTTCCCTTTTACAAAATTTCCCACTGTTGCAAGATCGGGAACCAAGCCCATGAACCAGAACAAAGCAGATACTGTAAGATATGTGGAAACAGCAAATACGTCCCACACGAGAGGCGATCTAAAGTTTACCCACATTTGCATTTGGTTTGGATATGGAGTAAGCCAATAAGCCAACCAAGGACGACCTGTATGAATAACAGGAAAAATTCCTGCGCACAATACAGCAAAAATTGTCATCGCCTCTGCAGATCTATTAATGGCTGTACGCCATTTTTGACGGAACAAATACAAAATAGCCGAAATCAGTGTGCCTGCATGACCAATACCAATCCAAAAAACGAAATTGGTGATGTCCCATGCCCAGCCGATTGTATTATTGGATCCCCAAACACCGATACCTGTTATGACTGTTTCGCCAATTGCACCGAATCCGGCACCTGCAATGGAAGCACAAATCAATACTGCTATCCAATATTTGAGATTTGGTTTGCCTTCAATGATGCCTGCAATTTTAACAGTGACATCATGAAGAGAAGGATTACCAAGAACAAGCGGTTCACGCATTGGTTCTTCAACGGGATACGGATTGACTTGATATGCAGAAGTATCCAAACACTCAACAACATTTCTTGGGGCAGTCTTTGTGACAGTTTCAACCGACATACTGATTTCCTGCTTTATATGTTCTTGTTATACTTTCGGTAATTGATCTGTATTGCGAACTTTCACAAGATATGTGACTGAAGGTCGCACATTGAGTTCGCTCAGCACTTTATAAGCACCGTTCTTTTCTTTGTATTCAGACGAATGATTTCCACGATTAATAGTGGCAGCTTTTGCAACTGCACTCTTTGAATCATTAACATCTCCGAAGAAGATTGCTCCTGCTGGACAAGCTTGTTGACAAGCTGTTATAACCTCACCATCTTGAACTCGTGAATGGCCTTGATCTTTTGCGTGCATTTTTGCTTCGTTCAAACGCTGAACACAGAATGTACACTTCTCCATGACACCGCGCATACGAACGGATACATCAGGATTGAATGCCATATCGAGTGGAGTTTTCTTGTCTTTGTGCCAATTAAGGAAGTTGAAACGACGTACTTTGTAAGGGCAATTGTTCAAGCAATACCTTGTACCAACGCAACGATTGTATGTCATTTCATTCAAACCTTCAGGGCTGTGAGTTGTTGCCGCAACCGGACAAACATTTTCACATGGTGCATTCTCACAATGTTGACATAGCATTGGCTGGAATACAGTCGTCACATTGCCGGAAGCATCTTCTCTATAATAACGATCGATTCTAATCCAGTGCATTTCACGACTATTGGCAACATACTTTTTACCAACTGTGGGAATATTGTTTTCTGCTTGACAAGCAACAACACAAGCTGAACAACCTGTGCAAGCACTCAAATCGATTGCCATTGCCCAGCGATGGCCTGTATATTGAAATCCATCAACAATGCTTAATGTATCGGCAATATGATGAGCATCGTGTCCACGTTCTTCATGAGATCCACCTTTAGCAGCTGCAAGAGATGCGAGTGTGATATACCCCTCCTGAACTCCCAATATGTCTTTTGTTCTTTCTTTCCATTCATTGTCAAAAGGACTTGAATTATCGTAACGCTCAATAGCATGATGTCCTTGCGTTGTGGCAATCTTTTCTGATCTACCTACTTTTTCTGCTTTTGCAGAAATATAATAACCTACATTTGGAGCAAGAATGGAATAGGCATTTGCACCAACTCCATCCAACACTTTTCCACCTGCTGTTCTACCATAACCCAAACCAATGGAAACAACATTGTTTGACATGCCGGGTTGAATAAACACCGGTAATTCAATACTGCCCGCTTGAGTAGAAAGGCGAAGAACTTCACCTTGAACTGCGCCCAAAGACTCTGCCGTTTGTTTACTCATCATTGCAACATTACCCCATGTCACTTTTGTGATTGGGTCAGGCAATTCTTGTAACCATGAGTTATTAGATTGTGTCCCGTCAAGCAATGCATATGAGGGAGTAATGACCAATGTAAGACCACCACTGACATTATATCCATTCAATTGAGCTATTCCTCCGGGCGTTCCTGTTTCAAACGAAGAAGTTTTTTTACTTACACCATCTCGAAGCAATTGTTCCCAAGCACTTTTTGATACATAATCTGATTGAATCTTTCTAATAAAATCATAAAAAGTGGGTGTATCGGCAAAACATGAAGCATTAATGAAATTTGCAACCAACATAATGAAATCTTGTGCAGATATAGCACTTTGATTTAGTGGAGCAATGATAGGTTGCTGAATGGAATATGCCCCGTCAAAATTTATGGCATCACCCCATGATTCCAAATAATGAGTAGTAGGTACAGAAACCGAACAGAGTGTTTGTGCCGTTTCATGTTCAGCAACTGACAATGCGGCTGAAAACTCGACATTCTCAGCCAATAATTTTTTCAATTCTGAATCAGAACAATATTCAGGATTGGTTTCTACATAAACAATAGAGCCAATCTCTTTATTTTTCAAGGATGCTCTAAAAGCTGATATCGAAGCTGATGCATCAGCACTATTGTACAGTCTGTGATTCAAATTGATAGGCTTACCTTCACCGACAGAACCAAGCGCCTGATTAATCAATTGCCCATAAGCAATTGCTTTGGTGCTAAGATGTGAACCTACAAGTACAACTCCACTCTTGGAGGAAAGCAATGCTTTGGCTGTATTGCTGACTGCAGTGTTATTTGCGCCTGCTTGCATTCCGGAAGGGAGTGATAATCCTTTAGCAGTGTAAACTTGAGCTACAATTCCTGCCAACACAGATTCAAATTCAGATGGTTGAATTGCATGACGATGATCAGCATTTGCTCCGGTCAAACTAAATCCTGCTTCAATGGCATGCAATGCATTCATTGATGGTGAATCAGCATTTGGTTTTCTATTTGATGAAAATGAAGCTGTATGATAGACACTATGCTTATCTGTACCCAAGAAATCATTATCAACTGAAACAATAACATCTGCTTTTGATAAATCAGGAACTATTTCTGCATTAACACCAAAAACCGCACTATTCGCAAGTGGTGCATTGGAGATCAATGTGGGAAGTGTAATTACTGAAATTCCAGGTATGACTGTTGAAAGTTGATTGCATAATGCAACATATGTGGGGGAACAATGTTCATCAATGAGGAACACTGCTTTTTTTCCGGATGCTATTGTTTTTTGGATTGCCTGAGCAATGGTATTAGCTGCATTGTTGACGCTTGAGTCACCCCCATTTACTCTCGGACGACGAATTCTATCAGGATCATACAATGAGAGAAGTGTTCCTTGTACAAATGCAGAGCTTCTTCCAAGTGAAGCGGAATGCTTTGGATTACCATCAATTTTGATTGGTCTTCCCTCTCTGGTTTTAATAACCAAACCTATGGCCGCATTCTTATGTTGATATACCGATGTATAGTAATTCGGTAAACCGGGGACCAAATATTCAGTAGGATTGGTTGATGCGACCAGTTTATGTTCAGGTCTACGGCAACTTGCCGCCGCCATGGCCATCGAAGCCGAGAGAACCGTCATGAATGTACGGCGATTGACATCGGTATCAAAAAGTGTTGATCCCGAATCACCATTGAATTCCTGACCATTCATATCTACTGTAGGATTGTCTATTTCACCATAATGGCGAAAGTACTGTGAATCGTCTCGGTTTGACATTGCTAATTGCTACTATTATTGATTGTGTAATTCCGAATTTATCAATGATGACATGAGGAACAATTCTCAGGTCCATATTGCGCATGCTTTGGTGTCAACATACCGGCAACCATCGGCTTGGGTAAATCAGCTGTTTCAACCATACCATAATGCGGTGAAACGATTTCACGCATTTTAGCAAGAATTGCTTTTGCATTTGGATCATAAGAATTTGCCTTTACGCCGATGAACTTCTCAATTGAAGATCTATTCTCATAATCATAACTGTAAATACCTGAAATCGGACGAGCAGGAACTATGAATTTTTCGGGATTTCTATGGCAATCCAAACACCAACCCATTGACAATGGTTTGTATTGAGATATGACCCCCATTGTTTCAACCGGACCGTGACATGACTTACAATCAATCTGAGCGCGAATATGTCTGCTATGATTGAAATGGACATAGTCAGGCACTTTGTGAATTCGAACCCACTCTATAGGTTGATTCTTTTCATATGCCGTGCGAATCAATTCAAGTGAACCGGGATTACCACGCTCATTTTCCAATTGCATTGGCAATACATGGCAATTCATGCATGTGCTAGTGGTCGGAACAGGAGAATGAGCAGATACTTCGGCTTGTGCATGACAATACATACACTTTATGCCAAGGCCTTTCATTTCTGTTCCATTATGTGAAATTGTTTCTTCACTTGCATGAAGCTTATGAGAAAAAGGTATGGGCTGTACAGGGCGGTAACCTACATCAGTTACTTTATTGTTTTGCCCAAATATAACGATCAAGGTAAGCGTTAGCACTGTACCAAGGCCTCCAATCGTAATTCCTTTGATTTTTTTGTCTGTAGCTTTGTTGAACATTGAGAGAACTCACAAAGAGAGATATATTCACAAATCAGTGTTTCTATTTTTTTTCGCCGCAGATGCTATGCGAAGCGATATGAACGTTACGGTGGCAATCGGCATCAAGAGCATGAATAACACACTCCAAGAATAACTTTCGCCTATACTCGCTCCGGTTGAACCCGGAGTATATGCATCTTTACAATTTGGACAAGCTATTGCTTGACCAATAATTGTAAACGTAAAAAGCAAAATCAACAATATAACTTTCTTCATAGTACTTTTTCCAAAATTGATTCCAATGAATCAACTTGCTGTTTGTCCAATGCATCAAAGTATCCTCTGATGCGAGATTTAGAATCCAATAAAATCAATCGTGCCGTGTGATTTTGAGGATTTTCTGCATAACCAATCAACATGCCATTCATAAATGATTCTAGTATGGAATCATTGTCCATTCGAACAAATGACCAACGCTTATCAGTGAATTGCATGAGTTGCCTATGCTCACGCAAATGACTTGGTTTATCTGTAAGCGGATCAACGGTCACTGATATGAAACGCAAAGATTCACTTGCATGGTTATTGACAATCCTGCTCTTAACCAAATTGAGTTTAGGACAAATATCACCACATGATGTGAAAAAGAAACTGATGATTGTTGTCTTACTCTTGAGCAGTGAAGAGTTTGCCTGCTTATTCTCATCAGTATATCCTCTAAACTCAGGTAAAGAGCCATACACTTTGAGAGAAGCAAATGGATCATTTGATTGTTGTTGTGTACGTTCAGATTGTACACAAGAATTGAGAAAGAACGAACCTGTCAACAAAATCATAATACATGATTTTGCTAGTGTTGAACACATTTTATGGACCTAATACATTAAGGGCGAATGTGAGGACAAAAAACAGAAAAATGGGTACGAACACAAAAGCACGTATGAACTTATTATCAAACTTCAAATGCATGAAGATATAGAATACCATAAATGATTTTACGACGGCAATCAAAAGTCCGATGGCGATATGCAAAGTATTACCTGCTTCACCCCAGCTTTTTGGCACCCAATCCATTGCTGCCAAGACAGTCAAAACTGTCAATCCAAACAATGCACTCGCAACTCTGATATAAGAACCAAACATTGCATTAGAATCCGGATGATGTCCACTCATGTGCTTTGCTCCTTAATGCGAAGGAAAAATGAGATACAATACCGGGAAGAGGAAAATCCAGACAAGATCCACAAAGTGCCAGTAAAGACCCAATGTTTCAACTTTAACAGGATGATTGTATCCCTTCTTGGTAAATGCCTTAATGAACATGAATGTCATAGGTATCATTCCAGCTATAACGTGAACCGCGTGAAATCCGGTCATCAAGAAATAGAATGAGAAAAAGACATTAGTCCATGGAAATATGTGATGTCCGAATTTTGTGGAATATTCAATTGTCTTTACAATCAAAAATCCAAATCCACAAAGTATGGTCAGTCCAAGAAACAACTTGAACTTTCCTGTATTCCCTTTTTCAAGATTCAATATCGACAATGCCATTGTCAATGATGAACCTATCAAAATGAATGTATTCAAAAGTGCAAGCCATTTATTTAATTCACCCGCAGAATGAGAAAACAATTCCAAATTGGAGTTTCTCAATACGATGAATGCACCAAAAAAGCCGGTGAAAAACATGATCTCAGAAGCAAGAAATATCCACATGGCTAATTTTCCATGAGGGACTTTGCTTACCGGTTCATGTGCTAAAGATAGTCCTGATGACATTGTGTTTACAGTTGTTTATTGACAAACACCAACAAAAATATTCCTGACAAAAAAGCATAGGATGCATATAATTGCATTTTCGCGCTTTTTCCATCCTGATTGCGTAGAAAAGCAATGCAGGCATAGAGAAAAAAGAATGAAAGCACTATAGCTCCTATTCCAAAAACGAAACCAAGTGGGGCATATCTCCACATCAGCGTGGATGCAATCCCACCAAAAACGGCATAAACAATTGAAAGCATAGCTATTGTTGTTCCTGTGGAATCACCACCCTCGGTATGCATCTTGAACCCTGCTTGCTCATAGTCGACTCTATAAATCCATGCAAGAGCCAGAAAATGTGGTATTTGCCAACATATCAATACCAAGAACAATAGTATTCCGGGTATTTCAATGCTATTGGTACATGCAGTCCAACCTCCGAGCGCGGGCAAGGCACCCGGTAAAGTACCTGCATACAATGACAACTTGGTTTTTCTTTTTAGTGGTGTATATAAATACACATAAGAAAGTATTGACAAGAATGCCAAAGTCGATGTTAAAGGATTGACCCAGAAATACAATATGAACAATCCAATCAAAGAAAGAGCAATACCGAAAATAGATGCAGACTGCTTTGAAACAATTCCTGATGGCAATGCTCTATGAGCTGTTCTTTTCATGGATTTATCAAATTGAATTTCCATGACATTGTTCAGAACGCAACTTCCGGCAGAAGTCAGTGCTGTACCCAACATCGCAAACATGAAGGGCAATAACATCCCGCTCGAGGAGACGAAAATCTCAAAATGAGTATCAATCGCTAAATAATACCCTGTGGCCGCCGTTAAGACGATCATTCGGGTAATGCCTGGTTTCGTTAGTTCAAAGTACGCTTGTAATGTATTGACCTGATGATCTGTGTCTTTAGTGCTCACGGTAATACCGCTAAATGGTGAACAGTGATCAGGTCATCCTAATCTTATGCATGCTGTCTTAAATGAGAGTCTTTCGCCACAACTTCTTCCGGTTGACCTTGAGGTTCTTCCCATTGAGGATAGAAATCAGCGGTTCTACTAGGTACTGAAAATTCATAAGGACCACGATATACTTGGATATCCGTATCAAAATTTCCATGTCCGGGATGCGCAGGTGCCGCCCATTCCAATGTATTGGCCTGCCAAGGATTTCTTGGAGCAGCCTTACCATATTTGAGTGACCAGAATATATTGAAGATTAGAATGAGCTGAGAAAATCCAAGAATGATTGCAGCAAATGTGATAAACTGATTCATTGGTTGGAATTGTTGTAAAAACTCATAGATATATGGATTGTAAATTCTTCTCATGTGCCCACCAACACCCAAAATGTGCATTGGATAGAATGTGAGATTGAAAAATACAAATGACCAATAGAAATGCTTACGACCTAAACTCTCATTAAGCATTTTTCCATACATTTTCGGAAACCAATAATAGATTCCTGCAAATATTGCAAACAAAGCACCACCAAAAAGAACATAGTGAATGTGAGCAACAATGAAATAGGTATCGTGGATATAGATATCAACCGGAGCAGATGCCATGAACACACCGCTCAATCCACCAATGATGAACGTTGCGATAAAAGCAAGCGCATTAAGATTTGCAGCTGTGAATCGAATATCACCTCGCCAAATCGTACCAAGCCAATTGAAAATTTTAATTGCTGAAGGTACGGCAATAACGATTGTTGAAAGCATGAATGTTGTACCAAGCAAAGGATTCATACCGGACTGGAACATGTGATGTCCCCAAACAACGAACCCTAAAAATGCTATAGCCATGATAGCAAAAATCATCGCCTTATATCCGTACAGTGGCTTGCGTGCAAAGGTTGCCAATACATCAGATACAATGCCCATTCCGGGAAGAATCATGATATACACGGCTGGATGAGAATAGAACCAAAACAAATGTTGCCAAAGAATTGGTTGACCACCACCGCCAAGCAATTGTTTATGCTCGAGTAGTTCATTTCCTTTTTGTATAAATGCACCGGTCAATACAGAATTGTCTCGTGCACCAACAAGAAGATTATCAGGCATAAAAAATGACGTGTGCAGATATTGGTCAGTCAATTGCATTGAAATGGCAGCAGCAAGCACAGGTGTGCCTAATATGATTAGAATGGCTGTAATCATCAATGCCCAAACAGTCAATGGCATTTGAAAAAACTGTAAACCTTTTGCTCTCTTGTTAACAATGGTTGCAAGATAGTTTGTGGCACCCATGATGGAAGAAAATCCAATCATAAAGAGCGAGATGAGCCATGTTGTTTGCCCTGCTCCACTCGAAGGACCAAGTGGCGGATAGCCCGTCCACCCGGCAGCGGCTGCTCCTGAATCAAAAAAGAATCCGGATAACAAAATCAAACCTGCAGGAGGCACAAGCCAGAAAGAAAACATGTTCAATTTTGGTAATGCCATGTCATCTGTTCCAATCATCAAAGGAATGCAGAAATTTCCGAACATACCCACGGCAAGTGGAATGATGACATAGAATATCATTACTGTACCGTGAAGAGACAGTAGTTGCGTATAGAAATTGGCCGTTACAGCTCCATCCGATACCCATGTATCAGGAAGAATATTGCCAATCAAAGGTATTGCTTCACCCGGATATGCCAATTGCCAGCGGATGAGCAATGCAAAAAATCCCCCAACGAAAAGGAACAATAGCGAGGCAAGCATGAACTGCTTGGCTATAACTTTGTGATCCGTTGAGAAGACGTATTTTCTTATGAACGAGACATCGTGATGATGAGCATGATCTCCATGTGCAGCGTTCCCGTGTGCATCATGTGCATGAGCGATTGCCGTTTGCATATGTACCACCAATGGTATTCGTTAATGGTTAATTTTTCTTAGTTGTAGTGGAATCAGGTGCTACTGCCAAGGCTGCGGTCGAATCCGCAGCAGGTGCTGTTTCTGGTTTCTTGAGTTTATATTGTTGATCTAACCATGCATCATAATCCTGCTGGGAATCCATGATCAACAAACCTCTCATGTTATAATGTCCTGAACCACAAAGCTCGGCACATGCTATTTCATATCTACCGGCTTTAGTCCCATTGAACCATACCTTGATCCACTGACCAGGCACCGCATCTTGCTTCACTCTGAAATTGGGAAGAAAGAAACTGTGCAAAACATCATTGGAAGATAGGTTCACCAAGACATTCTTGTTAATGGGCAAATGTGCTTCAACCGGACGCGCTCCACCGGGGCTGATAATAACCAAATCGTCTTTTCCATGCACATCATTGGAATCTATACCAAATGGATTTGCACTGCTGATTTGATTACGTTCCTTTTTGCCGAATACACCGTCCGGTCCTGGATAACGGAATTGCCAACCAAATCCGGATTGATAACCGAGAACATCAATTGTAACATCGGGATTTGGAACTCTGTATGCTGACTTGGATTTAGTCCAAGCATCATCACTCCACAAGCCGATTCCGGCGAATAAAAATGTAGGCAATAATGTCCATGTGAATTCCACGAGATTATTGCCATGATAATGGTATGCCCTTCTTCCCTCTTGATGCCTGTACATAATGATGAAGGCAATCAAGATTCCATAGGTAATGAAGAAGATGGCTACCGAGGCATAATATATCATCGCGAACAATTGATCCAGTTCGCTTCCAAATGTGCTGACATTTTCCGGAAAAAACGTGAGCATGTCTTTATATGCCCACTCCATCGCTTTAGAAACATCAAAACTCATTGTAAAATGCCCGTAAAACAGTGAAGGAGAAAATTATCAATTCAATTCAGATTCTGTGTATGCCGAACTTCTACCAGAAGTTTGGTCTCTAACAGCCTTTACTTCATCAGATGTAACGGCAGCTGCGGAATTACCCCAGCTGGATCGCACATAAGAGAGCACTTCTGCAATTTCCTGATCTGTCAATTGTGACCAAGCTGCCATAACGCCATTATACGTTTTACCATTTCTTTCAATCTGTCCTTGAAAACCATGCAAAACAATGGATATAGGTTTTGTTGCATCAGTATTCTGAGCCAATGCAGATCCAGCCAATGGTGGATATGTTCCGGGAACACCCTGACCTTTGGCTTGATGACATGTGGCACATACTTGCTTAAAAGTAGTTGCACCGGGAGAACCATCGGCTCCGTCAGCGCCGCCTTTTTCGGCGGCTGCATCCTGTGCAATTGGAGATTCGTATACAGGATCATCTTCATATGTTGTAAAAAAGCCCGAAACATTGCAACCAGACAATAGTGTAATGAATGGAAGAACAACAATGATGAGAACAAGAGGCAGAAACAATTTTTTCATAGTGTATCAATAAAATTGTATTCAAATCAAAAGTGATGCTGCAATCACTCTGACACCACAAAAATACATGGTATCGGAGTCATCACCAAAAAGAAAAGTGCAGATCTCAAT
Source organism: Ignavibacteria bacterium (assembly GCA_016873735.1). Taxonomy (GTDB): domain Bacteria; phylum Bacteroidota; class Ignavibacteria; order Kapaibacteriales; family UBA961; genus UBA961. Next base: position 52,807 of record VGWD01000009.1, on the reverse strand, counting down.
AAATCAGATATGGACAAAAAGATCAAGACCAAGCCATGAATGGCAAGCAGCTCTGCAACCATTGAATTTGCAAGGAGTTACAACTCCGAAGCAAAATTTTGCCCATTATTGAAGACAAATACAGGCTTACCTTTGAGTCTTATGCCGAAAAAGGGACTATTCTTGGATTTCGACTTCGAAGTCTCGGGAATCGGCGTCCATTCAGTTTCAATATCTATGATTGTCATGCAAGCAGACGCTCCTTCTTGCAATGAGGGCTGCTGTAATTTCAAAATTCTTCTGGGACCTATAGAGAGCAATTCAATCATTCTTGATAATGAAATGATTTCTTTTTCAACCAAGTGGGTAATGGTCAGACCAATGCAGGTTTCCAAACCCAATATGCCGTTTGCAGCCAAAGCCAATTCGCAGTGCTTTTCATGTTCGGCATGCGGAGCATGATCTGTGGCAATTGCATCAATTGTTCCATCGGCCAATCCTTGAAGGATGGCTTCCACATCTTTATGCTCGCGCAATGGGGGGTTCATCTTGGCTTGACTGCCATGAGTTTTGATTGCATCATGTGTCATCATGAAATGATGGGGTGTTACTTCACAACTTACTCTTTGGCCTCTTTGCTTTGCATCTCGAACGAGCTGCACGCTTCCACTTGTACTCATGTGAGAAACATGATAACGCCTATTGCCACAATGTCTGGCCAATTGAATGTCACGAGATACTATCAATTCTTCTGCAATTGAAGGATATCCCTTCACTCCCAATTCTGCTGATACTTCACCCTCATGCATCACAAAGTCTTGGGTAAGACTATGCTCCTCACAATGCTGCGTCAGCAATCCATCAAAAGGCGCAAGATAGTCGAAAGCTCTCTGCATCATTTCAGGTAACTCTACGCATGATCCATCATCTGAAAACATGACGGCACCTGACTCCATCAATTCTATCATAGGAGAAAGAAGTTCGCCTTTTCTACCAATGGTGGTTGCGGCACAAACATGGACATTGACAATATTGTCCTGTGCTTTGTTTTTGATATACTCAAGAATGATGCGACTATCAATAGCAGGGAGTGTATTCGGCATGCATACAACATCTGTGAATCCCCCATTGGCTGCTGCAGCTGTTCCTGTTGCAATTGTTTCTTTGTTTTCTTGGCCGGGTTCTCTGAGATGAACATGCATATCAACAAAACCCGGAGCGGCAATGAAGCCATTTGCTTCAACGACATGCAAAGGGGAATTGTCTAATCTTTCTAAAGTAACGGGATAGGAAATAATACCATGCTCATCAATCATGAGATCACGAATCTCATCAATGTCTTCATTGGGGCTGATGACGCGAATATGTTTGAACAGGTACCTACTCATTTCCTAAAATCTTGCGGAGAAATGTCCGGCGATGATAAGCTGATGGGCCATGGAGGACTATTGATTCTTTGTGTTTCGCCGTTCCATAACCTTTATTTTGTGCAAAATAATAAAGTGCGGCGACTTTATCGTCGAGTTCTTGCATTATTCTGTCCCTTGTGACCTTTGCAACTATAGAAGCCGCTGCTATGGAAAAACAATGAAAATCACCTTTTATGATGGTTGTGAACGGAATGGAGTCATGGAAAAAATGATTTCCATCAATCAATGCATGAAGATTTACTGTATTTAATGAAGCAAGAGATTCCTGCATGGCTATGACGGTTGCATTTCGAATATTGACTGTATCGATGATATCAACTTCAGTGATACCGATGCCAACTTCCAAGGCTTCATTCAAAATTAATTCGAAAGCAGATTCTCTATCCTGAACTGACATCAGCTTAGAGTCTCTACAACCAATTTCATTTTTAGTGCCTTTGGAAAATACAACTGAAGCAGCTACCACCGGACCTGCAAGTGAACCTCTTCCCGCTTCATCAACACCTGCAACCAATAGTCCCTGTTCCCAATACAAGTGTTCTGTTTGATTATCTGGAATATGCAGTTTGGAATGGGATTTCATTAACGGATCAATGTAAGGAATTCATTCCGGAGCGGTAATTCATCACGCAAACTTCCACGCATGACGGATGTAACCATGGAGGCCTTCTCTTCTGATTCATTCACACCACGAGCAATCATGCAATAATGTTTGGATTCTATCACTACACCAAGAGCCTTTGGTTTAATGATATCTTCAATAAAATCAGCAATTTGCTCTCCAAGTTCTTCCTGAATCTGCCCACGTCTAGAAAACCATTCAACTATGCGAGATAATTTCGATAATCCCAATACATAGTCGCCCGGAATATAGCCAATCGCACATGTTCCGGATATAGGTTGCCAATGATGAGAACAAACAGACATCACAGTGACATTTCTGCTTATGATGAGCTCGTCAACTTGCTTTCTATTTGGAAATACGGTGATTTTTGGAGCAGGTTCGAATCTACCGGCAAACAATTCATTCACCCACATTTTTGCCAATCGATGAGGTGTATTCATGCTATTGGGATCATTGCGATCAATGCGAAGAATATTGAATATCTCTCCAAATTTGGCTGATAATTCTTCAATCATCAAATCGCGCTCTTCCCTGGAAACGGGAAAATTGCCATTAGCATCGAACAAGGCTTGACCAACATCATTTGTTTTTGGGAAAAAGTCCTTGACAAATTCTTGGATCAAATCATCCGAAACAGAAATATCTCCGAGTGCTTCTTTTGTTGCTTTTGTTAGAGGTATAGATGGAATTTGTTTTTTCATGTAGCCACCTCCGTAGCCATTGTTACATCTAAATTATACACAGGTATGCTCACCGGTTCACCGAAATACTCCACAAAATTCGAATCTGATTCAAAAAGTTTGATTGAATGCAATGTACCACCTGTGATTTTTGATTCTAGAATGCTCCAAAAACAAATGGCAAGATTCTCGGCTGTGGGAATGATGCCCTTCAAAAACGACACATCATGATTCAAATGTTTATGGTCTACATGCTCAATGATATGTTCTTCAATCAAATCTTTCAGAACTTTCAAATCGATGACATATCCCGTCTCAGGATCAGGTATGCCCTTGACAGTAACTTCCATGGTATAATTGTGTCCATGACCCATAGGATTGTTACATTTGTCAAAGATTTGATCGTTTTTTTCATGTGAAAATGTAGGGTTGAACAAGCGATGGGCTGCAGAAAAGTGCATTTTCCTTGTTACATAAACCATATTTTTACTCCTTGTTGGATGAGCAATGTATAACATGTTTGCTCTCGGAATTGTTCCAAAAGCACATCAAACCTACAAAATTACGTATGTATCCAACCATGAAGACTGAAGTTTTCCACATATCGCACTTAAATGTATTGATTGTCAAGCAGTTGAATATTGCCGCACTATCTTTATGCTTATGTATTGCCGCATGCTCCACCATAATGGCCAAAGATGATCCGGCAGCTATACTCATAAAACAAGCAGATAGTCGCAGCAAGCTCCTGAACTATATGAAAGTAGAAGCAGAAATGAGCATTACGGTGAATGAAACAACCAATGGCGCCAATTGCATCATGCAAATGGCAGGAAGAGACTCTCTTGTAATGGAAATCAGTGGTCCTTTTGGCATCAGCGTGGCCAGACTGTTTTCGAGTTCACAATTCTTTCTTTTTCATGATATCCTTCAGGGACGCGCAATCCAAGGGAAACCAACCAGGGAAACTCTTTCAGAAGTTACATTTCTTCCTTTATCGTTTGATGATTACGCTTCATTGTTCCGAGCGGAACCACCTGGCAATATCGCATCTTTTTCTCTTGTGGAAACCTATTCAGACAGTGTAAATTTGCTTTTCAAGCGAACAATTGATGCAACAGCCACTGAATTTTTGTTATGCAATAAATTTGATGGTACCATCAAAGAATATCAAAGAAAAAACAAAGAAGGAATCATCGAACTATCAATGGTATATGATCAATATTCAACTGTAAATGGCATTGCGATGCCGACTATAGTCTCTCTAAATTCTCCACTACGTGGAGTGAGTGTTACCATTACGGCACAGAATATCTCTTTGAATGGAGCCATTCCACCTGTCATGCGTTTCCCCCTTCCCAATTCCATCACTCCATTACGCATGGATTGACCGGATGATGATTGTCTATATCCAAAGAATTGTGTTTCATGTGATGATTGCTTCATGCTTTTGTTCATCATTGCATTTGGAGGCACAACAAGTTGCCGACACATCTGTGGTGCAGACCAAAAGATCCGGACTTGATTCAACAGTCACATATTCTTCACGAGATAGCACGGCTTTTTCCTTAAAGAAAAGAACCATGCTATTGAAAGGCGATGCAGAAATTTCTCTCAAGCAACAAAAACTCAATGCTGAATCAATTGAAATTGATTTCAATGGATCGATTGTAAAAGCCGAAGGCGTTCAGGACTCAATCAATGGAAACATTGGATATCCTCGCTTTGAAGACAATGGTGAGGAATTCACGGGAAAAACAATTCTCTTTAACCTTGAAACAAGAAAAGGAACGATCACTCTTGGCGAAAGCAAAGCTGATGAGGGTGGATATTATTATGGGGCAAAGGTGAAGAAAGATGCGGATAATACATTGTTCATTCAAAACGGTTGTTATACCACTTGCACCAAACCGCATCCCCATTTTTACTTCGGTGCTTCCAAGATGAAGGTTGTGACGAATGATCGGGTATTCATGGAAAACATATCTTTTGTTGTTGAAGATGTACCAATCATTACATTACCACTCGGCATATATGTTCCTAATAAAACAGGGAGAACCTCCGGATTACTGTTCAATATTCCATTTGTATCGACCGCTGACGGAATAGTCGCACAGAATTTGGGATATTTTTGGGCAATCAATGATTATATGGATGCTCAGTTCACGGCGGACATTTTTAGCAAAACTGGATATTTGCTCAGAAATGTTTGGCGTTATGCAGTTCAGAACAATGTTAATGGGTCATTGTCGATCGAATATGGTAGAAGAAGACCCGATGCTCAATCAGAATATGTAAATAGTTGGAGAATCATTGGGAATCATCAGCAAACAATCAATCCGCAATCTCGGATCACTGCAACATTCAATATTGCAACATCTACTTTCATCAATCGATTTGCCGGTGAATTGAGTGATCGCCTGACTCAATCATTATTTTCCAATGCCGGATATTCATCGTCATTCGACAATGGAACAACACTTGGAATTGATGTTGCTGCCACCCAGAATATTGTTACAAAAGAATATTCCGTAAATCCGAACATAACTTACAATGTTCCAACATTTTTTCCCCTCAAGAGTTTAACAAATGGACATTCATGGTTGAATGATATTGGTATATCATATTTTGTTCGCGGTGCATTTTCACATAATTCTGTACGATCAATCACGAACAGAATACCGGGGAATCCTTTACTTAGTGATACAATATTTCAAGAACGTAATAGTAGCGTCATTCGGCACAATCCTTCAATAAGCATTTCTCCTAAGCTGGGATATTTTTCTTTGACTCCAAGTATATCATATTCTGAAAATTGGTATTTCAGATCATTGACTCGTTCAGTGAATCAAATTGATTCAACAATCACAGAATCTGTTGAAATGAGCGCTCTTCCAATGCGTGAAACGCAATTTCAAGCTTCACTTGGAATAGGGACTCGATTATTCGGCTTGATTAAGCCGCGTATGTTCGGCATAAATGCGCTTCGCCATACATTTTCACCAACGCTTTCTATTTCATATGTTCCTGAATACACAGCCCGGAATTCGAATAATATCAGAACTTATCGAGATCTTCGTTCAAATAGAGATGTTGAATATTCACGTTTTGAATTGGATGGAGGTAGAGGTGCAAATCGAGGATCCACATTTGTTAATTACTCCTTGAGTAATCGCTTCGAAGCAAAGTTGAAGCAAAGCGACACGGCAGACAGAAATGCCGAACTTTTGCAATTTGATGTATCCGGTTCTTATGCAATGGCTTTGGACTCGCTGAACTGGAATGCCATAACGATGGCCTTTCGCACGCCTTCAATCGGCATGTTCAATCTAAATGGAAATGCAGGCTTCACTCTTTATGATGAAGAAAAAAATAGTTTTGGCGTAATGTCTCCAATCAATGCTTTATTGCTCGAAAGAGGCAAAGGTCTAGCGAGATTGATCTACGCATCAGTGAATATAACGGCGCAATTTGCTTCAGGTACAATGTCCCTAGGATCCGAAATAGATGACTCATCAAGTAGTCAACAATGGTCTTATATCGGAGATCGTTTCACAGCTCGGACAATTGATGAACGCGACAATGTAGATTATTTCGGAGAACGTGGCAAGGGCGGAAGACCTTTGCAATTTCCATGGTCGATGTCAACAAGCGTAACGTACTATTATGGAGAACCTATAAAAGGAATGATCAACAGAAGATTTGATGCAAGAGCAAATATTGATGTACGTTTGACATCAACACTCAATATTCGATCATCGTTTAGTTATGATGTGATCAATGCTATGATCGTTGCTCCAAGCATCTCCATCATAAAAGATTTGGATTGTTGGGAATTGTCAGCTAATTGGTATCCAACCGGCTTTAATCAGGGATTCATCATTCGATTTGCAGCAAAGGCCTCGCAATTGCGAGACCTTCAACTTATAAAGAGGAATTTGCCTATCTTTAGATAAGCATATTACTGAAATGCAGTGGCAAGAAACATGTGCTTTTCATGTTCATGTTTTTTGCCAAATCCTGTTGCCGGACTTGCAGCTTCTGAGCGTCCCGCATAAGACAAGCGTTGTCCACCGGAAAGTATATCACTCAAACGAGGAGCGATGAAGAACCAAGATCCTTGATTCTTGGGTTCTTCTTGCACCCACATCACATGTTTAGCATTCGAATATTGCGCAAGCATTTCTCCGGCAATATCATCCCTGAAGGGATATAATTGTTCAACTCTGATAATGGCTACAGAATGCTGTTTATTAAGCTTCGCTCTTTCGGCTATCAAATCATAATAGACCTTGCCTGAACAAAGCAATACTTTTTCAATAGCAGAAGGATTGACAATAGATTCATCGTTAATGATTTCTCTGAATGATGGAACCAAAAGATCATTAAAAACCGAGATGGGTTTGCGTAAAATCTCTTTTGGTGACATTACAATCATTGGCTTTCTATATGGCGCCTTCACCTGGCGACGCAGTGCATGAAAATACTGAGCAGGTGTAGTGAAATTGCATACAAACATATTGTTCTCAGCACATAATTGCAGGAAGCGTTCCAGACGTGCGCTTGAATGCTCCGGTCCTTGACCTTCATATCCATGTGGCAAGAGTAATGTAAGATTTGAATGATGACCCCATTTTGCCTCTGAACTACTGATGAATTGGTCAATGACAACTTGTGCTCCATTCACGAAATCTCCGAATTGTGCTTCCCATAGTGTAAGACCATTCACCAAAATGGTGGAATAACCAAATTCGAAACCAAGAACTGCTTCTTCAGACAATGGGCTATTATATATTCTCAATTGCCCTTGATCTGTCGACAAAGTATTCAGAAGAATCAATTCTTCTTCTGTATGAAAATCACGAAGTATGGCATGCCTATGACTGAATGTGCCACGACCACAATCTTGTCCGCTCATGCGAATATCATGGCCTTCAAGCAATAGAGATCCAAAAGCAAGTGCTTCGCCCATCGCCCAATCAATTGCCGGTTGATCTGAATCGAGCATATGTGAACGCTTATTCAACAAATCAACAATTTTCGGATTTGCAGTAAATCCATTCGGAACATGCGAAATACTGTTGACAATTGATTTCAATATCTCAGGATCTACCCTTGTTTCTACACAAGCAAATACGTCAGCTCCTGAATATGGATTGAATTGTTTTGTGGAATTTGAATTGCGGGCGGAAAATGCGGAATTCAATTCTTGTTTCACTTCATCCATTATTTGTGCTAATTCTTCATCAGTGAAAACACCACCAACTTTCAATGTATGAGCATATTGAAGGCGAACAGGAACTTGCGCTTTGATTTTCTTATACAGCAAAGGTTGCGTATAGCTCGGTTCATCTGTTTCATTGTGTCCATACTTGCGATAACAGAACAAATCAACTATGACATCATCATTGAATTTTTGTCGATATTCAAATGCGAACATTGCAGCAATACGAACTGCTTCCGGATCATCTCCATTGACATGAATAATTGGCACTTGCAGCATTTTGGCTATATCGCTCGCATATGGAGTAGATCTACCATCATCGGGTGATGTTGTAAATCCAATTTGATTATTGATGATGACATGTATCGTTCCACCGGTTTTATATCCGGTTAATCTTGATAGATTCAATGTTTCAGGAACAACGCCCTGCCCGGAAAATGCTGCATCTCCATGAACGAGAATTGGCAAATGAGAAGCACAATCCTTATCATCAACCAAATCATCGAGGGCTCTTGCCATGCCTTCAACCACAGGATTGACTGCTTCCAAATGGCTTGGATTCGGTGCAAGCATTACGCTTACCTTTTCTCCTGTCCTGGATGTAAACACTCCTGTTGCACCAAGATGATATTTCACATCACCGGAACCTTCGAAAGAATTCGGATCATAGTTTCCTTCGAATTCATCGAATATTTTGTCATAGGGCTTATTCAGGATATTCGCAAGAACATTCAAACGACCTCTATGAGCCATTCCGATGACAACTCCACGCAATGTTTCTCTAGAAGACAACTCAAGTGTTTTTTCGAGAAATGTGATTGTTGTTTCTCCACCCTCGAGTGAGAATCTCTTTGATCCCAAATATTTAGTATGAAGATATTGTTCGAATTGCTCTGCTTTGGTTAGATGCTTATAAATGTGAAGTCTTTGTTCTTTTGAAAATGAATAAGAGAATCGAGTTGGTTCAACCCACTTTTGAATAAAGCGTTCTTTCACAGGATCTTGTACATGCATGTATTCAATACCTAATTTGCCACAATAGGTATCGTGAAGCATGTCAATGATGTCGCGAAGTGAGGCGCGATGAATTCCACCCAATCCACCTGTATCGAATTCCCTATCCAAATCCCAAATTGTGAATCCGTATGCAGCAGGATCCAATTCAGGGTAATAATAGGCCTGAAGACCCAATGGATTCACATCTGCAAGAAAATGTCCTCGCACTCTATAAGCATTGATCAGTTGTGCCACTCTTGCTTCTTTATCCAGTGACTCCAATTCATCCTGAGGCATGAATGGATTGATTCGGTTGTCTTTTTGCCAACGAACAGGTTCGAAAGGGATATGAAGATTGGCGAAAATCTGATCATAAAAATGGTCTTCACCCAGTACCAATTTGTGAACATATGCAAGATACTCACCTGACTCTGCACCTTGTATGATGCGATGATCATAGGTGCTGGTGATTGTCAATACTTTGCTTATAGCCAATGTGGAAAGAACATCAGGCATCACTGCTTGAAACTCAGCAGGATATTCGATAGATCCGGTTGCAATAATCAACCCTTGGCCTTCCATCAATCGAGGCACGGATGAAACAGTTCCAATTGTTCCGGGATTCGTCAAGGAGATTGACGCTCCGGATAATTCATCAACAGTGAGTTTATTTGATCTCGCTTTTGCGATTAATCCATCATATTCAGAGCAAAAATCAGAGAAGGTCAATGCCTGAGCATTTTTGATGCTTGGAACGACCAACATTCTCATTCCGTCTTTTCTGGTAACATCAACAGCAAGCCCAATATTTACTGATGAACGTTTGATTCTATGTGGTATGCCATCAATGACTGAAAATGCATCATTCATATGTGGATACTTTACCAAACCCTTTACAAGAGCCCATGCAAGAATATGCGTATAAGAAACTTTATTTTTTTTCTGTCTGTCCAGATGCCTATTGATGAGTCTTCGATTTTCTTCAAGGACCTTTACGGGAATCACTCTGAATGAGGTTGCAGTAGGTACATTAAGAGACTGAGACATATTGGATGCAATGCGCATTCCAATGCTTGATAATTTTTCCGGGACATCTGATGAGGCAAGTGGAATTGAGGTATCTTGTCTTGTCTGTGATGATTGGTGCTCGGCTTTTTGCTCTTGTCTGATTATCGGTGTTTCCTGAACAACTTCAATCATATCATCTGTTAATAGAAAAGATTGCTGTTCCATTGAAGAAATGGTGGCATCTTTTCTTGCTTGAAAATACGCTCTCCATTCTTCACCGACAGAATTTGGATCATGAAGAAAATCAGCATACAAATCATCGATATATGCGCTATTTGGGGTCAACATCTTGCAACTCATGAAGTATGTATTCAATACTTTATGATCGACATTCACAAAGTGTTTTCAAGCAAGGAAAACCACTAATGACTTGCCTTGATTAACGACAAGCCATCAATGAAAAACATCAATCATCGTGCCCGGGGCGGGACTCGAACCCGCACGTACGTTGCCATACCCGAGATTTTAAGTCTCGTGCGTCTGCCATTTCGCCACCCGGGCAATAAGTATTGCAAAATTACTGAATTTTAGCCAATAACAGCATTGAAATTAACCGTGAATACAAGGTTTTTTCTTCAGTTTTGAGGGTTCGGTCTTTTCTCGTATTTTCCACTGCAGTTACATTCACAACATTACTCAATGTACTAAGCTATTATATGGATAAACCAGTGCATATCATCGGCTTCCCCATGGACCTTGGTTCAGGACGAAGAGGCGTGGACATGGGGCCTTCCGCACTCCGAATTGCAGGTCTGGCTGAGAAGATTCGATCATTGGGCTATACAATCATAGATGAAGGGGATATTCCTGTTGCAAATCAGGAAACATGTGAAATCTATAGCGAACAATTGAAATTTCTGCCAAGCATACAGGATGCAAACACATTATTGGCATCAAAGGTTGAATCTGTTTTGGACAATAATGGCTTCCCTCTCATCATCGGCGGTGATCATGCCATGGGAATTGGAACAATTGCCGGAATTTCCGGTCATTGTAAAAAACACGGCAAAACACTCGGAGTACTTTGGATTGATGCACATGCCGACATGAATACTCCCGAAACAACTCCTTCTGGAAATATTCACGGAATGCCTCTGGCAATTTCCATGGGATATGGAGCTGATGAACTCGTGAATCTCCATTATCCTGGCCCCAAGATCAAGCCCGAGCATATTGTGATCATTGGTGCACGTTCGATTGATTCAGGTGAACGTGATTTTATACGTGAAGTCGGCGTCACTACACATACGATGGTATCAATTGACAAAAACGGAATCTATGATATCACAATGCGAACTCTTGAGCGCATGCGATCAACCGTTGATCATTTACACATTAGTTTTGATTTGGATAGTGTTGATCCAAGCGTTGCAAAAGGAGTGGGTACACCGGTACCAGGCGGACTGTCTTACAGAGAAGCTCATCTTATCATGGAAATGGCTGCGGAAAGCGGACTCGTTTCATCCTTTGAGGTAAGCGAAGTGAATCCAATTTTGGATGATATGAATTCCAGTGCCATTTTCGCCACGGATATTGTGGCATCATGTATGGGAAAACGCATTTTATAATCTATCAAGGAGGATACCATGAAGTTCACCATAACTGCCAGACATTTCAAGGCCTGGTCGGAATTGCAAGACACACTGGAACATAAAGCCGAGCAGTTCTCAAAAGCACACCCTCAAGTCACAAGCACAGAAGTTGTATTATCTGAGGAACATGATAAAGAAGTTGAATTTATCGTTCATGTCAATAATCATGTGTTAAGCTCAAAAGATTCAGGTTATGATTTTGATAAAGCTATACATGCAGCAACTGATAAAATGATGGCTCAATTACGAAAACTACGTGAGAAACAATCAGACTATCGCAGAATGTAAACATGGAACACTCATGAGCTTGCTTGATCACATAAAACCTATATCAAAGGAAATGATTCCGGTACGTCTCCTTCTCAAAGCTCCTATTCAATGGACGCAATTGACAGGTGAAATCGGGTTGGATAATTTCATTACAGACAAAAGTCTGCACAGACCGCAATTAGCTCTTGCCGGTTTTGTTGGCTTGTTTACATTTCACAGAGTTCAAGTCTTTGGAAATACAGAGATTTACTATCTGCAATCTTTAACGCATGAGGAAAGAATTGAATCATTCAGGAGATTGGCTGAATTTGCTATACCATGCATCATCATAACAAATGATCATGAGATCAATCAAGAAATCATAGATATTGCCAAGCTACATAATATCGCAATGTTTAGAACTCCATTTGGTACTACGAAAACGATTGCTTTATTGTCTGATTTTTTGGAAGATCAATTTGCCGAACAAGCCGTTGTTCATGGTTCATTTGTTGACATTTACGGCGTTGGTGTTTTGCTTCACGGAAGAAGCGGCATCGGTAAAAGTGAAATTGCACTTGATTTGATTGAACGAGGGCACAGGCTTGTAGCCGATGATGTGATCATGCTCACGAAAAAACGTGAGAATGTGCTCATGGGTACCGGTACTTCCCTTGTAAAACATTTCATGGAAATACGAGGATTGGGTATCATCAATGTCGAGAAAATGTTTGGTATTCGAGCAATTCGCTTTCAAAAAAGATTGGAAATAGTTGTAGAGCTCGAAGAATGGAATAAAGAAGGTAATTATACGAGAACCGGACTTGACGAAGATCCATTTTCCATTTTGCAAGTTCCTGTTTCAAGAGTGATTCTTCCTATTTTTCCGGGCAAGAATGTTACTGTTATAGCAGAAGTCATAGCATTGAATTATCTTCTAAAAACATATGGATATCATGCTGCAAATGTATTTTCAGAAACCTTGGAACAGGAAATTCAAAAAAAGACGGATGAATTATCATCCCTTCATGACGATCGACTGATTTCGTATTTCCAAAGCGATATAGAATAAACACGTTCACTACCCCGTGGCAACAATGAACATAAAGCACATTACCCCAATACTCCTCGTGCTGTTCAGCATCTGTTCTTTTCGAATGTTTGCACAACCGGCATGCGATAAAGACAGATCATGCGTGGGAAGAGCCGTTCAGATGTCAGTGAATACCGGTAAAGGTGCTCATTTCATAGAAGTTTCTGGATATTCAATACCTGATAAAAAACAAACTGCATTAACGGTAGAGATGTGGGTTAAAGTTGAACGATTGCCGAATACGATACAATTTCTGGGTGGACTATGGGGACCGGGTTTTGACAATAATGATTCATGGCAATTGTACATCAATCAAGCAAATGAATTGGTCTTTGAGATTAATGGTGATGGAACAAAACTACGCGGGAATGACAATACCAAGACATCTGTTCCATTTGCATCATTTTTCAATACTTGGACCCATGTGGCTGCGGTCTTCAATGGTTCATCCAATGCTGTTTCCATCTATGTGAACAGTCTTTTGGTTGCCGGCCCAGCCAGCAATCCCACATATCCCGCTGCTTATCTTCGTCCACCAGAAAAACAAGGTTTGAAACTCAGGTTTGGAAGTACGAATGGTTTGTTAGATAATACAAGTCTCAACAGAACATTCAGAGGACAAATGGATGAAATAAGAATTTGGAATAAGGCACTCACCCCGGAAGAGTTGTATTGCAATATGTCCAAATCGCTTGCATGGAATACTCCCAATCTCGTTTTGTATTATCGCTGCAATGAAGCTGATGGGGTGGTTTATCTCTGCGATGCCACAGGAAAGAATTTTACAGGCACTATGTTTAGCGGAACCCGATGCATCTCATCAGATAGAACTCTTCAACAAAAAGTTGTGGTTCAACCTTCATCTGTAACGGAGGAACTTCAATGCCTGCAAGAAAAAACATTTACCTTTATTATCACAGATACATCTGTTTGTGGTAGCGGTGCAACCTATATCATGGACAATGTTGATAAAAATGCATTCACCATCAGCAAAGCCTCATCAACTTTGTCTCCAGGCAAACCGGACACAATAAGTGTAAGAGTACGAACAAGCGTAGTTGGACCACTTATTGCAGACCTTAAAATCAGACCTACAAATGCTTGTGGAAGAGAAATTATCGTTCCTATTCGATTAAAAAGAAAAACGGAATTGTCTTTCCCTAGAACGCCAATAAATTTTGATACATTATATGTTGGCTGCCCGCAGCAATCATTCAAAGACACCACCTATAGAATTTGTAATGATTCAGATTCTTTAGGGCCTGGAAAAAGCCGTGCAGTTTCAATCATCAGCATATTGAACAAAATGCCGGGAAGATTTACGGTTATATCCCCTTCTTTGCCATATCTTATCCCCCGAGGAGCATGCATTGATGTAAAAGTAAGATTCAATGTATTTCCTACAGATACATCCTTTATCTTTTTTGATACACTCACCATTAATACCACAGATAAATGTGAGCCGAAATTCATCATAGTACCAATGCGTGGTGTGATCAGAGAGGTTTTGGCAGTTACAAATGAAGCAGGCAATAGAAGAGTTGATTCAATCAGATGGGGAGTTGAATGTATCAATACATTGTCAAATCCAAGCATGTGGGTTTGGAAGAATTTGACATCAAGGCAAATCACCATTGATACCATCATTGTACCCCCGGGATTCACAGGTAGAAGACTCGGAAACAAACCGGTTCTCAATCCAAATACCGGTTATTCAGCAAATTATTTCAGATTTTTCCCTCAAAGATCCGGTGCCTATAAAGACTCAGCTATCATTAGATGCACTCTGAAAGGAATTTCCTGCACGTTCGAAAAGAAAATATATTTATCAGGTACGGGATATGAAGCAAAAGTTCGATGGACTGCACGAATCATCGACTCAGGTGACTGCATTGTTGGACAACAAAAACGCATCATAGCATCAATTAAAAATGAGGCCGTGGATCCTTTGAATATCTCATTCTATTTTGAGGTTGGCGAAGTGTTTTTCTTTCCCGGCGGAAGATCATTCAGCATTGCTCCTGGAGAAACAAAGAATGTGCTTATTGATTTTAAACCTTTGAAAGATTCCCAATATGTTGACAAACTCTGCCTGTTTGAGACACGCTGTTATACAACCGATTGCATTCAAGTAAAAGGCAGGGGTGTATTGGAGACATTCAAATTCGACCCAATCATGATGAAAACTGAAAATGTATTGGGTTGTGGTGAGCAGCTTGATACATTGGATATACTCAATATCGCAAACTTCAATCAACGGGTGCAGAAATTCACATTGGCTGATCCTTCGGGAAAATATTCAATCATTTCTCCTTCGAATATTTCGACCCTCGATACGATCATACCTGTCTCCGGTAAACTACGAGTGATTTTCAAGTATACACCGAATGATATCACAAAAGATCGTGCAGATAGGGCCTTTTTGAATTATGAATCCAATACCGTTAAATGGTCCGCACCTTTGTATGGCACATCGGCCAATCCAAAATTATTCGTGACAACTCTTACCACTTTCGGAACGATTGAAG
The DNA here is from genome assembly GCA_016873735.1 of Ignavibacteria bacterium. Taxonomy (GTDB): domain Bacteria; phylum Bacteroidota; class Ignavibacteria; order Kapaibacteriales; family UBA961; genus UBA961. The sequence goes on along the minus strand of VGWD01000009.1, from coordinate 37,343 downwards.
TCAGTGATACAACAACTCAGACAGTTCTTGTTGAAAATGTATCATTCCTTCCTGTTCGACTCGACTCACTGACAATTCCGCAAGGTTTTACAATTGTCTCAATGTCAAAATCAATTCCAACCACAATGGCACCACGAGATTCCATTCTGGTTCAAGTCAGATTTCAGCCGGACTCAGCAAAAACCTATACAGGGCAGATCAAAGCTTATTCACAATTCCCGTGTCCAATATCCGAAGAAGGAACACTCACAGGAAGAGGAATCATCATACCGCTGGATGTTCCAATTTCACTGATGAATTGGGGTTATACAAAACCATGTGATTGTATTGAAAGAAGACTTCCTTTAGTAAATCAATCCATCGTGCACGGTATGATTGTAGATTCACTCATTGTTGACAGCTTAGGCATTCCTAATGGCACACCTCAATTCTGGAATTGGACTTCCACATATTCACCGAATGGGGTGATCCCATATACAATACCAAAAGATGCTACAGATACGGTTAAAGTGTTATTCTGTCCAAGAACTCCTGCTGAAGACAAATACATCAATTGTGCAGCGCAAATTCGGATCAAAGCTCATGGACCAGGTTGGTCTAGAAATAATTTCCGTGTTGTATTGGCAGGTAAAAGAGCATTGACATACAAACCGGAACCGATTGCTTTGACATTTCCACCAACTCCGGTTGATACAACATTGAATCCTTTGTTCGGACGTGTGTCGATTCCATCATTTGATAAAAATCCCGATCAATTCCCCATCGTCATTGATTCCATATCTTTTATCCCTGATGAAAGAGTGTTCACAGCGGCGCAATTTGATGGGACTCCATTTCAACAAGTTACCATGAGAAGTGGAGATACCCTGAGATTTAGATTGAACTTCAAACCAAGAGCACCACGCTTATATCAAGCTCGAGTAGTTTTGCATGTAAGCCAACCGTGTGCCGAGAAAGACACAACAATTTTAATAACCGGTCTTGGGCAGGCAAATCCTTTCGGTATGTCACTCACGTATGACAATCTGCGAGTTACAAGAGACACATTCATTGCCACGCAATGCGATACAATACAAGTTCCAGTTTATGCATCTCGTGATATCCCCGCAGAGTTGATTGATGTTCATTGTGGTTTGGAACATGACACCACTCAATTACAATTTGTCGGGATGAAAAGTGATTATGCAACAGTGATTTGTGATCCCGCTTATCCACCGAATATGTCGATAGGATCGTATCCACGAGGATCGATGGTGAAAGTGAAGAATTTCTGCAAAGTTGATTCAATCAAGCCGATTTTTACTGCATTGTTTCAATCAAAGACAAAGAAACGAGCATCTCTTCCAATTACCATAGACAGCGTTTTCTTTGACACGGAAAAAGTCATCCTTTATAGGATATATGCTGAACCGGATACAGGACAAGTGGTCATTACACAATCATCATTGAAGGTTTTGAATGCCATCGATTTTGATAGTGTACGCATTTTGGATTGTGTTGATACGACTTTGTACATTTTGAATGATGGCGACATTCCGATCAATATTTCGAATTTGACCGGTTTTCCAAGTGGGATTACATTCATCGGTTCTAACCCACCAATTGATTCCCTGCTTCAACCGAACGATACAATGCAATGCATCATTCGATTTTGTCCACGTTCAACTAAAGACATACTATCAAAGATTGATGTCAACTCTTTGATACCATGTGCAATTCTTGATTCAACTTCCATAGATGGGAAAGGATATGCCCCGAATCTTTCTGTCCCCTTTTCGATTGGAAAGAATATCATGATGACGGACACCGTATCGGGAGCTCTTGGTGATACTATTTCCGTTCCTATATTCATTGGTGAAGATTTTTCTACAATATATCGTCAAGTGAACTATTATTTGAAATCAGTTTCATTTGCTTTGACACTGAAATATAATCCCTATGCATTAAAGTATGATAGTCTTCAAAGTGCATATGGAAATAGCTTGTCGACAAAACATGATCCGGGAACGCTGACAATTATTGCCAAGCAATTGGATTCGGTCAAAAAAGGATTACTCGCTCAAGCTCACTTTACTGTTGCTGTCCCTGATTCAGCAATATCATTGTTGTATATCGAGCCAATCATTGTCACAACCGATTCATTACCATTCGTGAATATCATTCCGCTACTTGAAAATGCTACTCTCGTCATTTCACCAAAATGCAATCTGCATACATTGTCCTATGAATCAGAACTACCCACTACAATGGAACATGTACCCAATCCGGTGAATAATATGGCTGAGATACGCTTTTCATTAAAGGATAAAGCCATGTATACGCTTGATTTATATGGTTCAGATGGTGCTTATGTCAAATCTATAGCACAATCTTCAATAAGTTCTGAAAAGGGTGATTATATGCACCTTCTGGATGTTTCCGATCTACCAAATGGAACATATTTCTATGTTCTCGATACAGGAACATTCCGGGCCGTACGTAAAATACAAGTGATCAAATGATGGAATATCCTTTGGTACGAAAAGCATATTCACGTGAATTGCCTATTTTTGCCATATTCAGAATTTGATCATATAAGCCATGTTGCAAGTAGTCCAATACCAAAAAAATGGTGAGATGTCATTAGTGGAGGTGCCATCTCCTCAATGCAAGGTTGGGGGCATTCTTGTCCGAACATCAGCTTCATTGATTAGTGCCGGTACTGAAAGAACATCTGTTGTTGGTGGGCAAGCATCATTGCTTGAAAGAGCCAAAAAACAACCTGAACAAGTAAAGCTTGTACTTGAAACGCTCAAGCGTGATGGAATTAAATCCACCTATGATCGCGTGCAAGCAAAATTGGATTCCTATAAAACACTTGGCTATAGTGCCTCGGGAATAGTAATTGAATCACAATGTGAAGAATTTTCTCCCGGTGACAGAGTTGCATGTGCAGGGGCACAGTATGCACATCATGCAGAATTTATCAGCGTCCCCAAAAATCTTGCCGTCAAGCTCCCTGAATCAGTTTCATTCATGGATGCATCATATACTACGCTTGGAGCCATTGCTCTACAAGGAATTCGCCAGGCGGATTTGCGATTAGGTGAAACAGTTGCTGTCATAGGACTTGGTCTTCTTGGACAATTGACAGTACAAATGCTTAAGGCCTCCGGCTGCAGAGTCATAGGACTAGATCTTAACGATGAAGTACTCACCCTTGCAAAACAACATGGATGCGATATCACCCTTCAAAGCAATTCCTCTTCGGTTTCAACAATCATGAATTTCACGAGAGGAATTGGTACTGATGCAGTGATTATAACAGCAAGCACAGATTCAGATGCTCCAATTCAATTGGCATTGTCTATTTCAAGAAAGAAAAGCCCGATTGTCATAGTCGGCGCAGTTCCAATGAACATACCACGTTCACCATTCTATGAAAAGGAACTTGATCTACGTATTTCCTGCAGCTATGGACCCGGAAGATATGACCCCCACTATGAAGAACAAGGCATTGATTATCCCGCAGGTTATGTTCGCTGGACTGAACAACGCAATATGCAAGCTTTCATAGATTTATTGGAACAGCAAGTTGTAACAACAGCACAATTGACAACTCATACATTTGCTATTGGTGATGCATTATCTGCCTATGATATCATTTCTGGAAAAAATCCTGAACCTCATTTAGGTATTGCATTGCTGTATTCTCCTGATGCGATTCCCCAATCAACTATTTCTCTACAGAAATCAGAAAAGCAATTGAATAATCCAGGAATCGGATTTATCGGTGCCGGAAGTTTTGCTCAAGCACAATTGCTACCGCCATTACGAACTCTTGGCATACGGATGCATGCTGTTACCACATCCAATTCTGCAAATGCACTTTCAGTTGCAAAGCATTTTGGTTTTGCACATGCCGGAACACACTCAGATGAATTGATTGCAGATCCTTTGACTGATATTATTTTTTGCGCAAGCAGACATGACACCCATGCTTCATTTGTACTCTCTTCAGTGCAGAATGGCAAACCCATTTTCGTTGAAAAACCCTTGTGTATCAACCGAGTGGAATTACAAGACATTCAATCTGCTGTAGAAACGCATGGTGGAAAAGTTATGGTTGGATTCAATCGCAGATTTTCCAAACCATTCAAAGATATCAAGTCATTCTTTTCAGAAAGAACTTCTCCATTATCAATGATGTATCGTATCAATGCCGGTTCCATTCCCCTCTCCAGTTGGATTCAAGATCCCAAACAAGGAGGAAGAATTATTGGAGAGGCATGTCATTTCATTGATTGCATGGTATATCTTACAAATGCAAAACCAATTGAAGTCTTTGCCAGAGCACTTTCACATGAAGGCAGACACATGGCTCATCATGATTCAACGCATATAACCATTCGCTTCTCCGATGGTAGCATTGGTACAGTATTATATCTAGCCAATGGCGATGCATCTGTTGAAAAAGAATATTGCGAGGTTTTTTCTGAGGGCAAATCAGCTATCATGAATAATTTCACTTCTGTCTTGTTTTCAGCGGGCAAAAAGACCAAGCAGACAACCTATGATGGGAAAAAAGGTCACAAAGAAGAGGTTCATGCTTTCATTCAAGCAGTGAAATCCGGAAGCCTACTTCCAATCTCCTTCGAAACCATCATGCATGTGACTGAAGCCAGCATTGCTGCCGTTGAATCCATGCAACAAGGAAGTATCATCACACTATAATTCAATGATCATGTCGACATCAATTCCGTCTCTTATCACTTCACCAAAGGTTGATAAACAACAACGCATTTCATTTCTCAAACACATGCTCATGGCAAGGGAATTTGATCTTGCAATGCAGCGATTAAACAGACAAGGTCGTGCATTTGGAGGGGTCTATTCACAAACCGGGAATGAAGCTACAAGTGTTGGTTCGGCATCAGCATTGGGTCCTGATGATGTATTGTTTCCAATGCATAGAAATATCGGTGGTCACTTTGTATTCGGACAAGAACTCGACGTATTGATGAAAGCATTTCTTGCGCGTGAAGGAAGTTTGATGAGAGGCACAGACGGCACTGGTCATTATGCGGATCCTCAAAAAAGAATTTATGGAAATATATCCCATCTGGGTGCAATGATTCCTGTTGCCGCAGGTTACACGATGGCTTCCAAACTTCGTGGTGAGATGTGCGTTGCGATGACATATATCGGTGATGGCGGTTCACAAACAGGTGAATTTCATGAAGCATTAAATTTTGCTTCAGTTCAGAAATTGCCACTCATTCTAATTATCGAGAATAATCAATACGCTTATTCTTCCTCCAATTCCATTGAATTTGCATGTGAGCGGCTTTCAGACAGAGCTCTCGGATATGGATGCCATGGTATCACGATTGATGGAACCGATGTGGAACTTGTTTATGAAACCTGCATTGATGCAGTGGCAAGGGCTAGAAACGGTGAAGGCCCTACCATCATAGAAACCATCACAATGCGCATGAGGGGTCATGCCGAACATGATGATTTTAGCTATGTTCCCAGGGAACTTCTTGCACATTGGCAATTGATGGATCCTGTTGACAGATATATCGGACATTGCATTGCAAAAAAAGTATTGAAGAAATCTGAAATAGAAAGCATGCGTGAAGCAATCATTCAAGATATGCGCAATGCCATCGATGCTGTCATAGATCTTCCATTTCCTCCAGCAGAGGAAGCATTCCGTAATGTATTCATGGATTAAGTAACATGTTACCAAAAAAAATAATGCTTCTTGGTTCAGGAGAGCTTGGGAAAGAGACAATCATTAGCGCCCAGAGGCTCGGAAATCATGTCATAGCAGTTGATTCTTATGCAAATGCACCGGGCATGCACGTGGCTGATGAATGCGAGGTGATCTCAATGTTGGATGGAGATGCACTTGATGCGATCATTGCAAAGCATAAACCTGATATCATCATCCCTGAAATAGAAGCCATAAGGACAGAACGATTTTATGCCTATGAAGCTCAAGGGATACAAGTAGTTCCAAGTGCAAAGGCCGCAAATTTCACTATGAATCGTAAAGCCATCAGAGATCTTGCCGCAAAAGAATTTTCAGTTAAAACCGCTCGATACGGATATGCAACATCAATGGAGGAAGCAAAAGCCATTGCAGATGAAATGGGCTATCCATGTATCATTAAACCACTGATGTCATCTTCCGGAAAAGGCCAGTCAACAATCAAGAGTCTTGCAGACATTGAATCCTGTTGGAATTATGCAGCAACAGGTGGCCGTGGTGATTCAAATGAAGTAATCATTGAAGAGTTCATTACATTCGATTATGAAATAACATTGCTGACAGTTACGCAGCATAAAGGTCCTATTCTGTTTTGTCCGCCTATTGGTCATCGTCAGGAACGAGGTGATTATCAAGAAAGTTGGCAACCATGTGCAATGTCTGACATAGCTTATGCGAAAGTATGCGAGATTGCTGAACAAGTAACCACTGCTCTTACCGGAGCCGGTATTTGGGGTGTTGAATTTTTCATCAAAGGAGATGAAGTGTATTTTTCTGAATTGAGTCCACGCCCGCATGATACGGGAATGGTCACTCTTGCGGGGACACAAACATTTTCTGAATTCGAATTACATTGTAGAGCTGTTTTAGGATTACCCATCCCCTATGTTAATCTCGAAAGACCTGGTGCCAGTGCGGTTATTCTCTATACAAAAGATGAACATTGCAAGCCCTCATATGATGGACTGCAAGCAGCATTAGCGATTCCCCAATCAGATATACGACTTTTTGGTAAACCCTCGACTCGTAAATACAGACGCATGGGTGTTGCGCTCGCTTGGGGTGATGCCGATACATCAATCGAATCACTCAAAGAAAAGGCCAAAACCATAGCCAATTGCATTTCAATTCACTCTTAAAGAAATTAACAAGGTACACTATGCCTGTCATGACATATCTCGAAGCGATAGCGGATGCATTAAGAATCGAAATGAGAAAGGATGAATCCGTGTTTATGATCGGAGAGGATATTGGAACGTATGGTGGAGCATTCAAGCTCACGAAAGGGTTCCTTGATGAATTTGGGAACAAGAGAATTATTGATGCGCCCATTTCGGAGGCAGCGATTATTGGTGCAGCAATCGGTGCTTCACTCAATGGAATGCGTCCCGTGGTGGAAATGCAATTCATGGATTTCATCACTTGTGGTTTCAATCAATTGGTGAATGTAGCCGGTACAACAGCGTATCGCTGGGGCATTGGTGTTCCAATGGTCGTACGTGGACCAGCCGGTGGAGGCGTTGGTGCCAATCCATTTCACTCCAGAAATTCCGAAGCATGGTTTGTGCAAGCAACGGGGTTGAAAGTTGTTTGTCCTTCTTCACCTGCAGATGCAAAAGGGCTGATGACAGCATCAATACGTGATAATAATCCGGTTGTGTTTTTTGAGCATAAGGGTTTATATAGAAAAATCAAAGAAGAAGTGTCTGAAGGTGAATATTCAATCCCCTTGGGTAAAGCACGTACTGTTTGCGAAGGAAGCGATGCATCTATCATTTGCTATGGGAGCGCAGTACACATGGCGATTGAAGTTGCCGAAAGAATGAAGAAAGAAGGAGTCTCAATCGAGGTCATTGACATACGAACATTAGTGCCATTTGATGAAGAAGCCGTAATTGCTTCTGCAAGAAAAACAAATCGGGTACTGATAACACATGAGGCAACTTTGACGGGAGGATTTGCGGGCGAGATCTCTGCAAGGATCACCGAAAAGGCATTCGAAACACTCGATGCCCCCGTGAAAAGGGTTGCGGCATTCGATTCTCCAACCCCATTCGCTCCAACGCTTGAAAAAGCAATGTTGCCCAATGCTAATATCATCGAACAGGAACTTAGAGCATTACTTTTGTATTGAAAACCCGCAATCCAAGCACAACATGATGTCATTTTTGGATAAGATGGCATATTTCTTGCTAAAATAGAGTCATGTCATTGATACATCTAAAGATGCATTATATTCTTTTGGCGACTTTTCACCTTTTATTGATGTGTATGCACACAATGATGGGGCAAGACAAAGGGATGATTGATTATGGGTCAGTTCCTGATTCCATGATGGTTTTCAAATCTCCGAGACCGCTAATCAATCAACAAGAAGAAACAATGCAGCATTCATCTTTTTGGAGTATTGAATTACTGTTTTCGGGCAATGGATTTGGAGCAGGATGTTCTTATACCAAACAATTGAATCCATCATTATCAATGAATGCATTGCTGGGGATGACCGGCAATAGAAACAGTGATGAATTAGAGTATATAGATCCTTTTACCGGAAGCACATTCATACCGAATAAAGTCAATAGGCTATTTTCATTTCCATTGACAATCGGCATGCAACAACGATTATTCAGAGAATCTCTATCTGATTCATTTAGACCGTTTATTGGTTGCGGTGTTGGATATGCAATGATTCTTCAAGTACCTTATGGTCAGAATCTTGTGCAAACAGAACAAAGAACTCTCGCTCATGGCAGGCCGACAGGTTATGTGAGCCTAGGTTCAGCATTTGGGAATGAAGGAAGAACATCACTATCTGCTTTGATACGATATTATGTGATTCCTTATGGCCGGACTGGTCTTGAAAGCATAAAAGATTTACCCATAACTGATTTTGGCGGACTATTTATCGCATTGGGCATAGCATTTGGTAATTGACACTTTATTTTGTGAGGTTTGAGGTTTATGAATCGGATACCTTTGAATGGGAAACAATTGACATTGGTGGTTATAGGTGCAATAGCATCTTTGACATTGGGATGGGGTGCTTGTGGAAATATGCCGGGTAACCCACAAGATCCAAAACCTAAGAAGAATGCCAAAAGCAAGAAAACTGCTTCAATTGATACAAATCGAAAAGACAGCGCACAAGCAAAGAACAATGTCAAAACTCAAGTTGGTTCTGCTGGACAGATAATCACGTACACAAAAACAGTGATTGCAAATGGGAAACATTTAGATTCCATTCGAAGAGCATATAGAAAAGTTGATACTGTTCAGAATTTTGCATACAGAGCATTCATTACCGTCAACAGAAAAGACCTCCATTATTTCAGAGTTGGCGACACCGTCATCATTCCAAGCATGCTGTCACCAAATCTTACGGATTACTCCATATTCCCTGCTGAATATCATGCCGTGGATTCATTACCCAAAATCATCATCGTATCCAATGCATGGCAGAGTTATGCTTGTTATGAATATGGGAAATTGGTACGCTTCGCCGCTTGCAATACAGGCGAAGAACGAAAAGCTACATTTCCTGGAAAATATGCACTGAATTGGAGACATATCCTGCGTAGATCATCTCTCAATTCCAGTTGGATTTTACCCTATACATGGAATTTTCATTTGCATGCCGGTAGTGCATTTCACCAGTTTGATATGCCAGGAAGACCGGTATCTCACTCTTGCATTCGCCAATTCAGAGATGATGCACGCTGGTTATTCTATTGGGGTGAAGGCGCTAAGCGAGACACAATAAAGCGGCGATATATCCCCTTTTCGGGTACCCCTGTCATCATACTTGACATGTTTGATTTTTCCAGAAAAAAGGGTGGCCCTTGGTGGGACATTACAGATAATACCTTTAAGATCACGCTTCCTGAAGATCCAATGAATACTGAAGAAGCTTGGATTCCCATCTCCCAAGTTCCACAAAGCGCAAGAGGCGGTTTGCCAAACAAAGAACGATACATAGCCGCAGAAGACACATTAAGAGTTCGCGGCATTATCAGAGATGGTGTGAAATTACGTGGATCAATTCAATATTCTCGGAAAAAGAAGCCTGCCGCAGCTGGTGCTACACCTGCTCCGGCTATTGAATCAAAGCCGTCTAATTGATGCTCGAACATCTTGGAAATGGCTGATTTGGAAAAACTTTGCTATTTTTGAAGTGTCAACGTTAGGTTTTTCTTTGGCATTTCATGACGATCACTGAATTGAATGATAGACTCAATGAGCTATTCCCTCCCGAAACTGCCTGGAGTGGAGATGCCATTGGCCTACAAATCGGTCGTTATCCAAGCAATCTTGAAATTCGAAATTTGCTTATTGCATATGAAATAAATCAAGATGTCATTTCAGAAGCCGCTTTACATGACATTGATTGCATTTGTGTCTTTCATCCGCTGATTTTTTCGCCTCTGAGAACGATCACCAGACAAGACAGAGTCTCATCCCATGTGCATGATCTCATCCGATACAATATCGGGCTTATCGTTGTTCATACGAATTTCGATACTCATCCTCATGGTACAAATGCACTTGCGGCTCAATCTCTGGGACTTGAACGTTCTACATTGAGACCACTCATTCCGGACAAGAATCTCGAGCAATTCGGCATGGGAATTATCGGATCCCTTCCCGAGAGCATGAATTCGATTGAATTCGCTGAACATTGTTCTCGAGTCTTCGGAGCTCCTATTCGATTTACAAAAGGAAAGTCAGATCATATTCAGACGATTGCCATGGTTTGCGGTAGCGGTTCTGAATACATGCAATCGGCTTTGGATGCTAATGTTGATTGCTTCATCACTGCAGATGTGAAATATCATCAATTTCACGAAGCCAAAGGAGCAATTATGTTGCTTGATCCAGGTCATGCGGAAATGGAACAATTTGTTGTGTCCGGCATGATGTCAATCATCAAACATGATGAAACACTCAAGTACTTGACAATCATTGGTTCAGAGGTTCATACTTCACCAATACAATATGCTTAATTCGGACGTTAATTAGATTCAATCATATATCACCAAGAGCTTATTATGAACTCTCTCGCTACTATGCTTTCAACCATGTCAGAAATTGATGCAATTCTTGACGACCTTAAGGAAGAGCTTGGCGATCTGCCTCAGCAAGTGAAAGAAGCAGAAGAATTTGTTGGCTTGAAAACCAAACAAGCAGAACAATCACAAAAGGACATTCATGATATTGAAGAGTTTAAAAGTCGCTCGCATATTCGTTTACAAGAGATCAAAGACAAAGAAGATCAGCTTGCACAGCAACAATTCAATGTCAGAAACAATAAAGAATTTGATGCCATCACGCATGAGATTGAATCACTAAGAGATGAGCGCAATAAAATTTATGATGACCAAAGAACAATCGGTGTAAAAGAAGAGAATCTTCGGTCAATCATGGAACAGAGTGCAACTGAATTGGATGAAGCTCAAAAGTATCTTGCTGAAAAAGAACAAGAACTCACTTCCATTTTTCATGAACACAATGATGAGATTCTTGAACAAACAAAAAAACGAGCTGCACTGGCAAAAGAAATCCCAACCGCCATTTTTGCTGAATATGAACGCATCAGAACATTCCATAAAGATGCTGCAGTAAAAGTAAAGAAAAATAGCTGTTCAGGATGCTTCAGCGCCGTTCCTCCTCAAAAAATTGTTGAAATGAGAAATAAATCCGACTTGCTGTTTCTCTGCGAACATTGCGGAAGGATTCTCGTCGGAGAATAACCACTATTGACGGGGCTGTCGGAGAAGCGCGCCGTGTTTTCACGGTGAGGAAAGTCCGAACTCCAAAGAGCAGCGTGCTTTGTAACACAAAGGCGATGATGCATTTCGCAAGAAATGAGAAGTCGACGGAAAGTGCAACAGAAAACATACCGCCGATTTATTCGGTAAGGTTGAAATGGCGAGGTAAGAGCTCACCGCATTCATGGTGACATGAATGGCATGGCAAACCCCACGCGGAGCAAGGCAAATAAGAAAAAGGTGTCTTCGGACAATCGAATTGCTCGTTCGATATCAACTTTTTCGGGTATGCCGCATGGAAATCAATGGCAACATTGATTCAAGATAAATGCTTCTCCTCCCAAGGGAGACAGAATTCGGCTTATAGACAGCTTCGTTTCTTATTTCTATCCTATGTTGTGTTTACTGAATCATACCAGACCCGAATGGGTTGATATCGCTGCTGCTGATATCAACTCCCTGCTCATTGATCATGCACATTGTGAAAAAAAAGCTGCTACAAATGCTTTGTCGATGATTAAACTATATCCTCAGCATGAAAACATCGTCCGTGAAATGTTAACCATTATGAAAGAAGAGTGGGATCACTTTGAACAAGTATATAGTCGGATTCTCATTCAAGGTGCCCATTTAACCAAAGATCGCGGCAATGAATATGCAAAACGTCTCTCTGATCATATTCGAAAAGATGAACCTCAGAGAATGCTCGATCTATTATTGGTGGATGCATTGATCGAAGCTCGCTCATGCGAACGTTTCTCACTATTGGCTGCATGCCCTTCGATTCCTGCTGAACTCCGTTCTTTTTATAAGGAATTGTTCGCAAGTGAAGCAAGTCATTATACCACATTCACAGAGCTTGCGAGAGCTCACTTCCCTTCTGACATTGTAAAACATAGGCTCCATGAATTGGCAAAGATAGAAGCTTCTATCGTTGATACTTTAGGCAATCTGCCCACAATGCATGGGTGATGCAATGAATACTCCTTCCATTATATTCATGGGGTCACCTGATTTTGCTGTTCCGGCATTGCGTGCATTACATGAAACCTTTGGTTTGACTGCCATTGTGAGCGTACCTGATAAACCTGCCGGCAGAGGAAGAACGCTCCAAACTTCAGCAGTCAGTAAAGAAGCAATGTCTCTCGGCATTCCTTTGTTAACACCGGAACGATTAACCGATCCTGAATTCATCGATCAACTTTCCGCTCTACACCCGGATATCATCGTTGTCATCGCATTTCGCATACTTCCAAAAGAAGTATATTCACTTGCAAAGCTCGGAGCATTCAATATTCATGGAAGCCTTCTTCCTAAATACAGAGGTGCAGCTCCAATACAATGGGCAATCATAAATGGTGAAACAGAAACGGGTCTGACTGCTTTTCTTCTGAATGAGACTGTTGATACGGGTAATATCCTTGCTAAGAAACACATTCATATTCCGGATGACATGACATCCGGCGAACTCTTCACCACGCTCGTGAATCCTGCAGCAGAACTTGCTGTGAACACTTGTAAAGATTTATTGTCCGGCAATGCAATTGCACTGCAACAGCAACATGAACTTGCAACTCCGGCCCCAAAGTTGTTTCGACAAACATGTAAGATCGATTGGAGAAAATCCTCGAAATCAATTCTCAATCTGATTCGTGGAGCAAATCCCAAACCCGGTGCTTGGACGATGTTCAATGATAAAACCCTGAAGATTCTAAAAGCAAGTTTTGGCGATCCATCTTTGAAGATACATCAATCTTCATTTATCATCAATGAACATGGCTTTTTTATTGGCACTTCAGATGGGAATGTATCACTATTGCAAATTCAAGAAGAAGGAAAAGCTGCTATGCCAGTTTCAGATTTTCTACGTGGTTATCGCGGTTTGAAAGAAGGAATGTGCTCATGATGGATCCCCTGGAGTTTTGGACAATATGCAATGCAAACGGTATTCTCCTCACTCGAGAACAAATGGAAACATTCGCGAGATTCCATAATGAGTTGCTGTATTGGAATGAAAAGGTGAATCTCATATCAAGAAAAGACATGGATAATATTTGGATTCGGCATTTCATGCATTCTCTCAGCATTGTAAAAACATATTTGATCGAGCCCAAAAGTCGATGTATAGATGTTGGCTGTGGTGGTGGTTTTCCCGGAATTCCTGTCGGCATTTCCAGACCCGATATTCACATCACCCTCGTTGACTCCATTGCCAAGAAAATGAAATTGACAGCTATGTTCGCAGACCATACCGGACAAAGAAATTTTAAAGCAGTCATCTCTCGCATGGAAAACGTAGCTTCTCAAAAGGAACTTCGAGGATCTTTTGATCATATTCTTGCCAGAGCAGTAGCTCCTATTTCCTCATTGATACAATGGACAAAGCCGTTATTGAAAAACAATGGTTCCTATATTTTGCTGAAAGGTGGAGATCTCACCGCTGAAATCAATGATGCCAAACAGGCTTTTCCCGGACTCACTATCAATGAGATTTCTATCAAATGGATAGGTGTTCAATGGTTCGAAGCAGAAGAAAAGAAACTATTGATTTGCTCCTTCAGCAAACATTCATAATTCCCCTCCCCATAGCCCCATCCGCTAAAGATGATCGGAGTACTCCAAGTCTTTGTTCAATACTTAGATAGTAAAGAACAAACATTTCTTTCGTATAAGATCGAACAGAAAAAATCCTGCATAATTTTGTATCTGCATTTATTTTCAACGACTTGCTATTTTTCTTGTCAATGTAAATGAATGCAGTATAAAATGCAGGGGTATGATGAGAAATATACCCGTATCCATTATGTTTTTCAAGGAAATACAATCGCAAGGCAAGCAAAATGAAGGATTTATGAATTTTTTTCAATTTGGGTAAGTATCATGCATCAGGTATATTAGGCTTCACATCGAGCAGCATACGATGTGATAGTTTTACACACTATCTAGGGAGTTACCGATGATAGGAATCATCAAACATTTCTATGGCTTCTGCATTGTGTCCATTGGCATAATGCTGTTTCATGCACCACCTTCTTTCGCACAAGGTACCGGAAATCAAGCCGGCAAACAGCAACAAACCCCAAGTATCGGCATCGAAGCCCAGAGTACTGCCAGCAAGGTTATTTCTGAAAAGCTCGAGAGAGCAAGGCAGAAGTATCTCAAGGCATTAACTGCAATTGAGAATGACGATACTTTATCTATTCCAAGACTCTTCGAAGATGCGGTTCAGGCTCTGAACTCCCTGGCAAGCTATCCTGGTATTGAATCTAATGAAGATTTTGCCGATTTGGCTCAATCCATCATAGACGACTATGAAAGTTATGTTCAAATCATTGACAGTTTGCCTGAGAGCTCTTCAGCTTTTATGCTTCGGAACAAAATCTATCAAGAAGTTGAGGAGATTGACCCAAGTTCACCGGCTATGTCGACATTGCAATTTACAAGTTCGAGATTGACAGGTGCTCCCGGAGTACCCGGGATGACCGTCCCCTTGGACATGAATGAATATGTTCAAAAGAACATTACGTTCTTGTCTCAGGACAAGGGAAAGAAATTCTTCAAAAGATGGATTGAAAAAAGCACAAAGTGGTTTCCTCTTTTGAAGAGGATCGCCAAAGAAGAGGACATGCCAGAAGAGATCATCTACCTTTCAATGATAGAAAGTGCATTAAATCCAAATGCGGTTTCATGGGCAAAGGCAGTCGGAATGTGGCAATTCATGCAGGCAGCAGCAAGTGATTATGGTTTGAAGATGAATTCATGGGTTGATGAAAGAAGAGATCCTGAAAAGTCGACTCGTGCAGCGATGCGATATTTAAAATGGCTTTACAATGAATTTGGTGATTGGCATCTAGCTTTTGCAGCATACAATAGCGGACCAAATGGCCCTGTTCGTCGCGGTGTTTCCCGTATTCAAAAAGACGCACCGACATTTTGGGATATTCGCGAGTTTCTACCTAAAGAAACCAAAAACTATGTGCCTTTATATATCGCGACTGCAGTCATTTGCATGAATCAGGAACAATATGGTTTCACAAAAGATGATTTATCTTTTGAACCTGAATTTGTGTATGAAACACATCCTATTGATGGCTCGATTAGTCTCAAAGTATTGGCTCAATGTTTAAATGAAAGCGTTGAACAGATCAAAGAATTGAATCCGGAATTGGTGGGAATAACAACACCTCCAAACAGTGAAGCTCCTTATGAATTGAAAATACCTGTTGGAAAGAAAGAGTTATTCGTGCAAAATCTTGCAAAACTTACGCCTGAAGAATTAAACCCATGGGTGCTTCATACTGTTGATAAAGGCGAAACAATCGAAGGCATAGCTGCACAATATGCAGTAAATACGCAAGATATTACCGGAAACAATGCTCTTTCATCCGGTAGCAAACTCAAGAAAGGTATGTCCTTACGCATCCCAAGAGAAGTTCTGGGAACGGCAACTGTAGCGGAAAGCAAGATAAGCAGTGATTCAATAACCGGGATACCTTCAACAGGTGAACAAATCTCAAAAAGTACTGCTACAACTTCTTCCACCGCTGCAAAGGAAACGATTCAGCCAACGATACCTAGTCAGGCAATTGCTTCCAATCTGCAAAAAAATACCACTCAGAATGAGTTGATAGCAAAGGCAACATCTTCTATTTCTTCCAATCCTGCAAAAGTGACTACCTCTGTGGCTAAGGAGGAACGGATTGCATCCGATGAGAATGATGAAACAACTATTCCATCTCCATCAATATCTTCACAGCAGATTCAATCACAATTGTCAAATAAGGAAACCGCTGAGCCAAATCCCATCACTCAAAAAAAGAGTGGCCGTGCTCATGTGAAACATATCGTACGTTCAGGTGAAACATTATACACGCTTGCACAGAAATACGGCGTGAGAATGACCGACTTAAGAAATTGGAATGGAATCTCATTTGATACCGATCAATTAGCAGAAGGCCAAGAGCTTATTGTTTCCTCAACGGCGAGCCCAAAACTTGTTTACATACAAGAACAAAAACATAAGAGCTCCGCTCAATCAGTAAAACGAGGAAATAAGCATACCGTTAAAAAAGGTGAAACTTTAGCTCAAATCGCAGATGATTATGGCGTTGACATTGAATCTCTGCGCAAGGCAAATAATATAAAGAAATCCGGTTCAGTCAATGCCGGCATCAACTTGCGCATTCCCAAGCAGACTTACTCCGATGAGCGTTCATCGAGAGCTGTATCAAAGAAAAGAACATCCGCGGCTACCTTGAAAATCCATTCACTCAAAAAGGGTGAGTCGCTTTCCAAGATTGCAGCAATGTATAATGTGAGCGAAAGAGATCTACGTTCATGGAATCCCGGCATCAAAGCCAGTAAGATTGTCCGTGGACAAAAAATTAAGGTATATTCTAAAGTTTCAGGTAAAGGAAGTTCATCAGATTCTAAAAGTCGTTCTTCCTCCCGTATTCCAAAGCAATACAAAGTACGCAAGGGAGATTCGATGAAAAGCATCGCAAACAAATTTGGAATTTCACTTTCGCAATTAAAGAAGAAAAATAAGAAAGCCAAAAGTGGTCTGAAAGCAGGGCAAACTCTCCGCATTCAGTAAACCTTTACGTTTTTATGCGTTCTAACGGCAAAGCAGTATATTGTTTTGCCGTTTTTTTTTCTGGCTTATCATGATCAAGTTCCTATTTGTATACTTTCTGTGTATTGGTAGCATTCTCGCTCAGCAAGCTCTAAGGACCATCACCAATGAGGCATTTGGTTTGGGGGAAAGACTTGAGTATAAAGTTGGCTATCAATTTGTGAAAGCTGGTGATGCGTACTTTCATGTGCAACCCAAGTCTTTCATGTTCAAGGGCAGACCATGTTATGATATACGATTTGAAGTTCGCTCACTCAAATCATTGGATTGGCTTTATAAAGTGCAGGACATCTATCGTACTCTCGTCGATATTGATGGAATATATCCCTATTTTTTTGAACAAAAAATACGCGAAGGAGGATATAAAAAAGATGCCAAAGCTCAGTTTGATCATCAATCCAAAAAAGCATTTGTTGATGATAAATCATATCCATTTCCTACCTTTTCTCATGATATAGTCTCAGCTTTTTACTTTGTGCGAACAATGGATTTGTCATCAAGGAAAAAAGGAGAGATGATACAGTTAAAGAACTTTGTTGATGATAGTACCTATACGCTTGGCGTACGAATTCATGGAAAGCAGACCATTAGCGTTCAAGCCGGAACTTTCAATTGTGTTGTGGTTGAGCCAATAGTAACCAAAGGTGGTCTCTTTAAAAGTGAAGGAAAGATACTATTATGGTTGACAGATGATGAGCGAAAAGTCCCTGTAAAAGTCAGTACAAAAGTACTAATCGGGGCAATAGAAGCTGAATTGACTAATTTTTCGGGGACAAGGGGTCCTATCAAAGCAAAAATCAAGTAAAATGAAGACTTACAGCGGATGAATTGTTGAAATTCCAGTAAATTTGCACAAATGTTGAACTCCTTATTTCGGCAATGACAACCTATGTCAATACAACAAACAAATCATGTTGTTGAACCTTCAACCATTGAAGATGTACGTCATCTCTATGATGAGTTGATAACTGAACTCAAACCAGAGGTCAGGAGAATTCTTGAACAATGGGAAAACACCACGCAGAATTACCTAAATGATGAATTCACTTATACCGTTCGAAATAAAGAGATCAAAGTCGAGAATTTCATTGAATCTCTTAGTCATACAAAGATTCCCAAAATAGCAACACCTCAATTCAAAGACTGGGGAGAGATCGTTCGTTGGACCATGAGAGAGAATTTTCCCGGTGAATTCCCTTTTACTGCTGGTGTATACCCATTCAAAAGAACAGGAGAAGATCCTACCAGAATGTTTGCTGGTGAAGGTGGACCTGAAAGGACCAATAAACGATTCCATTACTTAAGTCATGGGATGCCTGCTGCTCGCTTGTCAACAGCTTTTGATAGTGTTACCCTTTATGGAGAAGACCCTGATTTCAGGCCTGATATTTATGGAAAAATTGGCAATAGCGGTGTTTCAATAGCCACACTGAATGATGCAAAGAAACTCTATTCAGGTTTTGACCTCTGCAATCCCAAGACATCAGTTTCCATGACCATCAATGGTCCTGCACCGATGTTGCTGGCATTTTTCATGAATGCAGCTATTGATCAAGATTGTGAAAAATATATTCGTGAACATGGTCTCGAAGAAGAAGTCAAAGCAAAGATTGCGCAAATGTATGCTGATTCCAATCATGAAATACCCCGCTATTGCTCAGATCCATTGACACATAGCCACGAATTACCTGATGGCAATACAGGACTAGGATTATTACTTTTGGGCATTACAGGAGACAAAGTCCTTCCCGCCGATGTCTATGCACAATGTAAAGAACGCGCACTGAAGACTGTACGTGGAACAGTTCAAGCAGACATTTTGAAAGAAGATCAAGCGCAGAATACATGTATTTTTTCGACTGAGTTTGCCCTCAAAATGATGGGTGATATTCAGAAATACTTCATAGACAAACAAGTACGTAATTTCTACTCGGTATCCATCAGCGGATACCATATTGCAGAAGCAGGAGCAAATCCAATTACTCAATTGGCATTTACATTGGCAAATGGATTCACATTCGTCGAATACTATCTTTCACGCGGAATGCACATTGATGATTTTGCGCCGAATCTTTCCTTCTTCTTTTCGAATGGTATAGATCCCGAATATGCAGTAATTGGTCGTGTTGCCAGGAGAATCTGGGCGAAAGCCATGAAGAATATTTATGGTGGAAATGAGCGTTCTCAAATGCTCAAGTATCATATTCAAACTTCTGGAAGATCATTGCATGCTCAAGAAATAGACTTCAATGATATAAGAACCACATTGCAGGCACTCTATGCCATTTATGACAATTGCAATTCATTGCATACCAATGCATATGATGAAGCCATCACAACTCCAACCGAAGAATCTGTAAGAAGAGCAGTTGCGATTCAACTTATCATCAATCGTGAATTGGGTCTGGCCAAAAATGAAAATCCCTTGCAAGGATCATTCATCATAGAGGAATTAACCGATCTTGTTGAGGAAGCTGTATACGGAGAATTCAATAGAATCTCTGAAAGAGGCGGTGTTCTCGGGTCGATGGAGACAATGTATCAACGAAACAAAATACAAGAGGAATCCTTGTACTATGAAACATTGAAACATACCGGAGAATATCCAATTATAGGAGTGAATACATTTTTGTCAAAGAATGGCTCGCCAACAATTATTCCTCAAGAAGTGATTCGATCTACAACTAAAGAAAAAGAACAACAAATATCAAATGTGCATGCCTTCCAAGAACATCATGCTAGTACAGCAGACATAGCTTTGAAAAATTTGAAACAAACCGCCATTGCAGATGGCAATATATTTGAAGCTCTCTTGGAAGCGGCAAAAGTGTGCTCGCTTGGACAAATGTCAAATGCATTATATCAAGTTGGCGGACAATACAGAAGAAATATGTAATTCATTTATAGAGGTATATCATGAAAATATTTTTGAGATCAGTCTTCATCTTGATTGTGATGGGGCTAACAATCGGAATTTCATCATGCTCCGATGATACAACAACACCAACTCCATCTGCCGACATTATGCCACTCACAACAGGTAGCCACTATGTCTATAATGTCATCAGATTGGATTCATTGACAGGCCAACGAGACTTGAATGCAGTTCAGGTAGATTCGATGGTTGTTGGTGGATCATCTCTTAAGGATGGAAAAACCGCTTATGCTTTTGATGTATTCAGATCAAATGTAAAAATCAGAACAGACTTGTATGCAAAGGAAGGTCAAACTGTATGGGGCTATTGGCAGTTTATCCCACCGGGGATTGTATTGACTGAATTGATCAATACCATCATTCCTCAAACAAGACGTTGGTCTAAGTTTGCGGACTTTAATGCAACTACGGAATGGACAATTGCAGATACGAATGTCACAGGTGTATCAGTTCCATTCAACGGAACAACCATTCCATTATCTTCAAATATCTCCATGAAAGGGAAAAAGCTTGAAACATCAAGCGTTGCAATCAATGGAGCTTCTTTCCCAAATACTACGAAATTTGAATTAACATTGACTTTGAAGCCCTCGATTACGATTTTCGGAAATGTCTTCCAAGTTGATCCGATTGCGGTTAAACAATATATCTGGATCGCTCAAAATGTAGGTATCGTCAAAGAAGAGTTTCCTGCTTTGGATTTGAAAGTAACCATCCCAGGAATTGAACCAATACAATTCAAAGGTGATGGTTTTGTAAGAGAATTACTTCGCTATTCTGTAAAGTAACTCGAATAGAATGGAAAGATTTAAGGCCCCAAGATGTCGATCTTCGGGGCCTTTTTTATTCTACTACATGTCCAAACAAATCAAATTCTGCCGCATCATCAATCTCAACCCAAATCATGTCTCCCGGATTCAGAGGTGTTTCTGAACGGACATAGAGTTCATTGTCAACTTCCGGAGCATCACTTTCCGTTCGGCATTGATATTCCCCATTTATTTCTTGCTCGACCATCGCACGAACTCTTTTCCCTATCAATTCTTGATTAGCTTCATGCGATATGTGCTTTTGAATATCCATCAATATTGTTCTACGTTCATCTTTTACTTCCTGAGGAATCGGATCGCCAAGAATATATGCATAGGTATCATCTTCTTGGGAGTAGGTAAAAACTCCCATGCGATTCAAAGCACCTGTACTTACGAATTCACATAATTCTTGAAAATCCTCTTCGGTTTCTCCGGGATAGCCAACAATGAATGTTGTTCTTAATGTAATGCCTGGAACAGAGTCTTTGATATGATGAATCAATTCTTCGGTTGCTCTTCGTGTAATACCGCGACGCATGGATTTCAGCATTTGTGTTGAGATATGCTGCATCGGCATATCGATATATGAACATATATTATCCCTTTCGGCAATCACCGGAAGGATTTCTTTCGGGAACTTTGAAGGATAGGCATACATGAGTCTAATCCATTCGGCACCGGAAGTATCACTGAGTGCGCGCAAAAGTGAATCCAGACTACGCTTTCCGTAAATATCCAATCCATAGCATGTTGAGTCCTGAGCTACCAGAATCAATTCTTTGACTCCCTGAAGAGTCAATGATTGAGCTTCACGCACAAGCTCTTCAATAGGTTTTGAACGATGTTTCCCACGCATCAGTGGAATGGCACAGAATGAACATGGATTATCACAACCTTCGCTAATTTTCATGTATGCATAATGTTTTGGCGTGGATATGACTCTTTCACCTAGCAAAGCATATTTTAAATCAGGAGAAACCACTTTCAGAATATTGACATAGGCTTCAGTTCCGAAGAAGTGATCAACTTCCGGAATTTCTTCTTTGAGATCATTCCCATAGCGTTCAGACAAACAACCGGCTACAATCAATGTTTCTATTTTCCCTTGTTTCTTAAGTTCCGCTGCTTCCAATATTGCTGAAACACTCTCTTCTTTTGCCAAATCTATAAATCCACATGTATTGATTATCACAGTGGAAGCTTGTTCCGGATCGTCCACAAGGGTCAGTTTCGCGGATTGCAGATGACCGGACAAAACCTCGGAATCGACGGTATTTTTGCTGCATCCGAGAGTTATGACAGATACTGTATCTTTGATGAGTTCTTTATTTACCATATTTGAATATACTCAGTGATTGATTGCGATGATGCAAAATAGCAAATTGAATGGAGCATATAGGCATGAGTCCTTTCTAAATTATTTGCGAATTCAGGTTTGTTCAGTTCGTATTTTTGCAGCACAATCATTACCTTGCGTTTATGGATACATTATTGAATACGGCTATCGAAGCAGCGCGAAATGCCGGAGCTCTCCTCAAAGAGGGGTTCAGGTCTCAATTTTCCGTCTCTTCAAAAACACGATACCATGATTTGGTCACTGAATATGATCTTCGTGCAGAGGCCATTATCATGGAACATATTCGTGGATCATTTCCAATGCATGCCATATTGACCGAAGAATCAGGTCATCATGAAACAAACAGTGATCTTACTTGGGTGATCGACCCATTGGATGGCACTGTAAACTTTGCACATGGAATTCCATTGTTTTGCATTAGCATTGCAGTAATCAGCAATAATGAGATTCTCGTGGGTGTGATATATTCACCAATGACAGATGAACTATTCACTGCCGAACAAGGGAAAGGAGCATATTGCAATGGTAATCCAATCAAAGTGACTGAAATCACAACATTGGCTAAGTCTTTTCTCGTGACCGGATTCCCCTATTCTGTAAGTGATAATCCCGGATATTGTATTGAACATTTCTCACATCTGGTTTCGATGGGAATACCTGTTAGAAGATTGGGGTCAGCTGCTTTGGATTTGGCATATGTGGCGAGTGGTCGCTTTGATGGTTTTTGGGAAGTCCTATTGCAACCTTGGGATATGGCTGCAGGATCATTGATCGTTCGTGAAGCCGGTGGAATCGTCATTGATTATCATGGCAAACAACTCAACATGAAGTCATCCTCATCGATCATCGCCGGGAATTCAATATTGGCTCAGGAAATCCTTATTGAATTACAAAAAGTGGATCATGTCTACCAAAGCGGAGAATTTCATGAATAAACCGCTGCCATATTCATTCATGCATGGGGCAGGAAATATTTTTTGCGTGATTGACAATCGCGAACTACACTTGTCAATCGAGACACTTTCCGAATTCATCGTTTCAGGTCTTACCATTGATTTTAAAGTTGATGGACTCATAGCATTATGCGAAAGCGAAACCTATGATATGGAGGTTGATTTTTTTAACCCCGATGGCTCTTTTGGAGCCATGTGCGGCAATGGCGCAAGATGTGCTGTCAAATACTATGTTCAATATTTTTTGAATCCAATACCACATTACGGGGATGTCTTTTTTTCCATGGCTGGAACAGAATATGAAGCCGAATATGTGGATTTTGGCAATCATGTAACCATGTATTTCCCTGAAACACAAAGTATTTCTCACATTACTCTTCCGAATTCACTGCAGGCATTCTATATTGAAAATGGTGCTGACCATGTAGTGATTGATGCAATGCAATGCGTGGAGAATGAAGAAGATTTTGATCGCTTTGATCTTCACACATTTGCCGAACCAATACGGCATCTTGCTACTTTCCCAAGAGGCGCAAATGTCAATTTGGTATTTCCAAAACAAGAAAATAGGCTTCGCATCCGTACTTTCGAAAGAGGAGTGGAGCGCGAAACTGCTGCATGTGGGACTGGTGCATTAGCAGTTGGCTATGCTTATGTTTCGCAATCTGGTAGTGAAGCTATGTCGGGTGGGCCATATGAATATCCTATAGAAATCGAAGTCATTTCCGGAGAGATACTACATGTCAATGCCTTGCGTCGAGATAAAATGATCAGTTTATCCGGCCCTGCCGAATTTTTGGATGAACAGGAAGCTCAGCAGTTATTCCTCACTAATAAGAAGAGGATGAAATGATTTTCATGGGCATAGATCCCGGTAGCGTCATTTGTGGTTATGGCGTCATAGAGAAAACAGGAAATGCTTCATTCCGGGTTTTGGAGTTCGGCGTTGTTGAAGCCAAAAAACGGTTTGATTCCATGCCACAGCGATTGAGTATGATCTATGAAGAGTTGATAGCAGTCATAGAACGTACATTACCTGATGAGATATCATTGGAAGCAACATTTTATGCAAAGAATGCGCAATCACTCATCAAACTTTCGCATGCTCGTGGCGTCGCAATGCTTGCCGGAAATCAAAGAAGCATTCCTGTCATTGAATATTCAGCAAAGGAAGTGAAGCGTGCAGTGACGGGTAATGGCAATGCAAGTAAAGAACAAGTGGGGTTCATGGTGAAATCATTATTGAACATCGAAGAAGAATCACCCTTCTTTGATGCAACGGATGCCTTGGCAGTTGCCCTCTGCCATGGTATGAAAAGAAGCACAATGAAAAAAAGCGCAAAATCTTGGATGCAATTCATTCATGAAAATCCAGATCGAATCAAACGATGAAAGACCATCTCTCATTCATAGAATATCTTATCGTGCGATTGCAACTGCCACTACCAGGTTGGGAATATCAACAAAGAATGAGTCCTTATGTTCAAGGTCGACAAACTCTTGAACCACGCCTTATTCCTCCTGATGCAAAACAAACGAGTGTGGCAGCTTTGCTATTTCCTGGCGAAAAAGGATCTGAATTGATATTTACAATGAGGAGCAACAACGTTTCTCATCATAAAGGACAAATCTGCTTTCCGGGTGGGAAATCTGAAGAACGTGAAAACATAATGCAAACCGCATTGAGAGAAACACATGAAGAATTGGGCATACCTCGTGAACAAATTTCAGTCATTGGGAATCTGTCTTCACTGTTTGTTCCCCCCTCTCATTCCATGATGCATGTTATTGTCGGACATCTTTCGGATAAACCCATTATGAATCCGAATCCGATGGAAGTTGAAGAAGTCTTTTCCATAGCATTGCATGATCTGGCTTTCGTGCATGAAGTACAGCATATAACAACATTGCGATCACCCGATATGGAAGTATTGGCTCCTTGCTGGAACATACATCCTGTAAATCACCTTTGGGGAGCTACTGCCATGTGTGTGAGCGAATTAATCGGTTTATATCAAGATTTCATTGGAATCAATGTATCAAGTGATTGATCATAGCGATGTAGCTTTGAAGAAACTTCGACTTCATTTTCCAAAAGAAGATGTACTCACCTCACTTCCTCACAGATTACTTTATGCACATGATGCGAGTGCTTATAGAATTGTACCTATAGGCATAGTTTTCCCAAAAACAAAAGATGATATCATCTTTTTGATGAGATGGGCCAAAGAATTTGATATCGGATTAACATTCAGATCTGCAGGTACTTCACTTTCGGGTCAAGCTGTAGGACATGGACTCATAGTTGATTGCTCAAAGCATTGGAAGTATGCATCTTTTGATGATGCCACTGATATCGTGACTGTTGAACCCGGTATCATTGGTGGACATGTCAATCGAATGCTTTCACGACATCATCGTAAAATCGGACCCGATCCTGCTTCGATACATGCTTGCATGATGGGAGGCATTCTGGCTAATAATGCAAGTGGTATGTGTTGCGGCATTGAATACAATTCATATCATACGATTGATTCACTTGAATGCATACTTCCAAATGGAACTATCTTTGATAGTTCATGGCCAAATGCTGATGAGATTTTGAAGAGTACTTCCCCGGAACTCTATGAAGGACTGCTGGATATTCGAAATGCCATTCTCTCCAATCCGGAACTCATAAACACCATTCGACATAAATACCGGTTGAAAAACACCGTGGGCTATTGCTTGAATGCTTTCCTTGATGAATCAAATCCGGCGAATATCATCAAGCGACTATTGATAGGTTCCGAAGGTACATTGGGTTTCATTTCAAAAGCTCGACTTCGGACTATTCCCACTTTGCCACAGGCAGCAACAGCAATCTTGTTTTTCCAAACCATCGATGATGCATGTCGAGCAATCCCAATATTGGCACAGACAAATCCCGTTGCTCTCGAATTGATGGATCGCTCAGCATTGCGTTCTATTGAAAATCAAGATGGTGCTCCTAACATAATATCTTCATTGGGTGATGATGCCACAGGTCTGCTCATAGAGTATCAATCACAGACTTCTGATGAACTTGATATATTTCTCCAAGCATTCCGTGAGATACTTCATTCGATCTCTTTGATAGAAATTCCTGATTTCACGCAAGACATACAAAAGAGGCAGCAATATTGGAATATAAGAAAAGGCATGTTTCCATCCGTTGGAGCTTCAAGAGCAAAAGGCACAGGAATAATCAATGAGGACATAGCCGTTCCGGTTCATTCATTGAGTAATGCGGTAAAAGATCTTAGAGATCTCTTTGCAGCATATCACTTCGATGAAGCCATCATTTTTGGCCATGCAAAAGAAGGCAATCTTCATTTTGTGATTGCACATTCTTTCGATACTCCTGAGGATATACAGCATTTTGGTTCATTCATGAATGATTTGGCTACAATCATCATAGATACGTATAATGGATCTATGAAAGCTGAACATGGAACAGGAAGAAATATAGCTCCATTTGTTGCTCATGAATGGGGGGAGAATGCTTATCGGTTGATGAAACAAGTTAAGCGTTTATTTGATCCATTATCGATATTGAATCCGGGGATCATCATCAATGATGATCCAAATGCACATATATCGCATGTTAAAGCATTTCCAATTGTTGATTCAATAATTGATTCCTGCATCGAATGTGGATATTGCGAACATGTTTGCCCTACTCATCAAGCAACACTTTCGCCAAGACAAAGAATTATTCTAGACCGCGAACTTGCAATGGCTTCTGACGAAGGTATCAAGAAAGAACTCCAATCATTTGCAACTTTTCAGCAAATACATTCCTGTGCAACTGACGGATTATGTTCACTTGCCTGTCCTGTGAACATCAATACCGGCGAATACATGATTGCAAAGAGATCAGCGCAGAATCTCAAACAACATCAATCTCTACGGGATGAAGCAAGCGACATCAAACAAAGAGATCAGAAGATCAAGCGTCGACTTCGTGCCGGGACATTAGCTTCAAATGTTATTGGTGATTCCGCACTGAAATCCATAAGTACATTTATTTCTCAACGTATTGGCACACCACAGTGGATTGCTTCATTGCCACAAATGTGGGTTCAACAACGATATGAACAATCTACACCCGAGATTATTTATATGCCCTCATGCAGCACACGTTTATTTGCCAAACCATTGGGTGAAAATTCTTCTTTGCCGGATTTGATCATGTCTTTGGCACATAAAGCAGGAATTCGCATTTCCATACCGGATGATGTTGAATCACGATGCTGCGGATTGGCTTATTCTTCAAAAGGTGATGATCAGGCGGCCGAAATTGCATGCAACGATTGGCAATATGGATTATCGACTGACATTCCCCTTTTGACCGATTCCTTTTCATGTCATGCGCATATTCAGAACACGATGCATACAATAGACATATTGGATTTTGCTGAACGACTGCTCGAAACACTCCCTATACAGCCATTGGATGGAGTGGCGGTTCTTCATCCGCCATGTTCATTACAATTGAATAAAGGCATTCAGAGAATCACTGCAATAGCTCAACGCTGCGCTCGAGAAGTCTTCATCCCTGAATCAATAGGTTGTTGTGGCTTTGCGGGAGATCATGGATTTCATCATCCGGAACTGGTTCATCATGCATGCAAAGAAATGAAAGAAGAAATTGCTTTACAGCAACAAGTGATAGGGTATTATTCCATAAACCCCACCTGCGAATTAGGCATGAGCATTGGAACAGGGAATGTCTATAAGTCAATATTGTATCTGCTTCATCAAGCAATCAAATCATGAGTTCTGATTGACATTGTATCTTTTTGAAAAAAGCCACAAAAAACAAATACCTGATACAAAAAACACAATCAATGCCAATAAGGCAGATCGATATGAACCACTTATTTGTAAGCTGATACCAAACAACAGTGGCCCAAGCCAACTGCTTCCTCTATCTGTTAACTCATATATCCCAAAATACCTTGATTCACTGCCGGATGGAATGATTTTAGAGAAGATTGATCTTGCCAATGATTGACTGCCACCAAGAACGAGTGCTATGATGCCGCTCAAAACATAGAAATGCATGGATGATCCAGGAGGCAAGAATGCATAAGCATAAATAATGATGCTCATCCATAGGAATAGACTCACCATAAGCATACCTAAAGCCGAAGAAGACTGTGCCAATCGTCCAAACATCAAGGCACCGAATACTGCAGTGATTTGAACAAGAAGAATTGAAATCTGCAATGTTTCCAAAGGAAGTTGCAATTCTTCGCTACCAAATTGAGCAGCCATTGAAATCACGGTTTGAATTCCATCATTGAATAACAGAAATGCAATCAAAAAAAGCAAGATCTTTGGTTGATGTATGATCTGTTTTAGTGTCGAAAGTGACACAAACAATCCCTCTCCTTTTTCCTTTTTCTCGCGTTTTGGGTTCTTCAGAAAAGGCACGAATGTGAATATTGCCCACCATAATCCAGCCGATGCCAATGCTATCCTGACTGCATGTCCACCATTCATACCCAAAGATTCTTTGGACAGATATAAAGCAAGATTCAACAAAAGCAATAATCCCCCACCGGCATATCCAATGGCAAAACCATGTGATGATACCCTATCTCGTTCATCGTGATCAGCAACATCATTCAACATTGCATTATATGCAACAATAGAAGAACCATAAGCACCATTGGCTATGATGAACAACACAGCACCATGCAAAGCAAGCCCTGCCTCTATCCAATACATACCAATCGTTGCCAATGCTCCAATGGCAGTACAAGAAAGGATAACAAATCGCTTGCCTAGAGGTCCATCTGAAGCATATCCGACCAAAGGAAGAAGTAAAAACTGCATGAATACCGAGGTGGAGACAGCATAAGGAAAGAGTGATTGAGGTGCTATCGGAATGCCAAAAGCATATAAAAGTCCGCTTTGACCTGCTTCTGCAAGAGCAATAGAAGTCAAATAAGGACCCAAGAACACAGTGATTACAGTCGTCGTGAAAGCAGAGCTCGCCCAATCATACATATACCAGGCAAATCGAGATTGTGATGTCATGACATTATTTTCCATGATTGCTATCGTGAAATGTAAATTACATTTTCTTTTGCATTCATATTGATACCATATCGATAAATACTGCATTCTTTGGCATTTTTTTCTTGTCTTTCAAAGCCTACTCTCGTATGTTTGCCTTCGAATGATTCTGCAGCATAGTTTCATTCACCTTCATTTCACAATCGTGTATCTTCATAGTTGATGCAATAGTCTGCTCCGAATTTTGGAGATTCAGCTTGTATCCTATGCGGAATTTGTGATGCCATTGAACATATTTTCACATAAAGAAGACCCTTCGGATGTAAATCCGGAAGCAAGAGCCGGTGCGATAAGTCAACTTATTGTTGTTGGTCTGGTTGTCATTGCCATATTGATTTTGGCAATTCGTTGGAAATCAACCCAGCATGTTCAATCAATTGTCATTGAGGGTGTGAAGGTATTGCGTCATGAAGAAATTTTGGCGATAGCCTCATTGACAATGGCAGATACCACGCAATCTGCTTCATCAAAGCGATTGGCCGTGATCAGAGATCGAATTATTAAGCATCCATATGTTAAAGATGTCATTGTGGAGAGCAATGGAATCAAAGGGCTTAAAATCACCATTTTTGAAAAGCAACCATACATTGCATTTCCATCATCAATGGGTAGCATCGATTATGTTGATTCAACAGGGACAGTTCTTCCTTATGAAAAATTTTCGCATTCTTCAGATGTACCAATAATTCATGGAATATATGATGGTTCCAGGATCAATCGCAATATGCTTTCAAGCATAAAGGCAATCATCGAGGCAGCAAAAATGAAAGACATGGGTCTGCAAGAACTGTTGTCAGAAATTGACATCAATAAGCAAACAAATGAATACACATTCATCACCACCGATGGTGAGACGCAGATAAAATTCGGTTCTCCTGAAAACATAGAAAGAAAACTTGAAAAGTTACGGCTCTACATGTTGCATTCAGCAACCAAACAGGGTCATCCAACATATGTCGACATTCGTTGGAAAAATCAAATTGTCATCGGAAAACAACCGTTGCTTGCAAGTAAGGATTCTTGATGACTTTTTCTAAGGATATGCGTATGGCTACAGGTCAATTCAAAGCGGTATTGGATATAGGAACAACAAAAGTTGTTGCATTGATTGCATCAATCGGAAATGCTCAAGGAGGTATAGATATTTTGGGCGTCGGTGCTTCTGTGAATGAGGGCTTGAAACGTGGTGTAGTGATTAATATCGACAAAACTGTAAAAGCCATAAGAAAGGCTGTTGAAGTGGCCGAACAACAAGCCGGGGTTTCTATTTCCGATGTTGTAGTTGGAATTGCAGGCGATCATATTCAATCATTGCTCACAAGATCCATTATTGCCATCCCAAATGCCAGTCGAGAAATTTCGCAAGGTGACATACAACGTATCATTGATGATGCTATAAATGTGAAACTCCCCGCCGACAGACAGATTTTACATATTCTTCCTCAAGAATATATCATCGATGGACAGGATGGAGTTACAGACCCGATTGGCATGAGCGGTGTACGCATGGAGGCCAATGTACATGTGATGACCGGGCTTCTTTCCGCCATTCAAAATTTGCACAAATGTATTGAAAGAGCCGGCTTACGAGTGACAGACATGGTGATGGAACCCATTGCTTCAAGTAGTGCAATTCTCGACAATGATGAAAAAGAAGTCGGCGTGGCTCTGATAGACATCGGTGGTGGAACCACAGACATAGCCGTATTCAGGGATAATGTCATCAGACATGCTTCCATCATTGCTCTTGCAGGAAATCAAATCACTGAGGATATATCAGCAGGGCTTGGAATCCTGCACCATCAAGCAGAACGATTGAAACGTGACTTCGGTCATGCAACAGTTGAGAGCATTCTAAATGAACAAACCATCATGATACCGGGCATTGGTGGTCGAAATCCAATGGAAATCAATAAAAGTCTGCTGGCTCGAATAATCGGCCCAAGACTAGAAGAAATCTTCGAACTCTGCTTCGAAGAGCTTAGAAAATCAGGTTATATTCATCGATTACCGGCCGGGATTGTACTCACCGGTGGCAGCGCACTTATACATGGCGCAGATGACTTGGCTTCAAGAATTTTTGGCATGCCCGTAAAACTCGGCATACCTAATGGAGGCGAATTCGGTGGATTTGGTACAGAGATTGAACACCCCATGTTTTCAACTTCAGTGGGACTTCTTCTTCATGGGTCCAATTCTCCTCAAACCGATAAATCATCATCGCAACCGGCAAATCAAGACAATCCCCCTCCCATCCAGCAAACCGAGCAATCCGGCAAGCAGTCATTCATCAAAAGATTTTTTACATTTTTCGATGAACTTTAATTTGACATTTGCCAATTGATTCCCTATATTGTAAAGCATGATATATCGTTGCAGCCGATATATTGTCCTTGCAATTTCTCAAACACAATCAATATTCAGCAGCGAAATCGTATGCTCGAAGTGTGTTATATCCATATGACAATAACTAATTTTCCTACACTTTTCCGGGGGGAAATGTGATAACTATCGATACAGATTCAACCAGTTACGGCGCAAAGATCCGAGTAATCGGAGTTGGCGGCGGTGGTGGGAATGCCATCAACAGCATGATTCAGCGAGGCTTGACCGGAGTTGATTTCATTGCAGCAAATACTGATGCGCAAGCACTTTCAAAAAATTCGGCAGGAACGAAACTTCATATTGGCAAAGAGTCAACAAGAGGGCTTGGTGCCGGCGGTAGACCAGAGATTGGGAAAGAAGCAGCAGAAGAAAACGCAGATGACATCAGAGAGTATTTGTCAGGAAGCGACATGATTTTCGTCACAGCAGGAATGGGTGGCGGCACCGGTACCGGTGGTGCTCCCGTTGTTGCAAGAATTGGTCGTGAACTTGGTGCTTTGGTTGTCGGCATAGTGACCAATCCATTCAATTTTGAAGCAAAGAAGAGAGCAAATATCGCCGAGCAGGGCATCAATGAACTTCGAGAATATGTTGATGCACTGATTGTTATACCAAATGAAAAGCTTTTGTCAATAATTGATCGAAATACATCGTTCATTGAAGCATTTCAAAAAGTTGATGATGTATTATACAATGCAACAAGAGGCATTTCAGACATCATTTCAGGCAATGGCTATATCAATGTGGACTTTGCAGATGTTCGATCAATCATGAAGGACATGGGTGATGCATTGATGGGAATTGGAATAGCTTCCGGTGAACATCGAGCAATTGCCGCAGCCCAAAATGCACTCAATTCTCCTTTATTGGAAGGTGTGTCGATTACAGGAGCTCAAGGATTACTTGTGAATATCAGTGGTGGCTCCAGCATGACAATGCATGAAATTGGTGAAGCCGTTTCAATCATTGAAGAAAATGCCGGAAGTGATGTCGATCTTATTCATGGTATTGTTTATGATGAATCACTTGACGACAAATTGATGATAACTGTAGTTGCAACCGGTTTCAAGCGAGGTCAATATCAAGTCACGACTTCTATGTCGGCCCCACAGATCAATGTCCAAGCAACGCAACCTGTGATTGAAAGACAAATACCAACACAGACTTCAATCCCTCTCGCAGCTGCACCTAGTTCTGCACCGGCAATGAGAACAATTCCAGTTCATGCACAACAAGATCCAAGACAAAAAAAAGTGAAAATAAAACCTGTGAAAGTTTATGGCGACATCGATGATGAGCAATCAGCTCCTCAATTGATTCAAGCTTCACAAGAAAAAGCTCAAGAACCTCAAGTGACTATTACACGAAATCAACCTGCTTTCATGCGAAGAACTGATCCTAATGCAGTAAGACAGGCAAATGGCGGTTCAATCAGAATTAATTCTGTGAATGATTTGCCAAATGGTGTACGATCCAGCTCACAACCGGTGATCATTCGAGATCCGAAATCATCCGTGGTTGAGAAACCGGCATTTTTGAGAAAGATAATGGATTAAAAAAAAACCCTGATATTCATCAGGGTTTTTTTTTACAATCCGCATCGTTCAAAGATTATGTCGACACTTTTCTGAAGGGTTGTTCCCTTTCCGAATATTTCTCGCAAATCACTTTCAGGGATTATTGCAAGTACTTCTTCATCTTCCAATAAGTTCAATAGTAGGGATGTTTTTTCTTGCCATGTTTTCATAGCTGATCTTTGTACCAAAGCATAAGCTGCCTCACGAGTGAGACCTCTTCTCACGAATTCCAATAGAATTGTCTGTGAAAATACCAAGCCATATGTTTTCTCTATATTCTCTTTCATCGTTTCGGGGTATACAAGTAATGTATCCATGAGTTGAATGGCAAGATGGAGCATATAATCAAGTGTGATTGTAGAATCAGGGCAAATCACGCGCTCCACGCTGCTATGCGAGATATCACGCTCGTGCCAAAGTGCATTATTTTCCAACGCGGCCATTGCATTACCCCGTAATAATCTGGCCAATCCACAAATACGTTCAGACACAATAGGATTTCTCTTGTGAGGCATGGCAGAGCTTCCTTTTTGTCCCTTCGAAAAATATTCTTCGGCTTCCAAAACCTCGGATCTTTGAAGATGGCGTATTTCTGTTGCGATTTTCTCTAATGATGAACCAATGATGGCAATGACAGACAAAAATTCAGCATGGCTATCTCTCTGGACAACTTGCGTTGAAACCGGAGCATGGGAAAGCCCCAATTTTGAGCAAACAAATTCTTCAACAAAAGGAGAAAGATGTTCAAAA
The DNA here is from genome assembly GCA_016873735.1 of Ignavibacteria bacterium. GTDB lineage: Bacteria > Bacteroidota > Ignavibacteria > Kapaibacteriales > UBA961 > UBA961. The sequence continues at coordinate 3,308 of VGWD01000009.1, read as the reverse complement.
GTACCCACAGCACCGGATATTTTGCCTGTTGCAGCATGCTTGATTGCTTGCTCTAGACGCACTATGTTCCTTTTGCACTCTTCATACCACAAGGCACACTTCAAACCAAATGTGGTAGGTTCAGCATGAATACCATGAGTTCTTCCTACACAAACTGCATACTTATACTCTTTAGCTTTTGAAGACAACACATGTTTCAATGTATGAAGAGAGGATAAAAGCAATTCGCCGGATTGTTTCATTTGCACTGCAAGGCATGTGTCAAGTACATCGCTGGAAGTCATACCCATGTGAATGAAACGAGAACTCGGGCCGACATATTCAGCAACATTGGTCAAGAATGCAATAACATCATGCTTTGTTGTCTGCTCTATTTCCAAAACGGCAGCAACATCGAACCGAGCTTTTTCACGAATGGTGCGCACATCATCTTTAGGGATTAATCCAAGTTCTGATTGCGCTTCACAAGCAAGAATTTCAATTTCCAACCATATTGCATATTTATTTTGATCTTCCCAGATCGAACCCATCTCGGGTCTGGTATAACGTTGTATCATGATTTAGTTAACCCTTTGTCAATATAGAAATAGCTTGTTGATATTTGGCCGTGATGGAATCAATGATCTTTTGAGGCAATTGGGGAGAAGGAGCTTCCTTATTCCAGTCCAATGTTTCAAGATAATCACGCAAGACCTGTTTATCGAAATTTTCTTGTAGACCTCGGGTATTATACGTTTCTTTCAACCAATATCGAGATGAATCAGGTGTTAATGCTTCATCAATAAGAATCAGCGCTCCATCATTATCCACACCAAATTCAAATTTTGTATCAGCTAGAATAATTCCCCTAGTCCGAGCAAATTCATGAGCAAAGTCATAAAGTTTTAATGAAATTTCTTTTGCTTCCAATGCTCGCTTACCACAAAGTTCAATTGCTTGTTCCAAAGAAATATTTTCATCATGACCCTCCTCTGCTTTGGTGGCCGGTGTGAATATCGGTTCGGGCAATTGCTGAGATTGTTGCAAACCCGGAGGAAGCATTATTCCGCAAATAGTGCCTGATTGTTGATATTCTTTCCAACCTGAACCCGCAAGATAACCTCGAACAACACATTCAATTGGGAGCGGGCTCGTTTTTTTCACCAACATCGATCTACCTTCGAGCAATGCATGATATGGAGAAAGAATGACCGGATATTCTGAGGGATTTGTACTAATGATGTGATTATCGATGATATGACGCGTTTTGTCAAACCAAAACAATGAAAGCTCAGTCAACAACTTGCCTTTGCCCGGAATAGGGTCGTCCATGATCACATCAAAGGCAGATATTCTATCGGTTGCCACAATGAGCAATGAATCTCCCAAATCATAAACATCACGAACCTTCCCTCTTCTAAACAAAGGAATTCCTTGAATATCAGTGCTTCTAACGGCTTGATTCATAGGTAATTGAACATGGATAAAGTAAAATATTCAATGGTAAAATTACAGAAAATTGCCCGACCTTCGAGCCCGGAGTTTTCAACATCTTCATATCAAGAATTCATGGGTGATTTTGTATCTTTGTAGAACTATTGCCAAGGAGTATATCATGTCAACAGTCAAGAATAGAAGAACAATAGGTAAGCAAAGGCAAACCTCCATCACATCTTCATCATGGAAATTCCCATTGAATTCCCATAATTACATGATTTTGGCATTGGGGGCCATAGTAATAGCAATAGGGTATGTTCTTATGTCCACAGGAATCTCTGATGATCCTAATCAATGGAATAATCCAATGGCTGTAACCATTGCTCCTATTTTGCTTGCAATCGGGTATTGTGCGATCATCCCCTATGGACTATTAGCCAGAAAAAAAGTAAATGAGGAAAACACAAGCGAATCCTGATACATCATGCATGAGAATGAGAATCAACATACGGAAGATGTGATTGAAAGTATTGCAGGTCAAGTCAATCCTAAAGACGAACACAGGGTATTGAATGATGTCAATGAAAAAGTAAAGACACTTGATCATTCAAACAATTCAACAATCAAAGAATTATTGCTACATGTGAAATTGGCATTTTCAATGTTGAGGGACAAGCAATACAATCTTTCATGGAAATCCAAATCACTTCTCATCGCCGGCTTATTATATTTTCTTCTGCCTTCTGATCTTACCCCGGATTTTATTCCATTTATCGGTTATATCGATGATGCGGCAGTGATTTCGGCAATTTTCAAACGATTGGCTCATGAAGTAAAGTCGTATGAGACTTTTCTCAAAAAGCAATGATCATATCATCTAATGTTGGCCTGCATACATCGTTCCAGTCAACAACCCTTTTAAATCATCACTCATTGATTTTCGTTTTCCGATATCGGTCTTTGATGGTAGATATTCATAGAAGTATCGCTGAAACATCGATAATAAAGACTCCGCAATTTCATCCGAAGAACTGGCAAATAAATCATCAACTTGCTGAGGAAACAATTCCTTGTTTGTTGAGGTCAATGATTCAAGTACCGATATTAATGTGGATTTCATAGACTATGTGAACATCTTATTAAAGTAATGATAGCAATACTATCAAAAATGATTCCTTTTTTGATATGATATGAGTAAATCACCCCTTTTGAGTGACAATTACACCGCATATGGCAATAAGTGCTCCTATGACAAAAGTTTCGCTAGGTAAGGTATTAAACAAAAAAAACGCCATAATTGTTGTCAAAACAGGCTGAATATTGTTAAAAACGGCAAGTTTGCTCGCTTCCATCCGCGTTAATGCCACATACCACAGAGCATATCCCAAGCCACTCGTTATCACACCCAAGTAAAAGAGTTGAAACCACATGCCGCCTGTATAATCTTGGGGATTGATGCTCGCAGGAACCAATACAATTACCGGAAGATACAAGAGCAAACCCGTGATCATTGTAATCCCGGTCATGAACACACCACCGTATTTCATTGCATATTTCTTTCCCAATGAAGTATATACTGCCCAGGACATGCTTGCAAGCAGAACCATGATATTTCCTACAAATTGCTCGCTTCCGAAGGCTAGGCCGCGTTCAAAAAGTACAATAAATGTCCCTATCATGGCTAATATGATTCCAATTCCCTTCTTTTTGGTTAAACTTTCACCGAGGAATAGGACGGCTATCAATAATACGAAAGCAGGAGTAAGCGCATAAGCCAATGAAGCATTCGCAGGTGTTGTAAACTTCACTCCCCATATAAACAAGAGTTGATTGATAGGCATATTCAGGGCTCCCAAAAGGAAAAACCAGGGAATATCAGCTCTATCAATGGT
>VGWD01000008.1 GCA_016873735.1 Ignavibacteria bacterium | reverse complement strand
ATATGATGCAGAACGTTTCGACAAAAATTTAACCGGAAATGAAGATCAATCAGATGTTGCGTCCATGTATCTCGACAATGGATATTTAGGAGCAAATCTTGTGAAAGAAGAAAGGAAATCAAATGATGATTCGCTCGACATCGTAGTGAAAGTTTTTGAAAGAGATAGATATATTATTCGCAAAGTCGAGATAGTAGGTAATACCAAAACCAAAGACAAAGTTATCAGAAGGGAGCTGTTCACAAGGCCTGGAGAATTCTTCAATCGATCCGCGATCATTCGTAGTGTTAGAGGTCTTGGTGTTCTGAACTATTTCAATCCGGAAGCATTGAAACCGGACATCAAGCCGGTTGACAATACCCGAGTTGATGTATTGTACAGAGTTGAGGAAAGATCTACTGATACCTTCAATGCATCAATGGGATATGCAGGAACTTTTGGTTTGACCGGTTCGATTGGAATAACCCTGAACAACTTTTCCTTTTCCGAGCCATTGCGTGGCGGTGGAGGACAAATCCTGAATATCAATGCAGAGTTTGGTCAACAAAGCAGATACCAAACAATTCAATTGGGGTTCACCGAACCTTGGTTGAACAATACTCCAACCACATTGGGTGTGAATCTGTATTCTATTCGACAGAATTTTGTGTTCGATCTCTTGCGATATGGCGCTTCCGTCAATATCGGACGAAGGCTCCGCTGGCCGGATGACTATTTCCGTGTCGATGGTGTAGTGAGAGCTCAATACAATCAACAAACTGCTTCACAAGGAGTATTTCGAGCTTTCAATGGTGGTGAGTTGAGTCTCACTGCTTCGATATCTCGTATCAGTTTAGATAATGCCATCTTTCCAACTTCAGGTTCCAGGTTTACTTATTCAAGCACATTTGCAGCCGGAGGAATAGGAATAGGAAAGGTAGACTATTTGAAAAACACCTTTAATTTGGAAATGTTTCATCCTTTGGCTTCCGTGGACGGAAATCCAAGATTGGTTCTGTATCTGAGTACGGATATGGGATATGTTGCCGGAATTAAAAGTGACACAAATATTCTCGGGAATGAATTGTTCTTCATGGGTGGTAATGGTCTTGGGGGATTTGCTATCACGCCACTTCGTGGATATGTCGATCGCTCCATTGGGCCAAGCGGTGGTGGTCGAGTGATGACCCGCCATGTGATTGAAACACGATTTGCATTGTCGCTCAATCCAATGCCCATTTATCTGCTGGCTTTTGCGGAAGCAGGAAATGTTTGGGAAAATCTTCGTTCATCAGATCCTTTTGATCTAAAACGCTCTGCCGGATTGGGGGTTCGGGTTCTATTGAATCCAATTGGTCTTTTGGGTTTTGACTATGGTTATGGATTTGACTCTCAAATACCGGGTGGCAAAAGATCGGGATGGCAATTCCATTTTCAATTTGGACGTTAATCATTATTCATATTTATCACAGGACTTTGTATGAAATTCTCAACTCTTACACTCATCGCATTATTTGCTTTCATGGTTATGAGCAATCAAAAGATGAATGCACAAACACAAAAAATCGGCTATGTTGATACCGAGGTTATTTTGAAGCAATTGCCTGAAGCTCAAGAAGCAGACAAGAAACTAAAAGAGATTGCTACGAAATTTCAGGATACATTGGTTGCTATGCAAAAAGATCTTTCCGAAAAATTGGAGCAATATAAAAAGCAAGAATCAATGATGACTCCAGATGCAAAGAAAAAAGAAGAAGACATGCTCAAGAATATCCAACAAAGCATGTTGCAATATCAAGAGGAAAAGTTCGGTAATACAGGAGAAATCAGAAAGATGCAAGAAAATTTTCTGACACCGATTCGTGATCGTATCCTCTTGACAATCAAAGAAGTGTCCAAAGATGAGAAGTTCAATTTCATCTTGGATAAAGTAAATCCGGCTTTGTTATATGCCGATGACAAATTCGATTTGACGTTCAAGATATTGGATAAAATTCGAAGAAACAGTAAATAAACCAATCAATGGGGGTTTGTATGTTCGCCAAAAGAAAAATGATAATCAGCATGATATTCATGCTGCTAATGACTCTGCCGATATTTGCACAAAAGATCGGCTATGTGTCTTCACAGGCAATTCGCGAGAAATTTCCGGAGGCGAAACAAGCTGAACAACGCTTGCAAACCATGGTTGACAATTGGAAAAGAGAACTTGATGATCAGCAAAAAGTGATTAATGAATTGGAGATGGAAATAAAGAAAAATCGCTTGGTTTGGACTGAAGTTGAGAAGGCGGAAAAAATCGCGACATTCGAAAAAAAGAAGAAAGAGCGCGAAGAATATGCTACGCGAAAACTTGGCCCGAATGGAGAATATGATGCCGCTATTTCATTGGTCTTCCGAGGAGTGGAAGAGAAAATCTATGCTGCTATTCAAGAAGTCTCATTCAATGACAATTTTGATATCGTATGGGATAAATCCACACAGCCATTGGCATTTATAAACCCCAAATATGATTTGACTGTCAAAGTTCTCAAGAAGTTGGGAATCAATGTTGATGACATGGAAAAGCAACAACAAGAAGCCATTGACAAAGACCCTAGAAACAATAAGAAATCATCATCATCAGGTTCAACAAGTTCAACAAAGCGAACACGTACAAGGAAGCCTGCCGAAGTGCCTGAAGAAGAGAAAAAAGGTATCTTCGACACTTTAAAAGATTCTGTGATGGATGGTTTGCAAGACATGATAAAATTACCCGGTCAATCGAGTGATTCAACCAAAAGTGGCGGTGCAACACCTTCGGGAGATCCGCAATTACTACAGTCAGACACAACCGGTATAAAGAAACCATAATACATCATGAAGCTTCAACGCTCATATGCCATACAAGAAATCGCCTCCCATCTTCATTCAGAGTTGGAAGGCGATGCCGGTATCATCATTGATGGGATCGGAAGAATTGAAGAGTCAAAACCGGGCGAAGTATTATTCATTGCAGGCAAGCAATTTATTTCTTATCTGGATGACTGTAAGAATAATTGCATCTTGATTCCTCGTGGAATGAATGTGAAACCAGGGCCATCGCAAGCATTCATTCGAGTAGACAATCCTCATGCGGCATTTGCTAAACTTATTGCTTTCTTTTTTCCTGACCAATCCTCTGAGCCACATATTGCAAATGAGGCCTTTGTTCATCCAACAGCTGTGATTGGCAAACAAGTGCTTATTCATCCAGGTGCATATATAGGAGCTCATTGCACTATTGGAGATGGATGCATTATTCATCCTTATGTCGTGTTATCCGAACATGTATCAATGGGTACCCATTGCATTGCATATCCTCATGTTGTGTGCTATGCACATACAGTATTGGGTGATAATGTCATTTTGCATGCTGGTTGTGTTATTGGATCAGACGGATTCGGTTATATAGAACATGCGGATGGATCATATGAGAAAATCAAGCATGTCGGGAATGTCATCATAGAAGATGATGTTGAGATCGGAGCAAATACAACAATCGACCGTTCTGTTGTGAATAGCACAGTTATATCAAGAGGGGTCAAGATTGATAATCTTGTTCATATCGCTCATAATGTAACTATTGGAGAGCACACCGCTTTTGCTGCCCAAGTAGGAATTGCTGGAAGTGCAAAAATTGGTGCAAGAAATCGATTTGCCGGTCAAGTTGGGACTGTCGGCCACCTTTCAACTGCCGATAATGTGATTGTCTTTGGTCAATCCGGGATTGCGCAAAGCATCGAGCAATCCGGTATTTATTTCGGTAGCCCAGCAATCGAGCGAGGAAAGGAGATGCGAAGAATCTATGCATCTCAGCAATTACCCGAAACATTACAATTGATTTCTTCTTTGGAGCTTCGAATCAAAGAATTGGAAGAGGCCCGTGATAATAAAAAAACCTCGTAATTTGACCCCGAATTACTTTGAGTATCCTCATGAATGTCAATCAAAGAACGATTAAAAAGCCGGTCACATTAAGTGGCATTGGACTACATACAGGAAATCCTTCAACGATCACCTTCCAACCAGCACCCGAACATTACGGTTTTAGATTTGTTCGTACCGATTTGGAGGGAAAGCCGGAAGTCCCTGCTTTGGTTGATTATGTAACTGACATAGCTCGTGGAACGACAATCACCTGCAATGGTGCAAGCGTGCATACCGTTGAACATGTGCTTGCAGCGCTCGTTGGACTGGAAATTGATAATTGCAGAATGGAGCTGACGGCAAATGAGCCACCAATTGGTGACGGAAGTGCATTGCCTTATGCGGAAGTATTGCTTCAAGCAGGTTTCGAAGAGCAAAAAGCTCCACGAGATTTCATTGAAATTGATCAAATGTTACGATATGTGAATGAATCCAAGCAAACCGAAATAGTTGCATTGCCGAATGATGATTTCCGTATTACTGTAATGATTGATTATCAAAATTCAGCATTGGCAAGTCAGCATTCCGGTTTGTTTGATTTGCAATCAGAATTCCTTCGAGATTTTGCTCCCGCACGTACATTTTGTTTTCTGACTGAAGTTGAATCATTGCATGAGCAAGGTTTGATTCGTGGCGGATCATTGGATAATGCGATTGTTATTGTAGATAAAGAAATTTCGGATGATGATCTTCGTTCTATGCTAACGAAATTCGATATTGAACAAAATGCAGTCCTTGGTCAAAATGGCATATTGAACAATCGACTGCTTCGTTTCAAAAATGAACCGGCACGGCACAAACTGCTTGATATGCTTGGTGATTTGGCACTTATCGGAGCCCCTATCAAAGGTCAGATTCTTGCTGCCAGACCTGGTCATGCAGTAAATATTGAATTCGCCAAGAAAATCAGATCATTGCACAAAGAACAGAAGGCCCAGAAGCACAAGGTTGCTCAGAAACAAGTCCCAGTTCTTGATATCAATCAAATTCTGAAGGTAATGCCTCATCGATATCCATTTCTATTGGTAGACAGAATCACTGAAGTGGATCATGAAGCCAAGAAAATCATCGGATATAAGAATGTGACAATCAATGAACCTTTTTTCCCGGGTCATTTCCCGGAGCGGCCAATCATGCCTGGAGTGCTAATTGTTGAGGCCATGGCTCAGGTTGGAGGATTGCTTTTGTTAAATTCTGATGATTATAAAGAAGGCAAATTGGTATTTTTCATGGCAATCAATAATGCGAAGTTCAGAAAACCTGTAATTCCGGGCGATCAACTGATGATGGAAGTTACCATGACCGGAAAACGTTTCAACACATTTGCAATGAGTGCAAAGGCATATGTTGATGGAGGATTGGTTGCTGAAGCCGAATTGTCCGCAGCAATCGTAGATACTTTACCCGGTTAATTTACACGAGATACATGTCAGTAGAAATACATCCCTTGGCAAGCGTAGCACCTGAAGCACAATTAGGTACCAATATTACTATCGGTCCTTTTGCAGTAATTGAACATGATGTTGAAATTGGTGATGGCAGTACAATCTATTCACATGCCACACTATTGAATGGAACAAGAATCGGACAATATTGTTCGATTTTTCCGGGGGCAGTCATTGGAGCAGTGCCTCAAGATTTGAAATTCAAAGGCGAGCAAACCTTCGCAATTATTGGTGACAGAACTGTTATTCGTGAGTGTGCAACGGTCAATCGTGGTACGGATGTCACTGGTCGTGCGATCATAGGAAAAGATTGCCTCATAATGGCTTATTGTCATGTTGCGCATGATTGCACCGTTGGAGATCATGTGGTGATGAGCAATGTATCTCAGTTGGCCGGACATGTAACAATTGGTAATTGGGTTATTCTCGGTGGCCTTGCAAAAATCATTCAATTTTGCAGTGTTGGTGATCATGCCATGATAGGTGCTGATTGTAAAGTCACAAAGGATGTCGCACCTTATGCCCTTATCGGCAGAGAACCAGCAAAAGTTGAAGGAGTCAATAAGATCGGATTACGAAGAAGGGGTTTTTCAAATCAAGCAATTGATGCAATACAGGAATTGTATTCAGCTGTCTTTTTCTCAGGAATGAACACCTCTGACGGCATGGAGGAATATGAACGTTTGCATGAGAACGTATTGCCGGAAGTAGAGACATGCATTTCGTTCATCCGTTCATCACAAAAAGGAATCATTCGTTGATTTCAAGCACCACCCTGAACATTATTTCCAAATTGCCCCTATTGGCGGCATCCATCGGTATTTTTTATTTTTCTTCTTTACCCCAGCCCCCATTTGTCCTTACATCTTTTCAGTGGCAAGATAAAGTCTTGCATTTGTCTGCATATTTTGCTTACGGCATTACTATAGCTCTTGCAACTCATGTGCATCGGAGCATTTCCCCAAAAAAGAACATGACTTTGATTGGAGTGATAGGCGGCTTATATGCTCTTAGCGATGAACTCCATCAATCATTCGTTCCCGGTAGAACAAGTGAAGTTGGTGATATCATAGCTGATTGGATCGGTGTGCTATTATCAATCATGCTCTATCGATTTTTGATCAAGCGGACCGCTTGAACGTTCAAGATCTATCATCCAGCTTGTTTCGCCTTTGCATACATCTCATTGACTGCCTTCCAATTGACTATATTCCACCAAGCATTCACATAGTCTGAACGCTTATTCTGATATTTCAGATAATAAGCATGTTCCCAAACATCAATTGCCAACAGTGGAATTGTATTCCATGCCGAAAGCTTATGCTGATTTTCAGCTTGCAATATGATGAGTGCGCCATCATCTTTTCTATAATGCAAAATGGCCCAGCCACTTCCTTCTACAGCTATTGCCGCAGCAGTGAATTGTTTTTTGAAACTTTCAAATGAACCAAATGAAGCTGTTATCGCATCAGAAAGTGGACATGAATCAAAGACTCCTCCGCCTTTTGCAATTGGTGACATGATTTTCCAAAACAATGAATGCAATGCATGTCCACCTCCATGAAAAGCGCATTGTTTTGACCAATGTTGAATCAATGAAAAATCACCATTTGCTCTGGCTTTAGCCAATTCAGCTTCCGCTTTGTTCAAACCGTCCACATAAGCTTTATGATGTTTCGAATGATGCAATTCCATTGTAGTAGCATCAATGAATGGTTCCAATTCAGCATAGCCATACGATAACTGCGGCAATTCATGTTTTGTAAGAGAACCGGTTTTGGTATTTTCATCAGCGAAAGCGGGTAGTGAAGATCCCAATGTGCCGGCCATTGCTAAACCCGTTCCAATAAAAGTTCTGCGAGTAGTTTTCATATATAATTCTCGGTATGTGTTATTCATTTAGATGAGGTCATTAAAAGAATCATCAGGTTTCCATAGATGTTTGGACAAATCTACTGTTTCTCCGATAAATGTTATGTTTTCCTCGAGTAGGCGATCTTTCATTTGCATAGGATGATCGAAGTGCATCTTACCTGATAATTCTCCAAGCCTGTTTACAACTCTATGGCAAGGAATGTCAATTCTGTCGATAACAGCATTCAATGCCCAGCCTACCATTCTTGAGGACCCTTTTGACCCCAAAAATTCGGCAATAATGCCATATGTGGTCACTTTCCCAGCCGGGATGCAACGAACCAATTCATAGACTCGGGAATAGAAATCCGATGATTTATCCATAAGCTGCTTTGTGAAGGATGGATCATTTTACTGAATGTGGACAACTTTACGGGCTTGATACGTGCCAAAAATGAAAAATTTACCTAAATTCCTACGTTGAATATTGTTTCTGTATGCACTTGCACTTTCCTGATATGGCTGTTTCCTATCACGCCGAAGCAGAGTTTCTTCAGAAAAAAAATGAACAATCGGTGATTGTTGAAGATTTTTCTGTGATGTTTGGTGACGATGTTTTCACATTTGAACCAATCTTAGGTTATCCAGCTCTGTTCAAAGTACGTTCCGCTAACTCCAATGAAGTTCGCACTGTCATAGCAATGCATCACGACCACGGAATGGTAATATCACTCAATGGATATTCATATTTCATCGAGGTTCAAGGTTCAGAGCATCATGCTTTCAGGAATATCACTGCTTCAGGAACCGGTAAGCAAAGTACAGTTTTAAAAGTTCCGGCTCCAATGCCGGGATTGCTCAAATCAATTTCTGTTCAAGTGGGGCAATCAGTAAAGAAAGGCGATCCGCTTTTTGTACTCGAGGCCATGAAAATGGAGAATGTTATTAAGTCTCCAATAGCAGGAACACTATTATCCATTCCAACCGAATCCGGAAAAGCAATAGAAAAAGGTTCTGTTCTTTGCACAATCGGTCCGGCAAACAAAGATTAACAATATGAATTCAGAATACATTACGTTTTCACTTCAAGGTTATGCCATGAATAAACGACTACTCACTTTCTTCGGCGCTATGCTGATAGGATGTTTTGCATTTGCTCCGGTCAAAGCCGGGATTTTGGAGGGCAAATTGCTTCATGCAGTCAAAAAATCAGTTGAGTCTGCACCCGAAGAACCCCTGTATCTTTATGCAGCCACAATTCAAGCTGATGATGATGACAATGCAAGCAATGCATTAAAGACCAAAAACATAAAGATTATCAATCTTGGTCCTGCCATCAATACCGGGGCTGATGAATATGCTCCGACTGTTACAGCCGATGGCAAAACATTGTTTTTTGTTTCTAACAGAAAAGGAAGCAAGGCTAGTGATGAAGTTGAATATCGCGGTCCGGCATCAGATGACTTCTGGGCTTCTAAAAAGGAAGGTCGCCTTGATGAATTCCAGGCAGATTCCTTGTTTAATATCGAGCCGGAACCAAAAGATTCCAAAAGCACTGTTAATACCATTTACAATGAAGGTGCTGCATCAATTTCTTCTGATGGACAGCGATTGATCTTCACAGCATGTGATCGTCCGGATGGTATTGGTTCCTGTGATTTGTATCAAACAGATATCGACGGTGTGAAATGGGGAAGACCATCAAATCTTGGTCTTGAAGTGAATTCCAAGTTTTGGGATTCACAACCTTCTCTTTCACCCGATGGGAACAGAATTTATTTTGCTTCCAATCGTTTAGGACCAAACAATACAGATTCCGATCCGGGAAATACAAATTATGATATTTGGTATTCGGATTTTGATGAAGAGACCTTGAAATGGAAACCTGCAAAGAATCTTGGAAACATAGTCAATACTGCAGGCGAAGAATTGGGACCATTCATTGCGAAAGATGGAGCCACACTGTATTTTGCTTCAACTGGACATCAGCCGAATTTAGGTGCAAAAGATTTCTATTTTGCAACACTGACAGATCCTGAAAAAAATGTTTGGTCGAAACCAGCTCCGATTCCTTATCCCGGAATCAATTCTAAAGATGATGAAGAATTTATTTCATTCCCTGCTTCCGGCGATGTGATTTATTTCTCATCAGACAGATCATATGAGCGTTCACAAGGTGGACAAGACATTTTTATGGCTTATGTGCCGCCATTCTCCAGAGCGGTTATCATACGTGTTCTCGTGCTTGATGAATGTACAGGAGAGGGTATCCCGGCTGCTGTTACCATCAAGAACAAGTATATGGGAACATCAAAGCGTGATTCATTGAAACTTGGAAAGAGCGAACTACAGTATATCGTTCAGAATTCCGATTATGGAACAGGTGAAAAAGCATCTGAAAAAATCGAATTTGAGATTGTAGCCGAAAACAGCAAATATGGCACAAAGAGCCAAACAGTTACAATCATCAAGCCCGAAATCACATATGATGAAGAAAAGGCAAAAGAATCGAAAGAGGAACCTCCTGTTCGCATTATGCTTGGCAGAAAACCAAGCATCACAGCAGAGATGGAATATGCAGATTATATCAAGCGTGTCAGTAAAAAGAATCCTTCATTGGCAAATTGGAAAGGTTTGGTTCTAGAAGAAGTCGCAACTATCGATCTCTTCCCACTATTGCCGTATGTGTTTTTCGATTCAACATCTTCTGCGATGCATCCCCGTTATCGTTTGTTTAGTTCACCTGCCCAAAAAGCAGGCTTTACGGATGAAACCGTCAAGGGTGATAAAAATGCAAATACTCCCGAAAAATATTATGACATCTTGAATATTTATGGATATCGTCTGAAAAAATATCCATCAGTATCAGTTACAGTTACAGGCTGTAATGATGAAACATCTCCGGGAGAAAAAGATCTTGGTCTTTCTCAAAGAAGAGCCCAAATCGTCTATGATTATCTCAAGAATGTTTGGGGTATTGAGGAGAGCAGAATGAAGCTTGAGAAGAGAAACCTTCCTGATGCTCTTGTGGCTTCCAAAACGTCCGACAAAGATCCTCAGAGTAAATTGTATAGCAATATCGAGAATCGTCGTACCGAGCTTACTTTCGCAAGTAGCTCAGAAGAGGATCTCTGGCAAGTACGTAAACCGTTGATCGACCGTGAGCCGACAATTTTCCCAACTCCATTAACGATGAATTTCCAAATGGATAATGGCATCGATGAGGGACTTGTAGATTCACGTAGAATTGAAGTCAAGCGTGGCGATGCCGGTTGGGTTACGCTCACAAATGTTGGCAAATCCGAAAAGACATTCACATGGGACTGGAAAAATGCGGCAGGTGCCAATCTTACTGAATCCATCTTCGATGAAGCTTCATTCTCAGCACGTCTTGTTGTGAAGAGCATCAATGGTGCCGAATGTGCTTCTGATCCTATCTCGATCAAAGTGATGATCGTGAAGAATAAACCGGGTGTAAAAGTTGAAAAAGCCGGTGCCAAGACAAGAGAAACATATAAACTGGTTCTCTTCCCATTCAATCGTTATGATGCCGGTCCATTCAATGAGCGTATCATGAAGGAATTTGTATTCACAAGAACAATGCCTAAATCAGAAATTGCCGTTGAAGGTCATACTGATGTTATTGGTATGTTTGAGTCGAATGCCAAATTGTCAACCAATCGTGCAAAAACTGTTGAAACAGCAATTCGAGCAGCCACAAAAGGTCAATTCCAATCATTGGAATCCAAAGGTGTAGGTGAGGATTTGCCATTCTTCATCAATGAATTGCCCGAAGGCCGATTGTATAATCGTACGGTTCGCATCAATATTCAAACACCTATCGAAGAAGAATAAAGAGCAGAACAAAACAAACCAGGGCTGTCCATTATGTGGTCAGCCCTTTTTTTATGTATTCAAGCAATAAACACGGTATATTTGCACACCTTATCCGCAGCATTTATAACATAGCTTTTTATGGCAAAAATCCGATCAATATCAGGGCTTCGGGCTACTACAGATGAGTTGACCAAGGAATTGATAGAATCCTATGCTCATGCATTCGGAACATATGTTCCTAATGGTCCCATCGTGATAGGTCGCGATGGTAGACCAAGTGGCGCATGGATGGAAGAAGTGATCATTGATACACTTCTTCGACAAGGACATGACATCATTGCACTTGGTATTGCTCCCACACCAACAGTTCAATTGGAAATTGAACATTCTGATGCCATGGGAGGTATCTCCATTACTGCTTCGCATAATCCATCGCAATGGAATGGAATGAAGTTTCTGAATGCAGATGGTGTCTTTCTGAATGCTTCAGAAAATCAAGAATTTTGGTCCATACTTGATACCGAAGTACTATCCGGCAATCGCTCAAAACATGGCTCATTAATCATGTTGAATGATGCCGTACAGCACCATGTTGAAAATGTAAAGAAAGCCCTGCATACGATTAATATCGAGATTCCTGATCATTCAATAATTGCAGTGGTTGATGCAGTCAATGCTTCCGGCAGCAGATATGTCCCCGCAATGCTTGATGCATTGCATTGTACATCGATTCCATTGTATTGCGATCAATCCGGGATATTTCCTCATGTGCCCGAACCGCTTGCAGAGAATCTTGGTGGGCTTATGGCAGCAGTAAAGAGTAATCATGCCGATCTTGGCATTGCTGTGGACCCTGATGCAGATAGACTCGTGCTGATCGATGAACAAGGTGAACCTATCGGAGAAGAAAAAACTATCGCATTATGTGTGAAGGCACTTTTGGAATGCTCTAAACCATCCATACAGCATTCAAGCATCGCTTTGAATCTTTCTACATCCATCATGAGTGAAAAGCTGGCCGAGCAAGCCGGTTGGAATATTCACAGAACACCTGTAGGAGAAATCAATGTGGTTGAAGCCATGAAAATTCATGGCTCAGTCATAGGTGGAGAAGGGAGTGGCGGAGTGATCTTGCCTGCTTGTCATTATGGAAGAGATTCCATGATTGGAATAGCGCTCATCATTGCACTTATGAAGCAGACTCGAAAAACTTTGAGTGCATTGGCAGGGGAATTGCCATCTACCACGCTGATCAAGGGCAAAATTGCATGGAATGGTTCTTCAAAAGAAGTATTCGAAAGAATAGAACGTCATTTTCAGGATGCATGTATAGAAATACGACATGATGATGGCGTTTGGTTAAGATTTACTCATGGCTGGATGCATATTCGAACTTCCAATACAGAGCCAATACTTCGGTATATTGTCGAGCAAGAGCAAGCCTCTGTTGCCGAAGCTCACGTACAAGTTTTGCAAGACTTATTGCAGTTGCAAAAAGCATGAACAAGCATGTCGCATATATGATCCTGGCTTGCATGCTTTCCACACTTTCGGTTTTTTCGCAAGTGCAATCCGGAAGCAAAATCAAACTTGCAAGGGTAAAGTATTCAGGTGGTGGTGATTGGTATAATGATCAGTCATCGGAGGTGAATCTGTTAAAGTATGTGAGTACACATACAACAATACAGACTGATCCGGTATATGAATTCGTTGATCTTTCGACCGACAATATATTTTTATACCCTTTGCTTTTTCTCACCGGTCATGGCACGATGAATTTAACTGATGCCGAAGCAAATAAATTGCGAGCATATTTGGAGCATGGAGGTTTTTTGTACATCGATGATGATTATGGCATGGATGCTTCTATTAGGAAGGAAATGAGCAAGGTTTTTCCAAATCAAAAGTTCATAGAATTGCCATTCAATCATCCATTGTATTCATCCCATTTTACTTTTCCGAATGGACTACCTAAAATCCATGAACATGATGCAAAACCGCCTCAAGGATTGGGGCTATTTCATGAAGGGAAGCTTTGTGTATTTTACACATATGAAACAAATCCGAGTGATGGTTGGGCAGATCCAGATGTTCATCATGATTCGCCAGAAAAGAGAGAAGCTTCGCTGAAAATCGGAACCAATATCATTGTATATGCATTGAGTCGTTGAGAATTACCCATGCAAACAGAAGATCCGATATATCATATCATACAGCGATTACGTTCAGTACATCGCAAAGAACAGTTCATGAAATTGCATGCTGCCTTCATGAATACTTGTTCCATATCAAGTATTGTATTGTTAGTCTGGACTATAATCGAGTTTTTTGCACAGGGAAATATCGCCTTTCGGACATTCCTCTTTTCTTCATGGGTGATATTATCGTTGATCTCATTGCTCATATTTACACTCTTTCCTATTCGACAATTATTGCTTTCATCAAGCAATCATGTGTATGAATCCATAGCTTCGAGAGTTGGCGCTTTGTTCATGGACATTAGGGACACATTGCAAAATACTTTGCAGCTGATTCAAACAAAAGATTCATATCCCCCTTCAGCATTACCATTTATTCAAGCTGCATTTGAGGATGTACAGCATAAAACACATGAAAAAGATTTTTACTTGATCATTGATGAACAAGAGCGTAAGAAATCACTGCTCTTTATGATATTTAGTCTTGGAGTGACAATTCTCCTGTTTCTTGGAGTAACTCCGCTCAGAGATTCTCTTAGCAGAATCATTCAGTATGATGTGTCATTCATACCACCGGCGCCATATAGTTTGGAGATATCGCCACTCAATAAGACTGTATTGCGCGGAAGCAAAGAAGAAATTCTCATCACTGTGAAAGGCACTCTTCCACCTCGAATCGTATTGCATATCAAGGAAGAAATGCAGGAAGCTTATGATACGGTTTCCATCGTTACAGACACTTCGCATGTATATAGATATGAAATCGCATCGGCAAAATCTTCATTGATGTTTTATGCTCATGCAGACTGGTTGGCAGAGCAAGTATTATCACCAAAGGGAAATATCATAGTCATTGACAGACCTGAAATTCGCTCATTGTCGGGTACTGTGTCTCCTCCTTCATATAGTAAGCAATCAGGAAGATCGCTCGATGAACAAACTGCCGATATTCTTGGTCTGAAGGGAACGAATGTAATGCTGGAAATCACCGCTAATAAGCCATTGTCCAAAGCGTTTATTGTCATGCTGAAACAAAAGACTATGGCCGGTGATCTTAATGCATTGAACAAACAATATGATACCACCAAAGTGGCGATGAATGTACAGGAAATGTCTGCAAAAGGATCTTTTTCCATAAGTCAGGATGGAGAGTATTTCATCAGTATAATTGATACAGACGGCAGGATGAATGCAGATCCAATTCATTATTCAATCACAGCTATTTCGGATGATCCCCCTACCATATCCTTGATAGAGCCTCAAGGTGATGGTGTGCTAACCGAACAAGCATTACTCCCAATCACCGTTCACATCAGTGACGATTATGGATTTGGTGGTTTAAGATTACATTATAGACTCATTGAATCCACTTATGCTCCCGCAATGCAACAATATGCATCGCTTTCCATTCCCATCCCCGGATCAGCTGGCTTAAGTTCGGATATATCTTATACATGGGATTTGAACACGATTGGTATTGCTCCAAGCGACAAGTATGAATTCTATCTGGAAATCATTGACAATAATACTGTCACCGGACCCGGAAGAGCCAGAACGGGAATCATAGCAATACGCCTTCCATCATTGGATGAAGTGTTGACACAAGCAGATTCTGTTCAAAATAAAGCACTTGAAACATTGGAGCAAACTGCTAAGGATGCCGAGAAGATCGGAAAAGAACTCGAAGAACTTCAAAGAGAGTTGTTGAAACAAGATCAATCCATGCAATGGAAAGATGCAAAGAACATTGAGAACATACTTAAAAAGCAATCGGATCTTCAGCAACAATTGTCAGAAGTGGGTAAACAATTGCAAGAGATGACCAATGAATTGCAAGACAAAAATGCAATGTCACCTGAGACATTGCAAGAATATCAGAAATTGCAACAACTCATGCAAGAAGTTAATTCTCCTGAATTGAAAAAGGCCATGGAAGCAATGCAAAAAGCAATGCAGCAGGTTGATCCGGAGCAAATGCGTCAAGCAATGAAGAACATGAAATTCAATGAAGAGGAATTTAAAAAGGGAATTGAGCGAACGATGAATTTGCTCAAACGGATGCAGGTTGAACAAAAAGCAGATGCATTGATCCGCAAGGCGGAAGAGCTAGCAAGACAACAAGATGAATTGACTCAAAGAACTGAGAACACTAATCCCCGTGATACCAAAGAACAAGAACAATTATCCAAAAATCAAGAAATATTGCAGAAAGAATTGAAAGATCTTGCTTCTGAATTGAAGCAACTTGAAGAATTGATGAAAGAGCTCAAACAGCAGATGCCAATGGATGAATTGGATAAGGCAAAGCAAGAACTTTCGGAGCAACAGACAGATCAACAGATGGAAGCCGCTCAGCAAGACATGCAAAGTGGTCAGATGAATGCCTCCGCGCAAAAGCAAAAGAAAGCATCACAGGCCATGAAAAAGTTTGCAAAACAAATGAGCCAAATGAAGCAACAGATGAAAAAGAACATGAATAAAGAAGCCATAAGGCAGATGCAAAAATCATTGCAATCATCTTTGTCCATGTCGAAGCAGCAGGAAGCACAAAAGTCAAAATCTCAATCTTTGGATTTTAACTCAACTCAATTGCCTCAGTCTGCACAAGAGCAAGCAAAATTACAAGAACAACTTTCATCAATGGCTTCGGAACTCATGCAATTGGCTCAAAAAACCCAGGCAGTAACCCCTGACATGGTGAAAGAGATGTCCAATGCAATGCAAGGCATGCAAAAAGCATCTGAGCAATTGGGACAAAGAAATCCGCAGATGGCCGCAAAATCACAAGGCCAAGCAATGGATGCACTGAATAAGGCATCAATCAAAATGCAAGATGCGCTAAACAAATTGCAAGGTGAAGGGGATGGATCATGCGATAATCCCGGTGGTCAAGGTGAAGCAAAATCCGGCAGTGGTGGATTCATGCAACAATTACAAAAAATGGCGGGTATGCAAGAGCAAATCAATCAAGGTATGCCTCAACCGGGTGCCGATGGTAGTCTTACTCCTCAGCAACAACAACAATTGGCTCGTCTCGCAGGGCAACAAAGCAAAGCTCAGCAAGCAATGCAGGAATTAGCAAGGCAACAGCAGGATCCAACTGGAAAGAAACAAGCTCTTGGTGATCTTCAACAAATAGCTGATGAAATGAAAGAAATTGTTTCAGCCATGCAAAGTGGTTCAATTACAGCTGAAACACGCAGAAGACAAGAAAAAATATTATCCAGATTACTGGATGCCACACTTTCAATCAATGAACGAGATTTTGAAATGAAAAGAGAATCAAGAAGTGGAATTGATATCATCGGTAAAAATCCTCCACCACTGGATCTTGCAACACCTGAAGGACGCCAAAGAGCAATGCAAGATGTTCTTCGGTCCTTGGGTAAAGGCTATACGAAAGATTATGAAATCATGATCAGGCAATATTTTGAGCGATTGCAAAAAACTCAGGGTGGTATCCGATGAATCGAATATTTACTTTGTTACTTGGAATATTCGCATACTGCTCTGCTCATGCTCAAGTTGAGGTAGTCTCATTGGCAAAGCTTGAAGCAGTATTGTCATCTTCAACAGATACCGTTCATGTTATCAATTTTTGGGCTACATGGTGCAAGCCATGCATAGAAGAATTGCCATATTTTGAAGAAGCACATTCATTCTATGCTTCTTCGAATGTCCGCATACTACTCGTCAGTTTAGATATGTCATCGGAACTTGAAAGGACGCTTCTTCCGTTTATTAAAAAAAAGAAATTGCAATCCGAAATAGTATTGTTAAATGAACCGGATCCCAATGCATGGATCGACAAAATTGAACCCTCTTGGACAGGGTCATTGCCCGCAACCATAATATTCAATGGTACATCAAAAAAACGTTTGTTTTTTGAGAGGCAGATAACAAAAGAAGAATTATTTTCTACCATACAACAAATGAAGGAGTGATTATGAAAACGTTTATGTTGGCATTATTCATGATGTGTGCTACATCATTGTACTCAGTTGAAGGATTGAAAGTTGGTGACAATGCCATTGATTTTACGCTCAAAAATATTGATGGATCAATGGTATCACTTTCCGACTATGCAAAAGACAATGGCGTTGTGGTCATTTTTACATGCAATCATTGTCCATTTTCCATTGCATATGAAGATCGTATCATCAATTTGCATAATGCTTTTGCATCCAAAGGTTATCCTGTGCTTGCAATTAACCCAAATGATCCCGTGTCTGTACCTGAAGATTCTTTCGAAAAGATGATTGAGCGCTCGAAAGAAAAGAATTTCCCTTTCAACTACGTTATTGATGAAACTCAATCCATTGCCAAACAATATGGTGCAACAAGAACACCGCATGTATTCCTTTTGAAAAAGCAATCAAATAATGCATTCACGGTGGCTTATATCGGTGCAATTGATGATAATCACAGTGATGTTGCTTCAGTGAAGCAGACATATCTTTCAAATGCTATAGACGCACTCATTGCACAGAAAAGTCCAGCACCTGAGAGTACAAAAGCCATCGGTTGCTCAATTAAGTGGAAGAAATAAACCAAGTATCGGATTCTATCAATGAATATCGGCCCATATACAATAAGTACCTTTGAAACAGGCGATTTCGCGCTTGATGGAGGTGCAATGTTTGGGGTTGTTCCCAAGACGCTCTGGATGAAAGCATATCATACAGGTGATGACCATAACCGGATAGACATGACTGCCAGAAGCCTCTTGATTAAAGGTAATGGAAAGACTATTCTTGTTGATACAGGTTGTGGACATAAAATGTCTGAGAAATTAGCCAGTATTTATCGTCTTGATTATTCGCGTGCTTCGATTGAACAATCTCTTCAATCCCACGGAATAGCTCCTGAGGAAATTACCGATGTAGCCCTAACCCATTTGCATTTTGATCATGTTGGAGGAGCAACAAAAAAAGTTTCCACAGGTGATATCATTCCAACATTTCCAAATGCCACGTATCATGTTCAGAAGGAACAATTGCAATGGGCGCAATCTCCAACTGATAAAGACCGAGCTTCCTTCATGCCCGAAAATTGGGATCCATTGATTGCCAATGGCATGCTCAATGTTTTGGAAGGTGATGGGGAAGTCTTTCCAGGAATTCATGTTCAGAGAGTATATGGTCATACAAGTGGTTTGCAAGTGATTCATGTGCAAGATGATCAACATCGTATTGTATTCCCGGCTGATCTCATACCAACTGCTGCTCATATTCCAGTCCCTTATGTTATGGGCTACGATAACTTTCCCTTGACAAGTATGGAAGAAAAACTTGAGTTATTGACTCAAGCATCTGAACAAGGATGGATTATCTGTTTTGAGCATGATGCCTTTACAAAGGCGGGGACAATAAAGCGTACAGAAAAAGGATTTTCCCTTGATCAAATCGTGAGCATTTGATGTCTGAAAGAGAACTCGAAACATTTGAACATAATATTGCATCATTCGAAGAGTTCACGATTGAAGGCAAGGCCTATCTTCGGATATGCAAATCCGATGAGATATATCAGAAGAAGGGAAAGAATATCTATTTTAATGAAGATGTCCAAGTGGCCTTGTTCAGAGAAGGATCTAAAATCTATGCAGTTTCGAATATCTGTCCACATCAATATTCAGCTGTAATTTGTGATGGATTGATTGAAGAAGGAACAGTCACTTGTCCGCTCCATGGTTGGATTTATTCTCTTGACTCCGGGAAGGCACTAGGGAGCAATGCACGTTTGAAAACATATTCAATTCTTGAACTGGATGGATATGTAATGCTGGAGAAACCTGAAAAGAATACTCCATTATGGCTACGGAACTTCTAACAATGCACTCTGATTTATCGCTTAATGCTCAAAGAGTAAAGCAAGCTGCAACAAAAGCCGGTTTTGAACTGGTGGGTATTGCAAAAGCAGAATCCACCCCTGGAGAGTATCGCAAATTCGAAGAATGGTTGTCAGCAGGGTATCAAGCAACCATGACCTATCTTGAAAGAAATTTTCAAAAGCGTAAAGACATACGCGCAATAATGCCTGAGGCCAAATCAGTGATTGTTGTCGGACGTTCTTATTATACACCACAAAAACATGAAGTGGGCGATGATAGAGGTAAGATTTCACGATATGCCTGGGGCACTGATTATCACGAACTTCTGCCAAAAAACATTCAACATATCATCGAGTTATTACACACTATTCAGCCTGGATCCAAATCAACATACTATGTAGATACCGGTCCTGTTTCAGAAAAACAATGGGCTAGGAAAGCCGGTATAGGTTGGCAAGGGAAGCATTCAAATATCATCTCAAGAGATATCGGTTCATGGTTTTTCATTGGCGTGATCATTACAAGCGTTGAACTTGCCCATGATCAGCCCATTCAAGACTATTGTGGAACCTGCACGGCATGTATGGAGGCTTGTCCAACTTCTGCCATAGTTGAACCATATACGGTAGATGCAGGAAAATGCTTGTCATACTGGACAATTGAAGCCAAACCAGACATCCCAATACCGACCGAAATTTCTCAGAACATGGATCAATGGATATTTGGTTGCGATATTTGCCAGGATGTATGTCCTTGGAATTCATTTGCAAAGGAAACAACCATGGCGGAGTTTTATCCCAGACATGGACAAACAACAGTTTTGCTCAATGACATAATGTCCATGGAGAAATCCGAATTCTCGGACAGATTCAGAAAGAGTCCCTTGAAAAGAACCAAACTTGCCGGATTGCAAAGAAATGTCGAAGCATTGCTACATGCTCAAAAGGACTCTGATGAACATTTATAGACCTTCGATTTTTGATGGATATCCAATCAGCGCAGGCATGTCGATGCGGGGACAATCATCGGAATTTCCACCTTTTGGATTTTCATTCAGGAAATTGCCACTCATATCTGATGAACAGTTTACAGTACATGAAGCAAGTTTGAACAAAACAATTGGTCAAGGTATTGGAAAGCGCATCATTGCATTACATCAGGAACATAGTTCGCAGATTATTTCTGCCGATGACATGAATTCTGATCGGGGTGATGGACTGTATACAATGAGCCATCAAGTGACTATTACCGTCTCCCTAGCAGACTGTTGTGGTATTCTGATTGTTGATCCTAAGCAAAAAGTTTTGATGGCTCTACATTCCGGTTGGAGGGGTACGAAAGCAGAGATTGGTACAAAAGGAGTGGATTTGCTGAAGCAAACCTATAATAGTAAACCCGAAGACCTTCTGATTTGGCTCACTCCTTGTGCCGGTAAAAGTGCTTATGAAGTTGGTGAGGAATTCAATGACTATTTTCCGGGTCATGTATATACTTCAAAAAATGGGTGTCTCACATTGGATTTGCAGGCAGCAATCATGGAAGGTTTGCTTAATCGGGGCATAAAAAAGGAACATTTGGAGATAAGCGATGTCTGCACCATCAATGATGAGCGATTTCATTCATATAGAAGGGATGGGGATCAAGGAAGAAATGTGGCTTTCATGACCTTTTTAGATTGATTCAAGTTTCCTGAGACCTAGTCATCATTTGCCTCAAAAATCGTAAAATACACTTTGATATAGCAGAGATATTCTTATTTTTGAAGTGCAGCATCTTTCCATCCTATCAAAGTATTATGAAGCACTGGTTTTTCGTGGCCATTTGCATATTGTGTACAACAATGATGCAGGGTCAATTGATGAATCCCGGTATCCTTTATGGGACAAAGGACCTCCGTGAGATTGCCAAACTCGTCGATGACGGTTTATTGGCAGAGGGCAGACTGCAATTACAACGTTCATTGAGCATTGCCCAAACAAGTGCCCCCAAAGATGAGGCGCTTATGTTGCAATCACTGATTTTGAGGCAATCTCAGGATTATCGTTATGCAGACAAACTTCTCGGGGATTTCATTCAGCAGCGCCCCAATTCTCCCTTCATACCCATCGCTTGGTTGGAACGTGGATTCATAGCATATCACATTACCGAGCTTTCCAAAGCTGTGTACTATTTTACCGTCATTGCAAATGTAACGAAAGAAAAAGCAAAGAATGATTCAGTTTTTGCAGATTATCGAGCCATGGCTTTGTATTGGAAGGGAGCATCTGAGGCTCGACTAGGAAATCCTGATAATGCTTTGTCAACTTTGAAAGAGATGCAGGGTGCTTATCCACTGCATCACCTTTCCGATGATGCATTATACATGAGAGCTCAGTTGAAAGAGCGATCCGGTTCGGAACAGGAAGCCGTTGTATTGTATGGGGAATTATTGCGTATATATTCCATGCGAAATACTGTTTTGAGTTCTGCGATCCGAGCCTCCAATATCAAACTTGGAATGCGTGAACCGAATGCATCGATAGCATATATTGATCAGGCCCAAGCAGTCATTGACAAATTGCAAACAAGTGACTCATCAATAATAAAACCAGAGGAACAATCCTTTTCAGATAGAGCCAAGCAAGACATCGCCTTCATCAGAGCGCAAGCATTGGTTTTGGCCGGGCAGAGCAAATCTGGTTTGCAGGCATTTGAGGCATTTATGTCCGCATTTCCCGGGTCCCCATTATTCATGCATGCAAAAATGTCTGCAGGATATGCAGCATTTCATTTGCAGGATTATGCAATATCCAAAACGTATTATCAATATATTATTGATTCCGCTCAAGATGAACAAGCCCTACTACGTTCCGGGGCTCAGCTTTATCATGCATTGATAAACAAAGCAATCGGAGATCGAAGCTTTGCAAAAAAAGAATTCTCCACTTTGTCCATGCAAACTGGCTATCCTTTTTTGGCGCAGGCATTATTGGAATATGGTCAATTGGCCTATGAGGATAATGAGCTTGAAACAGCACGCAAAACATTTGAACGAGGTATTCGCGAAACGCAGGAAAAATCCTTGCTTGTAAAGTTCCATTTGCTGTTGGGGAGTGTTTATCATGATCAAGAGCAATTCGGGAAATCTGCGAGAGAATATGCATCTGCCGAGAGAATTGCAATTTCCATGTCTAATAGGGAATTGGAGAATAAGGACAATATTTTAGCTGAAGCACGCTTAAAACAAGGGATATCATTTCATCAAAATGACCAATACAGAGATGCAATCATCGAATTGTCTACATTTCTTGGAGAGCATCCCAAAGATTCCAGAAAAGATCAAGCATTGTTTTGGCTTGCTGAATCATATTATAGAACAGATCTCTTAAAGAATGCAGAAGAGTTTTACAAACAACTCATCAGTGATTTTCCCATTAGCAATCGAAGAGAAGAAAGTTTTTACGGAATAGCTTGGTCGCAATTTAGAAGGCGAGAATTTTCTCAAAGTTCACAGTCATTCTCAAAGCTCATTAAAGAATTTCCCAAGACCCGTTTTGCCACTGATGCATTGGCAAGAAAGGCCGATGGTCACTATGTATTGAAGCAATATAGAGAAGCTGCTCAAGCTTATAAGGCGGCAATGAATGAAGGGCCACGTACTGAGGAGGGTCAATATTCCGCATATCAGTATGGACAAGCTTTATACAGAACAGATGATTTTGATGGAGCCATAAAGGCATTTCGCACATTTGCCAGGTCATATCCACAATCACCACTTTCAGCATCTGCTTTGTATTCTGTAGGGTGGACTCTTTTTCAGCAGCGACGTTATGATGAAGCCATCTCCGAATTACGAGCATTGTTGGTCGACTATCCATCCACACAACTTGCCGCAAGAACTCATTATACAATTGCCGATGCATTGTATAATATGGAGCGATATGATGAAGCAATTTCATCCTATACAATTGTCAAGAATCAATACTCATCTTCGCCATTGGCAGGTGAAGCAGTAAAGAGCATTCAATATTGCCTTGAATTCTTGGGAAGGATTGATGAAGCAAAAGTGGTTGTTGATGATTTCATCATGAAGAATCCTGAATCTGATATGGCAAAAGACTTATTGATGAATCGTGGATTAAGTTTATACAATGGAAAGAACTATTCCGGTGCCATTGCTGAATATGAAGCATTTCTCAAGAGTAATTCCGACATGGAGCGTAATGCAGAGGCATTGTTCTATTTAGGGAAAAGTTTTGCAAGTCTTGGTGAGCCAGCAAAAGCAGAGCAATCATGGCGTGATGTGTTCAAACGATATGCAAAAAGTGAATATGCTCCATTGGCTCTGTTGGAAATTGGACTCATGAAAACGAATGATCAACGCCTTCGTGAAGCTGATACTGCATTTGCCCTGGTCATGACAGAATTCCCTGAACAATCTTCTTCGGCCCAAGCCGGTTTCGAAAGAGCTCAAATAGCAAGCTCCTTGGGGGATTCATTACAGGCATTGCGATTTTATACACTCATTGCGGATACATATTCCAGCACAGAATACGGAGATCAGTCCCGTTATAGAATAGCCATGTATTTCCGTTCTCGCTTGATGTATGACAGTGCTTTGGTTCATTTCAAACCATTGGCGAAGCGGATTGATAATCCAAATATTGCAGCTGAAGCGCAATATCGCATTGGTGAACTTTGGATGAATCAAAAAGAATATGAAAATGCCATCACCGCATTTTTGGGTGTAAGAGAACAATTTAGTTCAATAGAAGATTGGTTCTCATTATCGCTGCTTGGACTTGGTGATTGTTATGAAACAATCAAGAATTATGATGCCGCAAAAGAAGTGTTTCAAACATTGACCACACTTCGTCCCGATGATGATTATGGTAAATCAGCTGCTGCTCGATTGAAAAGAATCCAAAAGGTAAAGCCATGATGTTGAACCTTATAGTATTGTTGTTGATGTCTGGTCCAATAGTGGCGCAAGACAATAAAAACACAGCTGATCAACAATTGGATTTGCAGGAGTTTGTCATTACCGGAAAGACCAATGCCGAGATCAAAGGCGGTTTGAAGATGAAGCCATCGAAACCGGGAACACTCTCCAAAGCTGAATTGGATTCAATAAATACGGATGTTAAGATACCTGTGCCATTATTACCCGCTGTACCCTTACCTTCCAGTGCATTGAAGCCCTATTCGGTACAAGGCTATGTAAAGGGTGAATTTGGCATATTTGTCACTCCAAATATCAATGCCGGATACTCATTCTCAACCGGTGGTTATGCAGTTGATATATTTGGAAATGTTGAACGAAGTTCAGGGCATATTGATAATGCCGATTTTACAAAAACCGGCATATCCTTGCGTGCAAGTTATGATGCCCCAAAGAAATTCGTGTTTTTCGGGGGGAGTCGTACGGAATCCGGATTCTCTTACTCCAATAAGTCATTTCAGCTATTCGGTGCTGACAAGCAATTTGTCTTGAAGCGAACAATGAACGATGTGGGTGCGCATGTAGATGTCAAGGGTATAATAGGTGATTATTCCTATGCAATGGGTGCTGAATGGCAATCGCTTTCGATAGAAACTGATGTAAGTACATTTTCAGATGCACGGATCAAAGGATTTGCCGATATCACGATGCCATTGATTGGGATGCCGATCACAACCTCATTATTGGTTGATCTGCACTCTTATGGTGAAGATTCCGACTATAATCTTTTGCAAGCAGGTGCTTCTACCATCTGGACAAGTGGTGATATCACAATTCGAGGTGGCGCAGGTTTGCAATCAGCAATGAATTCTCAAGGTATTCAATTTGGAGCAGTTTCATTGTTGGGTGATATTGATTATCGATTATCTTCGGAATTTACTGCCTATATGCAAATTAGGTCTGGTTTGAATAATACATCGCTTGCACAAATGCTTGCGATTAATCCTTATTTAATGAATAATCCTGTGATTTCTTTCAGAAGAGATGATATCGATATAGCACCCATGTTGCAATGGCACCCATCAATCGATTTGTCATCTTCGATAAAGATATCATATCGTTCATCATCGAATATTCCGGTAATAGTTCCCAATTCTTTGGAAGTGGGAAAGTTTGCAGGATTTGACATTGATTATATTTCAGGAACATTGTTAGACATGCGATTTGAAACCCAGTGGAAAGCTTGGGTGCATTCAACGATCGGTGGATTTGCATCATATACCTACAGTTCGCAAGCTGATCAAGATATTGCCATTCCCATGATTGCTCCACTTACAATAGGATTGCGCTATGAGCGTATGTGGACAAGTTCATTGCAATCTGTCTTTTCCATCGAGCATATAGGGTCTAGAACAATAGATATAAAGGGTCAGAATGAGATACCTTCTTATATCATGGCGAATGCTCGATTAAATTATACCATTCAAAAAGACTTCGAAGCATATCTTCGAATAGATAATATCCTCAATGCTTCTGTGTATCTTTGGAACAGATTCCGTGAGCGGGGAACATTTGTGGCACTAGGTGCAAGATATCTTTTCTAATGAGGACATTGCCATATGAGCAATCAACAACAACCACAAGATGAATTTGGTGGATTTGGCGAATCCGATAATCAGACATTCATGCATGGGAAGTCTCAGCAATCAGCTCCATCAGATCCACAAGGAGAAAGATCAACATCTGATTCTTCATCAGGATTTATTTCCTATGTTCAACCGGATGCTCTTCCGGAAGAAGAAAAAACATCGACGAAAAAAATAGGACTCATAGCAGTTTTAACATTGTCTGTATTGGCTTTATTGTGGTTTGTGTTACCAAATACATCTGACAAGCAACCAAATGAACAAATTGCTCAGTCTGCCGACACAATTTCGGAGATTGAAAAAGCAATTGAACGTGACAAGCAAATTCTTGATGAAACACGTGAACAAGATTCATTGGCACGTGTACAGGATTATTTGGCAAGAATGCAGCTTGCACAAGGTAAGAGCATTGGAAATAATGAAAGAAATGAGGATCAAATACAAGAACAGAGCGAAGTTAAGAAGCCGGCTGAGAAACCAACTCAGAAACAAGAACCGATAGCTGAGCAAGTTCCGATTGAGCAAAAAGCTCCAGCCAAAAAAGTTGCTCCACCGGATCCTGTTCCTGCAAAGTCATATCCTGAATACAATGAGAAGGGGCAAGGAAATCAGTCTCCTTCCATTCAAAAAGACAGACAGCCTGCACCTTTAGCCAAAGTTGAAAAACAACCGAAGCAACAACCTATGCCGAAAGTTGAAGTAAAGAGAAAAGAACAAGTGGTTATCGCAAAGAAAGATCAAATACGACAAAAGTCTGAGAAAAATCCGGCGGTCTCAAAAAGTACTGCTCAACAACAAGTATTAAACGAAACATTTGACGATCCAAAGAAGATTGAAAAGAAAGATCCGATAATCAAACAAAAGATCAAGACTACAGGTGCAGAATATTCCGTGCAAGTCATGGCAAGTATTTCCAAAGATGAAGCTGATGTAGCACTGCGAAAACTGAAATCAAAAGGCGTTTCTTCAGCATTTATGAGTAAAAGATCCCTTAAAGGTAAGACATGGTATCGTGTCCGTTTTGGAGGATACTCTGAAAGAGATCAAGCAGAAAATGCAGCAAGAAAAGCAGGATATACCAATGCTTGGGTTGAAAGAGTAAAGTGAGAACATCATGCATTTGAGAGAAAGATATAATGAAACGCAATTCACCTATAATATTCAGGTGTTGTGGGATCGTTATGCCGCTCGCGGATTTGGCATAGCTTTGATATTCATGTTGCTTTTGCTGATTTGGTTCTCGTATACATCAATCAACATTGAACCACTACATCAAGAATACAATAGTCAACCAATTATTTTATTGAATTTTGGTGAAGGGGATGGAACTGGAAAGAGCAAAGGAAATCTGGCAAAAGAAGGTGATGCTTCATCCGGTGCCAAACCAGAAAATCCATTACAGGATGCTGGTAAAACAACATCCACATCTTCGGCAATTGATCCTTTGTCCACATCGAATCTTACAGCAAAAGAAGATATGTCTTCAATCAATAAAACAGACAAAGATTCTTTGACCGGAAAAGGCACTTCGATTGGTTCGGGTGCAGGCACAGGTACAGGATTGGGGAATAAAGGAACCGGTCCAGGAAAGGGAATGGGTCTTGGTGATATTGAATGGGGTGGTGGTGGAAATCGAACTGTATTGAATAAGGTGATGCCTCCTAGTCCTGAAACACTTACAAAATTGGTTTCAATCAAGATACGATTCGTAGTTCTTCCTGATGGTACTGTTGGTGAAATGAAGCCAATGACCAAGGGAGATCCTAATCTGGAGGGAGTTTCCATGAAAACGCTTAAAAAATGGAAGTTTAATCGTTTGGAGGCAGATGTTCAGATGACGGGTACGATAACCTTCACATTCAAGCCGAATTAACCTCATCATAATGCCTGATTTTACCCTAATATTTGAGCAATTCCCCATAATCATTCTTGTATTGATTGGGATAATTGTCCTGTTAATTGTGCTGAAAGTAGCACGTAGTTTCATTAAATTTGCACTATCTGTTTGCGCCTTGGTCGTTTTGGCGCTCGTTATTTTGAAACTTCTGAATCAGCCCTAATATGTCACAAACGATTGGAATCATCGGAACAGGATATGTCGGACTTGTAACCGGCACATGTTTCGCTGAAAGTGGTAATAATGTTCTTTGTATTGATGTAGATCAACATAAGGTTGAAACCTTGCTTCAAGGTAAAATGCCCATTTATGAACCAGGACTCGAACATTTGCTTGAACGTAATATCAGCAATGGTCGTTTAAAATTTTCAACCGATCTAGAGCTTGCCGTCAAACAATGCACCATTCTGTTTTTATGTTTACCCACACCTCCTGGTGAAGATGGTTCTGCTGATTTGAATTATGTGATGGATGCAGCAAAGCATATTGCCGTAATCATCAAGAAAGAGCATATAACAGAGCTTCGAATTCTCGTCAATAAAAGTACCGTTCCGGTAGGAACGGCTGATAAAGTTCGCTCCATCTGTAGAAATGCCGCCCCTGGTTTTGATATTGAAGTCGTGAGCAATCCTGAGTTTTTACGAGAAGGATTTGCTGTCGAAGATTTTATGAAACCGGATCGTGTTGTTGTGGGTACTTCCAATCCAAAAGCAGAGCATGTGATGAGAGACATTTATGAGCCATTTCTTCGAAGCGGCAATCCAATTTATGTGATGGACGAAAAAAGTGCTGAAATCACAAAATATGCAGCGAATTGTTTTTTGGCGATGAGAATATCATTCATGAATGAACTTTCGGCCTATTGTGAAACAATTGGTGCAGACATAGAAAATGTCCGAATTGGGATAGGATCCGATTCAAGAATCGGGAAAAGATTCCTCTTTGCGGGCATTGGATATGGTGGAAGCTGTTTTCCAAAAGACGTTAAAGCTCTTTTGCATTCAACCGATGCGGTTGGAACATCGCTTGGTATCATACATGCGGTAGAAGAGGCGAATGCACGCCAGATACAACGATTCGTGGAGAAAGTTATACATAGGGTATCGAATATCAAAGGTGTAAAGATTGCCTTGTGGGGGTTATCATTCAAGCCAAATACAGATGATGTAAGGGAGGCGCCTGCATATACAATTATTGATCGTTTACTCGAAAAAGGTGCTCACATATCAGCATATGATCCTGAAGCAATGCCAAATACAAAATCCATCTATGGTGATTCAATTCATTTTGCATCTTCTGCTTATGACACATTGCAAGATGCAGATGCACTGATTATAGCCACAGAATGGAATGAATTCAGAAAACCGGATTTTGCAGTATTGCGCAAAACCATGAAATATCATTTGATTTTTGATGGTCGTAATTTATTTGATCCTGAAATCATAGCTTCCGAAGGCTTCGAATATCATAGCATTGGCAGGCTCGCCTCCGGCTTGCAATCATAATGCCTCATTCACACTAACGGCCTTTCTAATTCTTGAGCGATCTTATGGTATTGATCGATCTCGTGCTCACAGTCTTCATTGCAAAAACACTTTTTTTTGCATTCGGAGTATTTCGATCTCGTAGAATTGGCTCATTATCTTTTCCAGATAACTCGCTCACGGTATCGGTTATTATACCCGCAAGAGATGAAGCGGAGAATCTTCCTGCCTGCCTTGAATCAATGATGAAGCAGAAAGCTGAATTTTGTGAATTTATCATTGTAAATGATCGCTCCTCTGATGAAACGCAAGCAGTCATAGATACATTTGCTATGAGGGATAATCGCATCAAAAGCATACAATTGACTGAAGAGCGAAGTGGTAATCTTCGTGGTAAGCCCGGGGCAATTCATGCAGGAATCATGGCATCTTCAGGAGATATCATCATGATGTCAGATGCCGACTGTACGTTCCCAGATGGATTGATACAAAAAGTTACATGCTACTTTGGTAATGAAGCAGTTGCAATGATTGCAGGTTTTACAACCATTCGTGCTGAATCATTGTTTCACCACATGCAAGACATGGAATGGCTGATGAATCACACACTTGCTTCGGCGGGGGTTGCTTTGGGTATGCCTTTGGGGTGTTTTGGAAATAATCTCTCAATCAGAGCATCGGTTTATAGGGAAGTCGGAGGTTATCCGGAAATACCCTTTTCGGTTACAGAAGATTTACTCTTATTACAAAGAGTTGCACATGGTGGATATACGATTCTGTATCCAATCAATGGTGAAAATGCGGTGAGTACTTTGCCCTGTAAAGACTGGAAATGTTTTGTCAGTCAGCAACATCGCTGGGTACGAGGTTCAGATGCTTTGGGTTGGAAAAAACATCTCTTCGTGTTTTTTGCAATTATATTTTGGGGTAGTCTTTTATTTACAATGATTCAAGGTGACTACATTGGGGCTGTATCCATTGTTGGGATGAGGATACTAGGTGACTGTTTTTTGATTTTGCCTGCTCTCACGGCCATTAGACGCGTGAAACAATTACCTTGGGTTATTCCGGGCATGATCTTTATGATGTTCATAGAGATATTAGTGGCAATGCTCTTGTTAAAAAGAGATGTGCATTGGAAAGGGCAAACATTTCGGTAATAATTACTTCTTGAGTAATGCTGCTTTCACGAAACTTATGAAGAGAGGGTGTCCCTTGACGGCTCTGGATTTGTATTCCGGATGGAACTGCACCCCAACGAACCAAGGATGATTTTTCAACTCGATGATCTCTACCAATGTAGTGTCAGGTGAAACGCCGCTAAGTTTCATGCCATGATCCTCGAGTGATTTTCTGTAAGCATTATTGAATTCATAACGATGCCTGTGACGCTCACTGATTGTATCTGCCCCATAAGCAGCATGAGCAATCGTTCCCTTGCGTATTGTGCAGGGATAAGAGCCCAATCTCATTGTGCCGCCTTTGTCAGTTACTTGTTTCTGGGCTGACATTAAATGAATCACCAAATCTTTGCCTTTTTTGAATTCCGCAGAATGGGCATCTTTTAATCCGGCCACATTTCGAGCAAATTCAATCACAGCACATTGCATGCCGAGACATATTCCGAAAAACGGAATTTTCTGTTCTCGTGCATGTTTGATGACTTCGATTTTTCCTTCAATTCCTCTTGAGCCAAAACCAGGGGCAACAAGAATGCCTTGCATACCTTTCAAGACTGATGCAACATTGGTTCTTGTAATTGATTCAGAATCAATCCATGTGATATCAACCTTTGCATTGTTGATCGCTCCGGCATGAACGAAGGCTTCTAAAATACTTTTATATGAATCTTTGACCTGATTGTATTTGCCTACAAGGGCAATATTGACAGTATATTTTGGCTGCTTGATACGATTGACAAATTTAGTCCAGGTATCAAGATCAATTTTCCCCGTAGAGACTGAGAATTTCCGCAATACGATTTGGTCCAAATTCCGTTTGGCCAAACTCATGGGTACTTCATAAATGGTATCGGCATCCAAAACTTCGATTACGGAGTCTTCTTCAACATTGCAGAATAATGCAATCTTGCTTTTTGACTCTTTATTGATGGCCTGCTCGGTTCTGCAGAGGAGAATATCAGGCCTGATACCCATTTCCATCAACATTTTAACGGAATGTTGTGTTGGTTTGGTTTTGAGTTCGCCTGCTGACTTAATATATGGCACATATGTCAAATGAATATTCAATGTACTTTTTGGCCCTTTTTCCATACATAATTGGCGCACTGATTCCATGAATGGAAGAGATTCAATATCACCAACAGTACCACCAATTTCAATGATCACGATATCAAACATTTTATCGTAAATAGTCATTCTTCTTTTGATTTCATCTGTGATATGGGGAATGACTTGTACGGTTTTCCCAAGATATTGACCCTGTCTTTCACGTTGAATAACTTCAAAGTAAACCTGTCCTGTAGAAACCGAATTGGCTCTGGTTCCATCAACATCAAGGAATCGTTCATAATGACCTAAGTCAAGATCGCATTCGGCTCCATCATCAGTGACATACACTTCGCCATGTTGTTGTGGATTCATTGTTCCCGGATCAACATTGATATAGGGATCGAATTTCATGATCGTGACAGAAAGACCGCGTTGTTTCAGCAATAGCCCTAAAGATGCAGATGCAATCCCTTTACCAAGAGAGGAAAGTACTCCTCCGGATATAAAGATATATTTGGTTTTCTTAGCTGCCATGATCAATGAGAAAGTGTAAGTGAAAAAAAAAAAGAGACGCGTATACATTGCTAAACCGCGTCTCCCCTCAGTTTCATCGCAAAATGTAATTACATGTGCTTGATGACTGCATCACCAAAACCGGAGCAGCTTACTTCTTTTGCTCCATCCATCAACCGGGCAAAATCATAAGTGACTGTTTTTGCAGAAATGGCACCGTCCATACCTTTGATAATTAAGTCAGCCGCTTCATTCCATCCCATGTACCGGAACATCATTTCACCGGAAAGAATGACGGATCCAGGATTTACTTTGTCGAGTCCTGCATATTTTGGGGCCGTTCCATGTGTGGCTTCAAAAATTGCATAGCCATTGTCATAATTGATATTGGCTCCGGGAGCTATACCAATCCCACCAACTTGGGCAGCCAAAGCATCGCTGATATAATCGCCATTGAGATTCAATGTTGCAATGACATCATATTCAGCGGGTCTTGTGAGAATTTGTTGAAGAAATGCATCTGCAATGGAGTCCTTGACAAGAAGCTTGTCTCCGGGATTTCCACCGCAATCATCCCAGCCAATTGCGTGATCTGCAAATTCCTCGCGCACTAGCTCATATCCCCAATCTCTGAAGGCGCCTTCAGTGAATTTCATGATATTGCCTTTGTGCACCAAAGTGAGACTTTTTCTTTTTTGAGAAATGGCATATTTAATTGCTGCTCGAATGAGTCTTTTTGAACCCGGAGCGGAAACCGGCTTGATGCCAAGTCCCACAAGTTCAGGTGATTCTGTGCCATAACGAATTTTCTTGTGAAATGCCGGAAAATTCGACTCAAGGAATGACAATAGAGTGGAAGTGTCTTGCTCACCCGCTTTGAATTCAATCCCGGCATAAATATCTTCCGTATTTTCACGGAATATGATCATGTCCACAAGTTCAGGATGCTTCACAGGAGAGGGAACGCCTTGGAAATATCTAACCGGGCGAAGACAAACAAATAAATCCATCATTTGCCGCAAAGCAACATTTATAGATCGAATGCCTCCACCTACCGGCGTTGTGAGAGGCCCTTTGATCCCGACAACATATTCACGAAGTGCAGTTAAAGTGTCTTCCGGAAGCCAAGTATTGGGCCCATACACTTCATTTGATTTTTCACCGGCAAAAATCTCAAACCATTCAATTTTTTTTGCTCCGCCATATGCTTTTTCAACGGCCGCATTCAAAACGCGCACTGAAGATGCCCAAATATCTGGACCGGTTCCGTCGCCCTCGATAAAGGGTATAATCGGGTTATCAGGAACATGTAAAGTACCGTCTGAGTTGACGGTGATTTTCTGACCTTTTTCAGGGGTAGTTAACTTGGTATAGGGCATGCAGGGTGTTCCGAGGCAGAAATAGAATCAATAATACATGACAAATTTAGAGAATTGGAGTGAATACGCGTAAGGAAATATGCTTATTTCTTGGCCGAAGATACAGGAGTTCGGATTTCCACGAAGACAGTACGACAATAAGCCCTTCCTTGCGGTGATTCATTCGTAAAAGGATAGGTTTTCCCTCCCAATGGGAAAATTGTCACTTTATCATCCGGAAGTTGAAGAAATCGTTGAACCTCCTTGCATCTAGATTGTGACAAAGCAGAGTTATAATCGATGTTTCCTCTTTGATCTGTATGGCCGGTGATGGTGACTAAGGAATTGTCCTTAATGGACTCACGTATTGTATTGGCAATTTGTTGATTTGCCGGGCTGAGCGTTGACTTATTGAATTCAAATAAGATCAGTGCGAAACGTTCAATCAGTGTATCATTAACTCGTAATTCTTGCTTTTTCTTCATTGTGATGCGTTCGGT
This sequence comes from Ignavibacteria bacterium, assembly GCA_016873735.1. Lineage (GTDB taxonomy): Bacteria > Bacteroidota > Ignavibacteria > Kapaibacteriales > UBA961 > UBA961. The sequence goes on along the minus strand of VGWD01000008.1, from coordinate 41,799 downwards.
TGCAATAGAGGTTGTCCATTGATACGTTTTTCCAAGCGTGTCTACAGCAGTGAACTTGACATTGAACGGTTTGTCGTTCATGCTTTGGGTAGGCGTGATTTGCCATGTAAGTGAAGAATCGGGTAGATCTCCTTTGCCGGATATGCTATAAATGATTTTATTATCATCATCGACTTCAATAGACCAATCACGAATGGGTTTGGCATCTTCGATTGTTGGTTTTAAAAGAACATAAGGAGGATTCATTGTCTTGATATATGTTCTCTTTTTCAATGGAGCCATGATGGAAAAATCTTTCGAGAAAATTTCAGCACGAGAGTTTTCAGATTGCCCTTCCATTGAATTGACATTTGATGGAAATGGAGGTAAACCTCCAAACTGTGTTTTCAATCGATTTGGATTGATGCCCCATGTATTAACAAAATACTCTTTTACAATTTCTGCTCGGGATTTAGCCAGATCTTTTGATGATTCTTGTGCACTTTCATTGATATAACCTGACACAAGAATATTCTGATTGCTCTCCTTCGCCCTTTTTCCAACAATATTCATCATATCCCGATATATGTCCAGTGTTGCTGATGGTAGTGAGTCTTCGTGAAATCTACCTGTTTCAGCAGTCAGTATAAGATGTTGATCTGTGCCTCCCAGATCAGAGGATGCTTCATCAAAATACACATAGGGAAGTAAGGGGAAAGTTTCGATTTGTTCCCACTCTTCAATTGTTATGATTGGTTTTGGAATGATATTCCCATTATTGTCCATTCCCTTTGCCACGATATCACCATGCAAAGTGGAAGAAATGGATTTCAAGAATTCGAAAGACTCATTGATGATAAGTGTATCTACGCGCAGGTTTTCTAGTTCAATTCCTTTGGAGAGGCGTGTTTGTACAAACAGAAGACGGATCGTATCAAGTCTTGCAATTGGTGTCATTGAAGTCACTGTATCTCTTCGGTAAACAGTATCAACTCTTATGACCGTTTCTTTTGAAGGTATGATGCCAAAATTGATTGACAGACCTATTTGTACTTTTTGAATATTCCAAGAATATGATGTGAGAGATTGCAATGGATAGTGATATTCAATAAAAGGCATCAATGCAGAAGTATTGGATATTGGCAGATTATGTGAAAATCCTATGATGAAAGAAGACTGAAAAAGTAAAGTATTCGGTATAGTACCTGATGATTCATTCCGTACTCCTCTTCCGTCAATAAATGCTGCATTATCGGGTGCTATGAGTTTTTCACTTTGTGAAAATGTATGTGTGAGAAAATATGACAATCCAAGACCTGCCATCAGATCTCCGCCGAATGGAAGAGAAAAAGTGGCCATGGGTCGCAGTGAGAAAGCCATAAGCTGAGCATCTATTTCATGCCGAACAATGATGTCTCGAGCTAGAGTATCAAATGGTGGCTGAACATTACGAATGAATTGATTTCCAATCTTCTCATCACTATAAATTGTTGCAGATGGATTATTCAATCCTGCAAATATTCTGAATCCGTATTGATTCAATGGTACATGAAATAGCAAACCAATATCATAACCTAATCCGGTACCCGACCTGCTATCTGCGCAACATGATGGGTATCCCGGTAAGTATGTAAAATCCGAATGATGAAATGATTGCATCAATGATCCATAAGGACCGATATACCAAGAGGGAATTTGTTCTTGCGCCCTGATTGAAGTTGTGCTTACCAACACAAAACATAAAGCAAATATGAAATGTACTTTCACTTATACCCCTTTTACAGTAGACTGTGTTTCATAAGATGCCACCATGTCTCTGAACTGTTTTGAAATAGGAGTCGGCTCCTTTGATTTTGGCTCCAATTGTACCAATACCGATGAAGCAAAGAGTAATGTTGTTGCATCATTTTCCGACTGAATGACCTGTTCGAAAATGAATGATGTTATGCCAATGGATGGAATTCTCGTAAATACGGTATATGCCTGATCAAACAATGCAGGTGCCAGATAATTCACTTCGGTCTTTGCAACAACAAATGTATAACTATCTATGAATGTGCTCGGTTTGATTTCAATCCCTAAAGAACGAACATATTCTACTCTGGCATGTTCAAGCCAATACATATAGATTACATTGTGAACGATATTCTGCCTATCAACCTCGAATGTTTTCACTCTCCCTTTTATGGCATGGCGAAAATGGTCAATGACTATGGACGAGGTTAATGCATCAGATTTCATGTGCGAGCATTCTCCAATATTCGATAAGAAGAACAAAAAATATCTGCAGCAGTTTGGATCATATCCATGGAAATATCCCTATGAAATACAGTTCGAAGACATCTGCCTCTTCCCATGGAAAGAAACAATGATTTTTTTTCGCACATTGCCTGCACATCAGAAGGATTCACATTCTCGCCACAATCAATGATCACTATATTGCTTTCTACATTTCCTGAAGAATTTGCAATTATGCATTGAGAGTCTTGAGTTATCAGCGATGCAAACAAAGCAGCTTTCTCATGATCTTCTTGTAGCATGGATCGATGATGCTCGATTGCATGCAAACCAGCAGCAGCAAGAATACCGGCTTGTCTCATTCCTCCACCCAGTACTTTCCGCCAATGTCTTGCTTGCTCGATATGTTCTTTTGAACCTATTAATACCGAACCTATCGGAGCACCTAGACCTTTCGATAAACAGACAGACAGCGTATCGGCATATTGGGCGAATACATGGGGTTCCACATTGGCCGCTGCGCATGCATTCCATATTCTTGCTCCATCACAATGAATGGGAAGATTAAACTCTTGACCAAGAGCATGGAGTGATTGCATATAATCTAATGACACAATTGTGCCACCATGCCGATTATGAGTTTGTTCGATGCAAATCAAGGATGTTTTTGGAAAATAATATACCGGTGGTCGAATTGCTTCTTTTATGCTGTCCAATGGCATTTCTCCTTTCCAGGAAGGTATGCAGTACATCTGAACTCCTGCAATTATTGCAGGTGCTGCAGTCTCATAATGAAAAATATGAGATTCAGATTCAACTATGATTTCATCACCCCTTTGCGTATGGACGGCAATGGCAAGTTGATTGCCCATCACTCCTGTCGGAACAAAGAGAGCAGACTCTTTTCCAAACAATTCTGCTATGCTATCTTGCAGGCGATTGACTGTTGGGTCTTCTCCGTACACATCATCTCCAACAAGTGCCTCGGACATTGCCAATCGCATTGATTGTGTTGGTTTTGTCAATGTATCGCTTCGAACATCTATAATCGTAGTTGTCATCTATTTTCTTTTGCTGCCTGATATACGGAAGAATTTGCAGGATCTAATTGGGAAAGATTGGTGAATAATTCAGGATCTTGATATCCTTTGAATATGTCTGCCAATTCTTGAAACTTTGAATTAAAAAAAGATTCCATGAATTGGCTTCTCATGGTCACTTTGGATTTCTTGAATTGAGACATTTGTTCAATGATAGTCGCAAGTAATTGAAGACCCTGAGATTTGTCTGTGTTTATTGTTTCCAATCCATCAAAATGATAAGAAAAAATCAATTTCCTGAATTCTTCATATAATAGATCAGAGGCCTCGGTCGATAAACCTAATTTTGAAGGAACAGATGGGTCCGGTGTGACTGGATATCCTGATGCATTGGCGCCTGCACCTGCACGGCAAATCACCTTTGCTCTTTCATAATAGGGTGTGCCATCCAATTCGCCGAAGGTATCAAGAAACATTCCAATTGCCATGAGCATGTAGAAGTCTATTGGAGAAGACAATGCATTGAATCTATTCGTCTGAAAAGTCATCATATTTCCCGGAGCATATTCGAATGTCCATTGTTTGTCCATTGCTCTCATCAAAATTGAGCGAGAGCCGTTTTCAAGAACGGTATAAGCCATTACCGTTAAAATGCCGGAATAAGTATTGTTTCCTCCTCTGGAGGTAATCGTGATGCCAATATCAACAGGCACTTTCGGTTTATCCCATTCCTGTTCAGAATACCGTTGATTATTGATATAATTCACGATGTCTTGTTTCAGATTCTGTATGTCGATACGATTGTCGAATGAAATGTTCTGCAAATCTACATTGACTTGCAATTCAATTTCTTGAGCATGAAGAATGGGGAGAAATTGAAGTGAGAAGAATATCAGGGAAAAGATGAATGTTCGCATTGAATGAAAACGCTAAAAAACAAACAGATATTATATGCGAAAATACTATGCCTATGGTGCATCGGCAACTTTTTTATGATGACCTATGCATTAGCCCAGGGAGTATATGCCGATATCCATGACAATTCTACGGGTATGACTCAATCATGGAATTGCGGTTTTGTCAATCCGGCACTCTTGGGATGCATGGAGCATCCTCATTATGGATGTTCAATTGTCCCTTCTCCATATGGAATACCGGAATTCACTCATTATGGGATATGTGGAGAAATTCCTATCGATACTTCTTTGGTAAATGCACATGGAAGTACCGAATATATGAGCATTCAGGATTTATCAATACTTACTATCAACTTTGCAAGTGCATGGAAAGGACATGATTTGCCATTTCTTGCAGGTGTGACCATGAAATCCGAATTTGCATCATTCGGAGACGGTATATTGCATTGTATGCAAGTTGACATTGGTTTGGGAGGGGTGTTGATCATTGATGAACATTCGAGAATATCGAGCGTTCTTCGTATGCCTTTGGCATTTCCAAGCTCGCAACGAATATACGATGTGAATAGTCCAATGCTAATCATTGGAGTTGGAGTACTTCCAATTGACGATGTTGCTTTTGATGTGGATCTGGTTTCTCCAGCTTTTGGGTCAGGTTTAAGGCCTAAATTGAAATTTGTTTTACCAAATCAAACAGAAATCCAAGCCGGTTTCTCGAATGTACATCGATCAGCAATGCTCGGTATTTCAACGCTGCAGGAATCTATATCTCTGAAAGTCGACATATTTTATCATTTGAATTTGGGTTTTTCATGGCAATTTGAATTGCAGTATATGATATGAATGAACCTATTGAGAGTAATCATGGCAAAACAAAAGACACTATTTGAACAGCTGAAAAGTTCAGAACATCAAGATACAGACTCTGAGATATCTAGACTTTCTTCAAAATCTCTGCGAATATTCGGTGTAATCTCGATCGTCATTTTGATTGGTTTCATGTTTCCCAATCAGCGAGCAATCAATGAAAATGGGGAAGATGTTCGGCAAGTTAATACAGGTGTTCTGTGGATGAATGAATCAATCAAAGCGGAATTTCCATTCGCAATTCTTCGTCCTGAATCTGAAATTGAAGCAGATAAAAAAGTCATTCTTTCCTCAACGCCTTATGTATGCACAGAATATGCAATGGCAAGAGCTAAAGCCGATGAAAAGTTGACGGCGCTCATTGATGCATGCGATGACAATGCCATCAATACTCAATCTGAACTGTCAGAGAAGATCAAAACTGTTTTGGAAGTAATGCCGTTGCAGGCCAAAAGTGTGATTTCTCAACTGCTAAGTAAAAACAAGAATGAGATATTGACTGCATTTTATGATAATAAGCCCCTGATTTCCATGAATGGTTCTTCTTTGACAGACACCGTTTATTTTAGAACCGGAACAAGAGTTGATATTCCGATGTCCAAATCATATTTCTCCGATTCCGTTCAATTGGATAAGTATATCGGCAATCTTTTCGGTGATCGTCTGCAAATGCAATTGATGGAAAAAGTGGAAGCAATGTTATATGAGTTATTGATACCGCGCTATGTTGTTTCCAAGGAATTGACTCAAGAACTGAAGCAGGGAAGACTTTCTTCAATTCCAACAACATTAGGCATTGTAAGGGCTGGGGAAATACTTATTCGTAAGGGAGAGAGATTCGACAGACTTTCTGCTTTGAAGGTTCAGTCATATGTCAATAATAGAGCGAATACCGATACCTATTCCTATTCATGGCTCATACTCATTGGAAGTATTGGTCATGCCTTTTTGATACTGTCCATGATGGTCTTATATGTATATTTCATCAGACCGGCCATATATGCAAATCAACAGCAATTGTTTGGCTTATTTGGAATCATCTTGGTTGCCCCGGTCTTGGCTTGGTTGACTGTATATGTCAATAGCATATATCCAATGGAATATGGTGTCATTGTTCCGGCATTGTCTATGTTGATTGCGATTCTCTACGACTCAAGAACTGCTTTCTATAGCACTGTTGTCATGGCATTGCTCATTGCAGGAGTCCGTGGCAGTGATTATTCTGTTGGCTTGGCCATAATGATTGGTGGAATGGTGGCGGCATATAGTGTTCGTGACATCCAATCCAGAACGCAAATATTTGCTTCCATCACTTATGTGTTTTTAGGGATTTCACTAAGTATACTTTCTATCGGAGCCGAACGCTCTCTTGGCTGGAATGAAATGTTACCTCAGTTGATTGTTGCAGGAATCAATGCCATATTCTCACCAATCTTCACATTTGCTGTTTTATATGTTCTAGAACGTGTATTTCCGGTTACTACGGACTTAAAACTCGATGAATATGATTCACTCGAACATCCTTTATTGATTGAAATGAATGAAAAAGCACCGGGGACATTTCAGCATACTATGACAATAGCACGCTTGGCAGAGAGTGCTGCTCTCTCCATACATGCAAATGCATTGTTAGCAAAAGTAGGTGCTTTGTATCATGATATAGGCAAGATTCCAAAGTCTGAATATTTTGTTGAAAATCAAATCAATCTCGACAATAAACATGATCATTTATCACCTAAGAAAAGTGCTTCAATCATAAAGGAACATGTGATTGATGGAATAGAATTGGCAAATGAATACAATCTTCCTCAACGAATCATTAATTTTATACCTATGCATCATGGTACGATGCTTGTTAAACATTTTTATGCAAAAGCATTGGAGAGATCTCAATCCGGTGAAGGTCCAACTATTGTCAATGAAGAAGATTATCGATATATAGGGCCAAAGCCCAATACGAAAGAAACAGGAATATTGATGTTGGCTGATGCAGCTGAAGCAATTGTTCGATTGCAACAAGCTGAAAGTAAAGAAGATATAGAGGCAATTTTGGATGGTTTGGTTAATGAACGCATGCTTGACGGACAGTTTGATGAGTGTCCGCTTACTATGGCTGAAATCAATGAAATCAAAGAATCCTTCGTGAAGAATCTTTTAGGTATGCGGCATCATCGAGTGTCGTATAAAGAAATCCCCGAACAGAAATAAAAAAAAGCCCGTCAACTAAGTGACGGGCTTTTTTTATGAATCATCATTTTGAAATGATGAGCGGGACTTGATTTGAATATGGACCTGACTTCATCAAACACATATACATACCGGCCGGTAAAGTTTGAACATCAATGCTTAACTGATATTCTCCTTCGCGAATAATTCCTTCCAATAGGGTATATATTTTCTGACCCATTGAATTGTAAAGTTCGATGGTTGTCTTTCCGGAAATACCAATCGAATAATCCAATTGAGCAATATCTGATGTGGGATGTTTTCCTGAAATACCGAATGAGTATGCAAGCCCAGATCCACGAATGAATCTTCCATTTGCAAAACAAATTGGGGCAAGCTTTAATGATGCATCAGTTGATTTGATCTCCAAGCATTTTGCAAGAGCAGGAGTTGTTACAGCTTCGACATCCACCAAGAAAGCCAATGAATCTCCAAGAAATGCATCATAATCGATTTCAAACAAATCTTTGTTTCCATTTAGTCCAGGAGATCCGGTTCCGGAAACGGTCAATATATTAACGGATTGACTTGCTGTCCAGGTCCAACCATTCAAAGAACGAATGGTACCTGAATAACGCAAATCAGTGGGATCATAATTAAGTTTGATTTCCATTGAATTGATATTTGCCGTACCAACATTTCCTTTGATATCTGCATTCACTTTGAAGACCACTTTCTGACCTGGTGTCACAAGTCCGGGATTGATTGAAGAGGTGATTGTCATTGGCAATGAAACAGATTTTGCAATGACAGTCACATTGCGCTCACCTAATGTAGCCGTTATTGTATCTTCGCCAGGAACGGAAGGTGTATAAGCAATAAGATAATTGTGATTGGTCTTTGCAGGTATGGTGAAATTACCGATAGGACTGATGCTGAATGAAGCAATATCACCTGCCACAGAATTTGTTGTCTGAACGGGATAGCCGCTCAGATTTGGATATGGTAATAATACTACCGGTGTTTCGCAAGCATTGGTTGTTGCAAAGGTGATGACAGTATCAGGTAATGAACCAATGCCGCATATTTCTACAGTATCCGGTTTTGTGCTAGCATCGGTTGTGATTTCAAGAAATCCGGAGCGATTTCCTTTTTTCTGAGGTATGAATACAGCAGAAATATCACGTGATCCCTGCAATGGAATGTCGAAAGGACCGCTAGGGGTTATTGATTCGAACTCCAGTGGCGCAATAGGTTTAATCGAAAGAACTTTTAGAGGACCTTGTCCTATATTGCTTATGACAAGTGCATTGGACTTCACAGCCGATACATTGCCTATGCGTGTATCATCGAAGCAGTTCTTTGCATATGAAGGTTCTCCGATACAACCATCGCCTTGAACCCTTGCACCAAAGGTTGGTGCTTTTATATTAGGATCAATTTTCGAAGCAGCTGTCACCAAAACAGAGTCCCACAAACCATTGGCATTTGTTGTTGGAGAAAATTCAACAGTGACATTTGCTGTTTGACCTTTTGTAAGATTAAATCCTGGAGCGGGAGGATTGATAAGCGTAAATGTGCCATTATTCTTCAATAATGAAATTCCTGTTATTGTTAGTTCGGAATTTCCATCATTGGTGATAATAACATTTTTGCGATCTTTTCCGCCTACGGGAACACAATTCCAAATGGCATCTGTCGCCGATGCTGTGAGCTGGGCTTCCCCGTCACCTGAAAGTTGAACTTTTGCTTCTACGCAAACTGTATCAAGATTTAAATCAATGAAAGCAAGTCTCTTTCCAACAGCAGTTGGAGAGAATTCAGCTGTTACCTCCAAATGTCCGCCCGGTTTGATTGTAAACAATTTGGAATTTACATCACCTTGAGCAGGATTGCCATTGCGATCTATCATGCGGAATGCAGTGATTGCATAATCACCCGGGTTTGCTCCACCCAAAGATAATTGACCATTGATAAGGATATTACTTTTGTTCTCAATTGCTTTACTAATGAGCATGGATTTTTTGCTACCAACCAATGTATTGTTGAATGTAGTATCTGTCACATGTACATAATCGCAAGGCTCTACTGCAGTTCCGCAAATGGTCATTTTTACTACTGGAGAACATGTTGCATAAAATGTAACTGTCGCACAATGATCGCCGGGAGCAGTTGGAGTAAACAATACTTCAATTGGAACGGTATCACAGTTTACTGAAGGGAATAAGCGACCATTCAATACTGATTTCAAACTGAATTGGGGATCAGAAACGCTGACGCTGTCAATGAATGTATCCAAGTTCCCATCATTACATATACCTGCGCTGAGTACTTTATCCTTTGGAGTTCCAACCGCTGTAACACCAACATTGAATCGAATATTGGAGTCGATGCTGTACAAACGTGCCTTGGCAAGTGGGAAGGGGACTAAGCTTGAAGATTGACTTGATGGTGTTCCGCAGAATTTTGTGATGAACCCATCCGATTGACCGGCTGATGTAATTGTTTTATTGCCTGGATTCTTTGTAACCGAACCGGTAAAAGATCCTGTTTCATAGATACAGCCATCTTTATCTGTTGCAGTCAAAGTTGTATATGGTTTACCTTGAGTTCTAGAAGGTTGAATATCCAGCCAATTTCCTGAAGGATCAAACACTGCGGTAAATGGTTTCCAAACCAAAGGTTGTGATCTATTCGTAATGGTTGCTTTTGTACCATCACGCATTGTTGCAGTCAATACACCTTTGAATTGACCCTCGACATATACGCGTTTTTCGAAAGGATCCCAAGCAATGCGTTCGCCATATGCATCTGCTGTTGGATTTGCTGGTGTAGCACCAAGAACATTGACAATCACTGTTCCACCATTTGGCTCGATACGCGTCATGAAAAAGTTTCTTGCCGTCAAACTTGTTGATCGCTTGTTTACGAATCCGAATGTTGCATCACCAATGAAATGTCCGGTTGCATATGCAATTTGATTGTCACCTGCTGCAATGCCTGTGATTGCATCCACCCCGGGGCCACCGACGCTATTGACAAAATCAACATTACCACCTATGTCCAGTCTGGCAAAGAAACCATCTTTGCTTCCGGAAGCACTATTCATTGGTTTGCCATCGAATGAAGCAACACCTTCAAATGTACCTGCTATATATGAATTCTGTCCATCTGGTGAGAGTGCAATACTTACACTTGAATCAGACAAAGTACCACCGATACTTTTTGCCCATACAAATGTTTTGGATGGTGGTAAACCGACGCGAATCTTGTATTGACCTTTTGTGTTGAGTTTTTTCAACTCATCGGAAGACCAAATGTATTTTAAACCGGTTCCTTTATCTGTGAGAAGATTCCAATTCGCCCCATTATCAGAGCTGTATTGAATAATAACTTGCTCAGTAGAATCAACTCCGCCCCACAAAATTGTGAGGTCATTACAGGTCGAACGAATTTCTGAATTAATTGGATCAAGCAATACGATATCTGCAGCTCCACCTACAAGTGGAATCAGTGGGGGATCGCATGGTGTACCTTGGATTCGCAAGCCGCTTTGTCTGAAGTCCAATGTTGAACCTTGTGTGAAACGTACTCCAACTATTGCGGTTTTACCGGAATCGATTGTTTGAGGAGTTGTGCCATTCCATGCAATTCCATTGAAACTTGTAACAGTGAAAGATGCTGTTCCTGCAGGGGCCGGTGGATCGGCTGTCAAAACCAGCTTTCCATTTTTTGCTGATACATTTACCGTTTTGTCAATAGAACTATTGACCGCCGGATTTCCAAATGAAACAATTGGAGGATTAACAGCCAATTCCAATACACTGGAAGCCGGTGCTTGATACGTTGATGTATCGGTGATATTGATATTCTTTTGAAGTGTTATATAAACAGTTCTTGTTCTGCTTTCCTCATTGCAACCCATTTGTGTGTTCCATTCTACATAACACACCTCTTTTGCTTGTAGCTTCTTTGCAATCTCTGAATAGATTTCTTGAAGCTTGGAATAGGCATCTTTTGAATTTGCTTCGTAATGATCACCGCCGGTGATGTCTGCCCATGTAGCCAAATCTTTATTCATACCGGTGAAAGCTGTGATTGCATAAAATGCAATGCCATTATCGAGGAGTTCCTTCCTTATAGTGTCGCGGGTAGGTGGTTTGTTCGGTTCACCATCTGTCAAGAAAATTATGACCTTCTTAACTGTTGCTGGAAGATTTTCTTTGACATATCTGTCTTTGATGAGAGTTATGGCTCCCCATTGTTTGTGAAGTAGCGGAGGATCATAGTATGTTGCCGATCCAATAATCATTGAATCTATAGCTTTGATGATAGAATTTCTATTATTAGACCAATCATGCTCCAAATATGCCTGGCCATCAAATGACACGACAGCAACTTTTGTTCTACCAATAAAATTTAGCAAACTAACAAAGAGTTTAGATGCTTGTTTTACGAAACGGAATCGAGTCTCTTCCGGTCTTGATCCAACTTGTTCAGACATCGAGGCGCTCTTGTCGATAACAAGAACTACGCTAAGCTCCGGTCCATCAATGATTGTGGAACATTTTTGAGTGATGTCCGCTGGTGGGATTGTAATACCGTTTTCAACAATGCGAAAATCGGTAGAAGAAAGCCCAGGAATCGGAACATTGTTGAGATCAGCCGCCTCATAAAAGGCACGCACTTTTGGAAACTTATCAGCATCCGGTGTATACACATTAAACCTATTCTGGGCAAAAGTAGAGCCCATGCCGGAACAGATAAGAGCGCAAATCATGATTGAGCGGAAAAACAGAATCATAAAAGATTCTCCATTCTTATGAAATAATGTTATGAACGATGTTAGGTCCATGCCATGCTGCAGACATGGATAGAATATCAAAAAAGACAAATCAATACCGAAAAAGTAACGGACTTACATGATTATGAAAATGCAACCGGACTTTCCAAAATGGTAAATGATTTGCCGGCGGCATTTAGTTCAGCCATGACTCCTAATGGAATAGTCATTTTGCTTTTTACATGTCCTATGGGAAGCCCATGTACAGCCGGTATCCCGAGTGAGGTGATTCTCGACTCCAATACTTCCTGCAGAGAGAATGAAACCTCGAATCCGGGGATTCTTTTCGCCTCGCAATTCTTGAATTGACCAAGAATAATCCCAGAACATTGCTGTAATTTTCCTGCAAGCCATAATTGCGTGAGCATTCTGTCAATGCGATATGGCTCTTCGGCAATATCTTCCAAAAACAATAAAGAATCCTTGGTATCAATTTCATATGGTGTGCCGAGCGTTGCAACAATCATTGACAAATTACCACCTGTCAAACGCCCTTTTGCAACGCCATCAGTCAATGTGATCATCCTTGGATCACTGAATGTGATCGGTTTGAATTCTTCTGTACCTGATTGGATAGTATCGAGAGATACCGGTTTGCATAAAGCCCTCTTGAAATAATCCACAGTGAAAGAGTCGAATGTGGATGAAGCAACCGGACCATGATATGTGATCACATTGCTTAGCTTGGTGATTGCCACCAATAATGCTGTAATGTCACTATATCCAATGATAATTTTAGGATTTGATCGAATGACGCCAAAATCGAGCATGGGTAATATTCTCATTACGCCATAACCACCCCTTGCACATAGAATGCAGTCTATGTCGGGTCTTTCGACGAATTCCATGAATTCAGCAGCTCTTTCTGTGTCTGGAGCAGATAGATATCCGTATTTTCTTGTAAGTGTATTACCCAAAACAATCGAATATCCAATTGCTTTCAATAATGCAATGCCTTCTTGAATCTCTCCATTGTCCACTCCACTTGCAGGTGCAGTTATTCCAATAGTTGAACCTTTCTTGAGTGCGGGCGGCAAAAGGGAAATAAAATCACTTCCATTCTTAGCGGGATTCGCAAGGATTGATTCTGTTGTGTTCACAAATTCATTACTGCCATTTCCGGCACGAGTCTCCAGGCTGGAAAATCCCAAAGCGGAAAGCCCAGCTCCTATGCTATGCAGAAATATTCTTCTTTTCATTTTTCTCTCATCCGACAATGAATGGTAGTTCATGACAATCATGATCACTATCCAATGGATAAGGGCCTGAAAGAGACCTTTCCATGGTCTGTAAATTACGAAAATTCAAGGTTATCCACAGCATTATTCCTTTATTGTCCGTGAATTATGAACGAGAGATTTCTCCGATTATCGAAATCATCATTCGTGTGTTACCACAAAACCCTGACTATGTGAAATTCAATGCGTTCAAAACAGTAATTATTCATAATTTCAGCCATAATGTTAATCAGATCTATTTGGATGGTTCTATGAGCATAAATCGAAGAACGATGCTGAAAAGCAGCATTCTACTTGCATCTCCACTTCAAGCACTTACCTCTATCGAAGTGCCAATGATTGAAGAGTCTAAGTCCAAGTCTAATAATGACTTCTGGCAATCCATCAGAACGGAGTTTCCTATGGACAGAACCATGATTAATCTGAATAATGGGGGTGTAAGCCCAAGCCCAAGATCGGTTATGCAGGCATTGCATACCGGATTGGATTATGCAAATCAAGCACCGGCAAGGAATATTTGGCAACAGCAAGAACCTGGATTGGAGCGTGTAAGGCAAGGTATTGCCTCCTTGTTTGGCGTAAGTGATGAAGAAATAGCCATAACTCGCAATGCTAGTGAGAGCTTGCAGCACCTGCAAATGGGTATCTCTCTAAAGAAAGGGGATGAAGTTCTTACAACAGAGTTGGATTATCCAAGAATGATTACCGCATGGGAGCAAAGAGTACGACGCGATAGCATAATCTTAAAGAAAATACCCATAAAAGTGCCTGTTTTGGATCCATCTGATATTGTGAACTCCTTCAAAAAAGCAATCACTAAGAACACAAAGATCATTCATGTTTCTCATGTGTCATTTTGCACCGGACAAATTTTTCCTGTGAGAGAGATTTGCCTCATGGCCAAAGAAATGGGTATAGAATGCATTGTTGATGGTGCGCATTCATTTGCACATTTTCCATTTACACAGAGTGATTTGCAATGTGATTATTTCGGTACTTCGCTCCATAAGTGGCTTTATGCACCGGTTGGCAATGGAATGCTCTATGTGGCCAAGGATAAAATCCCCGCAATTTGGCCACTCATGGCAGCTAATCCTGATCAAGATGCTTCCATAAAAAAATTCGAAGAGATAGGAACACATCCCGCCGCATTACATAATGCCATATCAGAGGCCTTGGCATTCAATGACCGTGTCGGCTTAGCAAATAAGGCAGAACGATTGCGTTCATTGCATATGCGCTGGATTACCAAAGTCAAAAATGAGCCCGGTGTGAGTTTCATGACTAACATTGAAGATCCACAACAATGGTGTGGGCTCATGGTATTTTGTTTCGAGGGATTTGATCACGGTAAAATAGGCGAGTACCTGTTTTCCACACATCGTATCATAACAACACCCATCAAATATGCAAATGTTGATGGAATAAGAATTACGCCAAACATTTACATTTCAGAAGGCGAAATTGATTATTTTGCAGATGTCTTGCTTTCTATTTTGAAAGGACGGGTGAAAGGATTGAAGGGATGATACCTTCAAACTTTGCTTCACCATATATTTCCACCCGTCATCAATAATCGTTTTCTCTATGTCTAATGAACTCCTCTTGTGGATTAGCTTCCACACTTTCATACTCATCATGCTTGCGCTTGACATAGGTGTTTTTCACAAAAAAGCACATGTTATTTCGGTGAAGGAAGCTTTGTGGTGGAGTGCATTTTGGATAGGGCTTGCCTGTTTGTTTGGTGTGGGTATCTGGTTTTACAAATCCAATGTACAAGCCACTGAGTTTGTGACTGCTTATGTCATAGAAAAGTCACTCAGCGTAGACAATCTCTTTGTTTTCCTTGCGATATTCAGTTATTTCAAAGTACCTGAAAAATATCAACACAAGGTGTTGTTTTGGGGTGTATTGGGTGCATTGATTATGCGGGCATTATTCATCATTGGCGGTGTTGCCATTCTTGCGGAGTTTCATTCCATCATTTATATCCTGGGAGCATTTCTTGTTTTCACGGGATTCAAACTGATTTTCTCAAAAGATGATGTTGAGTTCAATCCTGAATCAAGTTGGACATTGAAATTGGTGCGTCGTTTTTTTGGTGTTTCAAAAAACTATCACGAAGACAAATTCATTGTACGCAAAATGGGGTATACATTTGTTACACCTTTGTTTATGGTTCTTGCCTTGGTTGAAACAACCGACTTGGTTTTTGCACTTGATTCCATTCCAGCGGTTTTGGCAGTCTCTCCGGATCCCTTTATTGTCTACACATCCAACATTTTTGCAATTCTGGGATTACGTTCATTATACTTTGCCTTGGCGGGAGTTGTAGGGTTATTCCATTATCTCAATTATGGTCTTGCGGTTATCTTGAGCTTTATCGGTGTAAAAATGATCATCAGTGGTATTTACAAAATCCCAATTGAATTAGCCCTATTTTTTGTCTTGGTGATCTTGCTTGCCTCTGTAGTTATTTCATTGCTCTTCCCCAAAAAAAGCAATTCTGAATCCCCAGTTTGAACCATAGTGAATGACAAATGATTTTCATGCTCCTAGAACTATGTTCTTTGTGTGGATGTTAGAGATGTAATTGTTCGAGATGATATTTCATGAAAAGTTTAGCATTTGAATATTTGGACAGATCCGAGTCCATTGAAGTGTATATTCAACGATTTTATGATGCTGTCCATGCGGATCCGGAAACTCTCAATGAGCAACAAAAAGAGATGCTTGGGTATTATACTTTGAATTGGGCAAGAAGCAAAAGAGTAGAAAAGACTTATACCATCTCAGAAGATGCTTTAGATATTATCTATTGCATCATAAATCCTCAAGTTTGGATTGTCATCACTGATGGATGGTGCGGTGATTCTTCGCAATCTCTCCCTGTCATTACCGAAATTGCTCGCCAATCGCAAGGAAAAATCATTTTGCGTATCATCTCTAGAGATGTATATCCTGAACTTCTGGAAAAGTATCAGACCAATGGTTCAATGAGTATACCAAAACTTATTGGAACCACCTATCAAGGAGAAGAATCATGGGTATGGGGTCCAAGACCAAAACCAGCTAATGATCTTTTTCAAAATTTGAAAAGTAAAAATATGGCAAAGGAAGATATATACAAAGAATTGCATGCATGGTATGCAAAAGACAAGGGAAAAGCTGTAGAATCAGAATTAATGGAATGTATTCGTTAACATTATTTTTTTGGAGTTTGATTTATGTTGGGAAGATATTCAATAATGGGTGTGATATGTGCATTGTTTGCAGTTCAAAGTACTGTTCTTGCACAAGGCGTAACATTTCTGATCAAGGGTAAAGTAGTTGACTCAAAGAGAAATGTGCTTCAAGGTGTACAAGTATATGCCAAAGACGGAGATGAAATTGTAGGGAAATCCAAGACTACGGCAGCGGGTGAGTTTACAATGACATTAAAACCCGGCAAAACATATTTTATGTCATTTGAACGAAATGACATATTTATGTCGCAACAGGATTTTCGAGTACCGGATGGAAAAACATATCAAGAGATCAATCAAGACTTTCAGGTGAAAGTGTTGGCAAAGGGTGATACCATCAAACAATTCCCTGTATTTCAGGCTGGTCAATCAAATGCAAGTCAAACCGTATTGTTCACAATGCTACCTGAAATGATGAGAAAATTGCTTCATCTTAAAGTGAAGATAGTAGTCTCTGCCGGTATTGCCACCAAGGAGTCATCAAAAGGCAAAAAAGAAAAAACACCAAAGAAAACAAAAGGTAAAAAAGGATCTGCTCAAGCAGAAACTTTGGCACCTTTATCATTGATAGAAAAAAGAATTCAAGAAATTCGTTCGAGACTTCTGGCAGCCGGTGCTCCGGAATCGCGATTGACATTTGAAGAAGGGAAGTTGAAAATTCCTATCGATGTTGCATTGATAGTTTCTTCTATCGCAAATGATTTTTAATAAGGAAATTTCATGATCAAAGTATTTGCAATTCTAATCATGCTGATGTTCACATCGGTTTCAATCGATGCCCTTGAATATCCATTGCTCAATGCGATGAAGAATGAAATGAAAAGGACTATGGATGGTCTTGCAAATCAATCAACACCTCCTTACTTTTTGTCTTATGCCGTTACTGAAACAAAAACCATTCGCATGAATGCAGCTTTTGGTAATGTAAAGAGTAGTGAACAAACGTTGTCTCGAATTTTGGATATAGACATTCGAGTTGGCAATCACGAATTGGATAATACGCACACGATTAGAGGAAGTCGCTTTGAATTTGGAGGGGGAGGTCGAGGAATTGAGCTACCTATGACCAATGATGAAAAGGCATTGCGTTCTGTAATGTGGAATGCGACGGATAAACTTTATAAGAAAGCAGTTGAACGATATGGGAAAGTATTGACCAATCGCGCAGTCAAGGTTAAAGAAGAAGATAGTTCGGCTGACTTTTCCAGGCAACAACCAATTGAATCCATCGCTCCTGATCAGTCATTTATTATAGACTCTTTGCAATGGCTGAAAAAAATAAAGCAATTGTCTGCATTGTTTGCAGTGGATCCAGAGATTTATACCGGTGAAGTGTATTTTCAAGCTGATATCATCACAAAGTACTTCGTAAGTTCTGAAGGAACTGTGATTCTACAAAGTGAGCCCAATGTAAGAATGTTTGCATCGGCTTCAACAAAAGCAGATGATGGGATGACCCTTCCTTTGTTTTCAAGTTATTTTGCATTTCAACCAGAGAATCTTCCTTCTGAAGAAATCATCGCGCAGGATATTCGGCGCATGATTCAAACATTGGGGCAATTACGTGTTGCACCGCTGGCTGAAACCTATTCAGGGCCGGCAATCCTTTCAGGCGCTGCATCAGGTGTCTTTTTTCATGAGATATTCGGTCACAGAGTAGAAGGGCATCGACAAAAAGACCCCAATTCTTCCCAGACTTTCAAATCATTCTTGAATAAAAAAATTCTACCCGATTTTATCGATGTGGTCTTTGATCCCGGTTTGAAGACCTTGAATGGTCAGGATATCGTCGGTTACTATGCATATGATGATGAAGGCGTAAAAGCTGAAAAAGTTATTGCCGTTGAAAAAGGAATATTCAAGAATTTTCTTATGAGCCGCTCTCCGATTGAATCATTTCCTGTATCTAATGGGCATGGGCGAAGGCAAGCAGGTCTTAGGCCTGTAGCCAGACAATCCAATCTCCTTGTTTTGGCATCGCAGTCAGTTGCATTTGATTCTTTGCGAACATTGCTTAGAAATGAATGTAAAGCTCAGAATAAAGAATATGGTCTCTACTTTGTTGAGATATCAGGTGGTTTTACATTCACAGCACGTACGATACCAAATGCATTTAATGTGCAGCCGTTGGTGGTGTACAAGATATATACCGATGGCAGACCCGATGAGTTGGTTAGAGGGGTTGATTTGATAGGAACTCCTCTGACAACATTCAATAATATTGTTGCTGCCTCACATGATATCGGGATTTTCAATGGAGTATGTGGTGCTGAATCAGGTGGTGTTCCCGTTTCGGCAAGCTCACCTTCATTATATGTGAAAACTATTGAAGTTCAAAAGAAACAAAAGTCCCAAGCGAAACCACCATTGCTTGAGTCACCCTTGTCAAAACCAAAACCTTAAGATATATGCTCGGCCAAATATTGATACATATATTGTTTGCAAGCGCTCTCACTGCCACCGGTTTCTATGCCTTTGGGTTGCGAGGGAATGCACAGGCAGTACAATTTGGAAGATTACTCTTTCGCTTTACCGCAATCGGAATCATCATTGCCTTTCTTGGAATACTTTGGCTGGTATTCAATCATCGTTTCGAATATCACTATATCTGGAATTATTCTTCAAAAGAATTGCAGGCATGGTTTCTTTTTGCTGCTGGTTATGCAGGCCAAGAGGGGAGCTTCATGTTATGGACAATGTGGGTTGCTTTATTGGGTGTAGCATTGTCTGCATTTGGAAAGCGTAAGGGAAATGAACCGGAGATCATGGTCTTTTATTCATTGATCATGTCATTTTTGTTATTGCTGCTCGTCATCAAAAACCCATTTGCATTTGTATGGGAAACATTTGCTAAAGAAGGTGTTGCTGATGGATTTACCCCTCAAAATGGCAAAGGACTCAATCCTTTGCTTCATAATGTATGGATCACCATTCATCCTCCAATATTATTTACCGGATTTGCAGCCATGAGTGCTCCATTTGCTTTGGCTATGGCAGGCCTCTTGAAGAGGGATTATCAAGCATGGGTGAAGCATGCTTTGCCTTGGACTTTATATGCAACAGCAATTCTTGGTTTTGGGATTATGCTTGGTGGCTTCTGGGCTTATGAAACATTGGGATGGGGTGGATTCTGGGCATGGGATCCTGTTGAAAATTCATCATTGATTCCTTGGCTTGTTTCAGCCGCATTGGTGCATACAATGCTGATACAGAAGAAAACGGGCGGTTTAGTCAAGACAAATATTGTATTGTCATCACTAGCATTCATACTTGTATTGTATTCCACATTTCTCACAAGAAGCGGAGTATTGGGTGACACTTCCGTGCACTCTTTTGTTGACCCCGGGATGTTTGCCTATATCATGCTAATTGCATTCATGTCCACATTTTTGCTGTTGGCCCTCTTTATTATGTATAAGAGAAAGGATGATCTGCTCTTTTCTTCAGCGAATTTCTCAATGCAAAGCAGAGAGTTTTTGCTTTCCATGGGATCTGCATTACTCCTCGGCTCGGCAATCATTGTATTCATTGGCACAAGTTGGCCATTATTCGCTGAATTGATAAAACAACCTAAAGTTGCAATTGATCCTGCATTTTACAATTCCACACATGTACCATTGGTTATTGCCATCATGGGTTTCAATGCCATTTCACTCATTGCCAGATGGAATGGTAAAAAGATATTTACGAATTATTCTTCATTGCTTCTGCCAATTGCATTAACTCTTGCAGGGACAATTACCTCATTCTTCATGGGCGTGACAGATCCTCTCTATATTTTGCTCACATTTGCAGCTTGGTTTGCTCTAATAATCAATCTGGAACTTGCTTTCAAAGTGTTTAGAGCTCGTTTTAGTTCTGCGGGAGCATACTTCTCCCATGCTGGTATTGCATTGTTGATGATTGGTGTTGTATGGACTTCCAAATATTCTGTCATGCAACATGCTCAACTCATTCAAGGAGTACCAACTAAAGTCCTTGGTTATACCTTGACATACAAAGGCAAAGAACGAATTGAAAAAGAATTAACTGACAGGGAAAAATATCGTTTTCACATTGATGTTGAGAAAGACGGCAATGTCTCAACAGTAGCTCCCATGTTATTTTGGAGTGATTTCAATAAAAGACAATCAGCGTTTTTGGAGCCGGGCATTGATTGGTCATGGAGCAGAGATGTGTATGTCTCGCCAAAAGCTACCGGAGAGACCGGTGGCATAGCAAGTTTAACATTGAGCAAAGATCAAAAAGAGGTATTTCCAACAGATTCATCACGAGCCATTCGCTTTTTGGCATTTGATATGTCAGGTATGCGTAGCGGACCTGATAGTTCCGGTAAGATTTATCCATCGGCCATCGTCCGTTTATACAGGAATAATGATTCGATTGAAATTTCACTGCGAGCAGGCATGAATATGCAAACAACCGAGATTACTCCTGAACCGGTTACTCTACCGGGTTCAACGCAGCGTTTGTCTTTTGCAAAGCTACTTGCAAAGAAAGGGGATCTTGCCAATTCTCAAATCGAAATTGCATTTGAAGACATATCAAAACCAGCCCCTCCCAAAAAAGAAGTATTCACCGTCGAAGTGTCAATCAAACCACTTATCAATCTTGTTTGGCTTGGTGTTATATTGATGGTGACTGGTTTCTTCGTTTCAATAGCAAGACATAAAAAAGATTTGCTTTAATACATTCATACCGGAGGTTGATATGCGATTTATATTATTTGTGTTTTCGGTAGTATTTGCAATGTCTGCTTATGCAGACATAACTGTTAGTGGTATAGCAATACCATCAACCAAAACATTTTCAGGAAAATCCCTAACCTTGAATGGAGTGGGAATACGTGAAAAATTTTGGATGGATATGTATTTGGGTGCTTTGTTTGTAACAAGGAAGACTCGTGATGCCAATACACTGATCAATGCTGATGAATCCATTGCCATGGAATTGACGATAGTCAGCTCTCTTATCACGAGTGATAAAATGTCTGATGCCGTGGAAGAAGGTTTTGAAAAGTCGGCCAAGGGTAATATCGCATCGCTTCGTTCAAGAATAGATCAATTCAAAGGTTTTTTCAAAGAGAAAATCAAAAAAGGCGATGTCTTTTCGATGATTTATGAACCGGGTAAAGGTGTGACTGTACTTCGTAATGGTACGAAAGCGGGTACGATATCGGGTTTGGATTTCAAAAAAGGACTATTTGGAATCTGGCTGGGAGATGAACCGGCGGATAAAGATTTAAAGAAAGGATTATTAGGCCCATAAAAGAAGGGAGATGGAGTAAACATCTCCCTTATTCTTTTGATATTGAATCACCCGAATATCGTTGCTTTCAAAAAGTCTTTATTGAGTCTTGTGATATTCTTCACACTGATTCCTTTAGGGCAAGCTGCTTCGCAATCATTTGTATTTGTGCAATTGCCGAAGCCTTCGCCATCCATTTGCTCAACCATCTTCAAGACCCTTCTTTGTCTTTCGGGTTGACCTTGCGGTAAATATCCAAGGTGAGAAACCTTTGCCGCGGTAAAGAGCATGGCAGATGCATTTTTACATGCTGCAACGCATGCACCACATCCAATACATGCCGCTGCATCCATAGCCGAATCAGCATCCGGTTTGGGAATGGGTAAGGTATTGCCGTCTTGCGCATTGCCCGTATTCACGGATATAAATCCACCCGCCTGAATAATACGATCAAATGCACTACGGTCAACAACAAGATCGCGAATGACGGGGAATGGACTTGCTCTCCAAGGCTCGATAACGACATTATCTCCATCCTTGAATTTCCTCATGTGCAACTGACAAGTGGTTGTCATGCTTTCTGGTCCATGAGGCTTGCCATTGATCATCATTGAACAAGAGCCACATATCCCTTCACGACAGTCATGATCGAATGCCACAGGATCTTCGCCCTTTGCCAGCAATTGCTCATTGAGAACATCCAGCATTTCCAAAAATGACATATCAGGGCTGATATCTGATAAAGCATAGTCTTTGAATTGGCCTTCTGCTTCTTTATTTTTTTGTCGCCAAACTTTGAGTGATAGTTTCATTATTTATAGCTCCTTGTCGCAAGCTTGACATTTTCGAAAGTAAGTTGTTCTTTATGCAATGTTGGTTTTGAAGTGTAGCCGGAATATTCCCATACTGAAGAATGACAGAAATCTTCATCATTTCTTTTTGCTTCTCCATCTTCAGTTTGATGCTCTGTTCTGAAATGTCCACCGCATGATTCATCTCTTTGCAGAGCATCAATGCACATGAGTTCTGCAAATTCAAGGAAATCGGCAACGCGTCCTGCATGTTCGAGTGCAGTGTTCAATTCTGTTGCGGATCCAACCACATTGACATTATTCCAGAATTCCTCGCGAATTTCAGGAATACGCTGAAGTGCTTCCTTTAAACTGCTTTCGCTTCTGGCCATTCCGCAATTGTTCCACATAAGCATTCCAAGTTCTCTATGAAATGATGAAGTGGTTCTTTTTCCATTGATGGACAAAAATGTGGAGATTCTTCCTTTAACATCCTCTACAGCTTGTTTAAATTCAGGATGATCATTGGTGATGCTACCTGGTTTCACTCCAGCGAGATAATGTCCGATAGTATAAGGAATCACAAAGTAACCATCGGCCAGACCTTGCATCAATGCACTGGCTCCCAAGCGATTTGCACCATGATCGGAAAAATTTGCTTCTCCAAGAACATGTAGCCCCGGAATTGTGCTCATGAGATTATAATCCACCCATAGTCCGCCCATGGTATAATGTGGTGCAGGATAAATTCTCATTGGTATTTTATAAGGATTCTCGCCGGTTATTCTTTCATACATTTCAAATAGATTGCCATAACGCTCTGCTATTGTTTTTTCTCCAAGCCTATTGATGGCAGCGGAAAAATCAAGATAGACTCCACGTCCACCTGGTCCTACGCCTCGACCTTCATCACATACTTCTTTTGCGGCTCTGGAGGCAATATCGCGTGGAGAAAGATTTCCGAATGAAGGATACTTTCTCTCAAGATAATAATCGCGTTCCGATTCAGGAATATCATGTGGAGCACGATTTTCATTTGCTTTCATTGGCACCCACACACGTCCATCATTCCTGAGTGATTCGCTCATCAATGTAAGTTTGGATTGATATTCACCATGCTGTGGAATTGATGTGGGATGAATTTGGGTAAAACAAGGATTTGCAAGCCCCGCACCTTTCTTATGGGCTCTCCAAATTGATGTCACATTACATGCCATCGCATTTGTTGAGAGATAGAACACATTGGAATATCCACCAGTTGCCAAAATCACGGCATCTCCTGCCCATGATTCAACGTTGCCTGATACCAAATCTCTCGTGACGATTCCTCTTGCATGACCATCAACCAAGACAAGTTCCATCATTTCTTTTCTTGTATGCATGATTACTGTGCCTGCACTAATTTGGCGAGACAAAGCTGAATATGCACCAAGCAATAATTGTTGACCTGTTTGGCCTTTTGCATAAAATGTTCTTGATACCTGGGCCCCGCCAAAAGACCTATTGGTAAGATTTCCGCCATATTCGCGAGCGAAAGGAACTCCTTGAGCAACACATTGATCAATGATATTCACGCTGACTTGTGCCAAACGATATACATTTGCTTCACGAGCGCGAAAATCACCACCCTTGACGGTGTCATAAAAAAGACGGAAGATGCTGTCTCCGTCATTCTGATAATTTTTTGCTGCATTTATTCCGCCTTGAGCGGCAATCGAGTGTGCGCGACGGGGTGAATCATGGAATGTGAAACAGTCCACATTATAGCCGAGTTCTGCCAAAGTTGCGGCAGCAGAGGCACCTGCAAGACCGGATCCCACGACAAGGATGCGATATTTTCTCTTATTAGCCGGATTGACCAATTTCACTTCGGCGCGATGTTTGTCCCACTTCTGTTCAATGGGTCCAGAAGGAATATTTGATTCAAGTTTCATGGTATATCACAGTTGTAGTATATGTCTAGTTGAATGCAGTTCAAAATCAATCGCAAGTACAGTTTTGTCCTTCAGGGCATTGATGCATCATTCCAGCACATGCTCTTGCGGTGGCGCTTTTTTAATGACGCCAATCATGACGCCGATGGGAATCGATAAATAACCTATGAGAAAAATTGCTGCAAGTGCTGGGCCTAATTTCGATGTGAACTTGCTGATATTAGGATTTGTAATACCCAATGTTTGAAAAGCACTGGACATTGCATGGCTGACATGTGATGACATGAAAGCCAACGCTATCATATAGGAGAGTGCAATGAAAGGATTCTGAAATCCTGCCACTACCATATTGTATACATGATGGACAATCTCCCCGGTTGACTCCATTCTATAGCCGCCGGCATAATAAGTGTTGGGTTGTATGATGCCAAATGTATAATGAAGCAGGTGATAGATCACAAAGAAGAGAATTGCCATACCAGAAACAAGCATTGTTCTTGATGCCAATGTTGACTTCAATGACTTTTTGGTATCATATGCAATTGGTCTGGCAGCTCTATTTCTCAAGGCCAATTCTATCGAAGACCAAACATGCAATCCAAATGCCGTGATCATTGCAATCCTCACCACCCAAAGGAGCGGACCCAAATTTTTCAGACCGAGAGCATATCCATTGATTTTCTCCGGGCCTGCAAACATCAGCAGATTGCCAAGAAGATGTCCGACAAGGAAGCCTATGATAAGAAGGCCGGAAGTGGCCATCACGATTTTTGTGAAGACGGTTGAACGAAGAAAGTGAAGCAAAGATGACATGGATGAATATCCTTACAATGCTGTTATTGTTGTGATAATATTGTTCAAAAGTAGAGATTTTAAGGCAGTTTATCAAAAATCGCCATAGTCTTAGGATTTTGCTTCGCAATAATATTGAGCTCCCAAAGGCAGCCAAGAAAGAAGCGGCTCGAGAGGTCTAAGAAAACGTGCGAATGATGGAAAGAACAATGTAAAACGCAATCGTGTTCCTGAAAATCCTGCCTTTTTGTAGATGGATGTTGAATATGAGGGCGATAAAAGCACGGCATCCACATCAAAAGGACAGTCTTTTATGGTTTTCACTGTCAATGGATTCCACGGATTATGTTCAAACATGAATAGACTTCCACCGGGACGAAGATGAGCTCGCAAATCTTTGAGAATGCGCTCATGTTCGGAATGAAGAATATGATGAAACACATTCGCAATGAAAACCACATCAAATGTATCTCCAAATCCGATTGGCTCGGTTTCGGAAAGGAGTTCCCAACGAATGCAGTCGATGCCTTTATTGTGTTCCCGCGCCATATTCAGCGAATCAGCCGAAACATCTGCGCCAACTATTGTCGAATAAGGAAAATAAGTATGAAGATATTGTTCGCTTTTCCCAATGCCGCATCCAAAATTCAAAATATGCAGAGCTTTGTTTTGCTTACCTCTTGAAGAAAGCAACCGAGCAATTTCTTTAACCTTGTATTCATCGAAAAAGGCGGGAGTATAGCCGGATGCGCGAACATTTGTTGCATGCATGTCCGCATAATCCTTGGCATATTTATCAAATTCACTCATCTTTCTTATAAATCTGTTCAACAATATAGAGTGGTCTGAATTTGGTTTCATCATGTATCCGGCCAAGATATTCACCAATCATTCCAAGTGCTAGAAGTTGTATTCCACCAAGTAACAAAATGAAGATTATGATTGATGCCCAGCCAAGTTCTATATGAGATTTGGGTATGAATAATTTCAGGATGATCACATATAAGCTATATATAAACCCAAATAGTGCTGTGATAATACCAAGATAGGAAGCCATTTTCAAAGGAATTGACGAAAATGATGTAATGCCATCAAATGCAAATTTGATCATTTTGGACAATGTATATTTTGTTTCACCCGAATGTCTTTCATGCCTTTCATATTCAAGTCCGGTTTGATTGAATCCAATCCAGCTTATCATCCCTCGAATGAAACGATGCCTTTCATTCATGGCTGTCAATACAGCAACCACCCTTCTGCTCATTATGCGAAAATCTCCCGTATCAACGGGTATTTCAACATTTGTCAATTTTTTCAGCAAACGATAAAATAATTTTGCAGTAAATAACTTGAAAGGCGTTTCGCCTTCACGTTTTTTTCGCACTGCATATACCACATCGAATCCTTCTTGCATTTTGCCGTACAAATCAACGATTGTTTCCGGTGGATCCTGCAAATCGCCATCTATGACTGCCACCGCATCGCCTTTTGCAAGGTCTATGCCTGCTGTTATTGCGATTTGATGTCCATGATTACGCGAGAGATTCAGTAATTGATAATTGGCTTCTTCGATGCATAATTTTTTCAAAACTTCGAATGTTCCATCAGAAGAACCATCATTCACGAAAATGATTTCAATATCAGTTGGCATCATGCCAAATTTTCTATTGAATAATGCTTTTGTATGTTCCAGGCGTTGAAATAGGGCATGAACTATGCCTTCTTCATTATACATTGGGATGACGATCGAGAGTTTCATTGTTCAATCTCCGAAATCTCTGTCGAATAATGTTTGAATTCTTCTTCCAATTGCTGTCTTTGATACATCGTGAAATACATGCCCTTTTCAGAAAGCAATACTTCATGGGTACCTTGCTCAATGATTCTTCCATGATCCAATACAATGATTGCATCGCATAATGCCACCGTTGAAACTCTATGAGCAATGATCATTGTGGTGCGATCTTCCATGATGAGTTTCAGACCACGTAATATATGTTCTTCCGTGGCTGTATCAACAGCTGAAAATGCATCATCAAAAATCAACATGTTTGGATTTCTGATGATTGCTCTTGCAATTGCAGTTCTCTGTTTTTGACCGCCCGACAAAGTAATGCCTCGTTCACCAACGATTGTGTCATACCCCTTCGGAAAAGATGCGATATCATCAGCAAGCCCGGCCAATTCAGCTGCTTTGATCACTTCTTCGATCGTGGCATCTGGTTTGCCAAATCTGATGTTATCGGCAAGTGACATTGAAAACAAAAATGCTTCTTGTTGAACCAATCCGATGGCTGAGCGCAATTGTGAAATGGGAATATGTTGTATTGATACTCCGTCGAATAGTATCTCGCCTTCTGTTGGATCGAATAATCTGGGTAATAATGCTGCAATAGTGGACTTACCGCTACCGGTAGCGCCGACAATGCCTAAGGATGAACCTTTGGGTATGCTGAAGTTGATGTCCTCCAGAGCTGGGTTGGTTCTTCCCGGATATATCATGCCAACATGTGCATATACAATTCCTGAATCATTTGATGATTGCGTTTGGACTTCGGCTGAATCCATGATGTCAGAAGCCAGATCCATGATATCACCCACTCTTTTTGCTGATGCAGCTGCTCGCTGAATGAGATTAGTTACCCAACCAATCGCTGCAACCGGCCAAATCAATTGATTCAGATAAATGAAAAATTGAGATAAATCACCAATGCTAGCTTTATTCTGAATGACAAGCATTCCGCCATAACCCAATACCAATAAATTGGAAAATCCCACAAGAGCCATCATCGAAGGCATGGTGAGTGATTGTAAAAAGGCAAGCCGGATATTTCTTTGTTGATATAAGGAACTTTGTGCTTCGAATTCCTTTGTTTCATGTGCTTCTCGACGATATGCTCTGATAACACGAACGCCGCTGAATGTTTCTTGAGCTTGTGCAGTCAATGTTGAGAATTGCTCCTGAACATCTCTGAATCCAATATGAACTTTTTTCCCAATGAAATAAGTAAGAAAGGCCATTAATGGAAGAGGCAGGAGAGCCATCATAGTTATTGATGGATTTAAAGCGCCCATAAATGCAAGTGCAAAGGAAAACGTAGTGAGCGTATTTGCTGAATACATCAAGGCCGGACCCAAAAACTCCCGCATCGCCGCAATGTCATTGGTTGTCAATGCCATTAGTGATCCGGTGGAATGGTTATGGTAGAATGATAAAGACTGGCGTTCCAGAGCTGACAATAAATCATTTCTGAGTTCATATTCAATGAGTCGGGAAGCAACTATGATTGTTTTTCTTGTCAAAAACATGAAAAACCCAGAACCAACTGTCAAAAGCAGGATGATGAAAATTGAAGTATTGACTGCAGATTGATCAATATTCGCTTCTTGCATTCCATCTACTATGGACCCAACAAATTTTGGAACGGAAGTAGAGCAGATATTCGAAATGGTCACAAATGCGAAGCCAAGCAATAAGCGGAGCCTATGCTTTTTCAAATAGGGAAATAATCGTGAGAGTTCCTTCATTGGATCAAGCCACTGTTATCTCTTTGCAGAGATAAACATCTTGTATTGCATTCAGTAAAGCAATTCCTTCTTTCATGGGTCTTTGAAAAGCTTTTCTTCCGGAAATCAATCCCATGCCGCCAGCACGTTTATTGATGACTGCCGTTGTGATTGCCTCGGCCATATCATTGTCACCGGATACACCACCGGAATTAATTAGTCCAATTCTACCCATATAGCAATTTGCTACTTGATAACGGCAGAGATCGATAGGATGATCGCTGGATAATTCGGTGTACATACGATTGTCGAGCTTTCCATACGATGATCCGCCCATGTTTAATGCCGAATACCCACCATTATTTTCCGGCAATTTCTGTTTGATGATATCTGCATTGATGGTTACGCCCAAATGATTTGCCTGACCGGTTAAATCAGCTGCAACATGATAATCCTTTTCACTTGTTTTGAACGCTGAATTACGAATATAGCACCATAGAATAGTGGCCATGCCAAGTTCATGTGCCATCGCGAATGCTTCCGAAACTTCAATGATTTGACGTGAACTTTCTTGCGAACCAAAATATATGGTTGCTCCAATCGCTGCTGCACCCATGTCTGCCGCTTGTTGGATCGTGCCATACATGATTTGATCGGCTTTGTTCGGATATGTCAGGAGTTCATTGTGATTGATTTTTACTACATAAGGGATTTTATGAGCATATTTTCTGCTTGTCATCGACAATACACCGAATGTTGATGCAACCGCATTGCATCCACCCTCAATAGCTAGCCTGATAATATTCTCAGGATCGAAATATGCAGGATTCTTTGCAAAACTTGCACCCGCGGAATGCTCTATCCCTTGATCGACAGGAAGAATCGATGTATACCCCGTTCCACTCAAACGTCCTGCATCAGTCATCCTTTGTAAATTTCCCAGTACTCGATTATTTCTATCCGAAATACCGAAGACATCATCGACACTCATTGGAGAGGGAAGATGTAATTGGCTCTTTGGGATTGTTGTTGATGTATGATCGAGTAAAAACGAGGCTCTGTCGCCCAGGTGAGAGACAATGGAATCGATCATGCTGATTATCCAATTGAGTGATACAGATGAAGTTGTAATTCACTACAAAATAGTGAATTGCAAGCAATGAATTGGCTTGGCCATTGAGAAGTTGTTCACAAGCAATCGCATAAGTGACGGGAACCCACATCGAAATATGAGGGGAATTCCTTACCTTTGACATTCGATTTATTACTCGATGCATTGGAAAGGTGCAAGAGTGGTTTAATTGGCACGCCTGGAAAGCGTGTGTACCGGCAACGGTACCGCGGGTTCGAATCCCGCCCTTTCCGCAAGCCGTCCTCATTGAGGACGGCTTTTTTTATGGTCATTTGTGGATAAATACCGATTCTTTATGATGATTTTTAAGTCCCAAAACATGCCTGAATTGTGTATTTTTGCACCATAAAATAGTCTTCATTCAGTTTCTGAAACATACCTATGTCATCGCTTCTCAGCGAGCGCATACTTCCAGTTACACTGGAAGATGAAATGCGCGACTCATATCTCGATTATTCAATGTCCGTCATCGTATCTCGCGCACTTCCGGATGTGCGTGATGGACTCAAACCGGTACATCGCAGAATTCTTTATGCAATGTATGAGTTAGGCCTGGTACCAAACAGACCATACAAAAAATCCGCGCGACTTGTAGGGGAAGTATTGGGAAAATTCCACCCCCATGGCGACTCCTCGGTTTATGATGCGATGGTTCGTTTGGCTCAAGAATGGTCAATGCGCTATCCTCTCGTTGATGGACAGGGAAATTTTGGTTCGATAGACGGTGATCCTCCTGCTGCGATGCGTTATACTGAAACTAAGCTCGCTTCGCTTGCGATGGAAACGTTACGTGACATCGATAAGGACACCGTTGATTTCAAACCGAATTTTGATGACTCCTTGGAGGAGCCGAGTGTTTTGCCAACATCGCTCCCAACACTTCTTGTCAATGGAGCCGGTGGTATTGCAGTTGGTATGGCCACAAATATTCCTCCGCATAACCTTAAAGAAATAGTTGATGGCTTACAGGCACTCATCAAGAATTCGGATATCACGATACCGGAATTGATGGAACATGTTAAAGCTCCCGATTTTCCTACCGGAGGCATCATCTATGGTTATGAAGGCGTCAAGGATGCCTTTCTGACCGGCAGAGGTCGCGTTGTGGTTCGAGCCAAGGCAAGTGTCGAAGCCACAAAGACCAAAGAGACAATTGTGATCACCGAGCTTCCATATCAAGTCAGCAAAGCATCTCTCATCGAGAAAATTGCAGATTTGGTTCGCGCAAAAGTTCTTGAAGACATCTCAGACGTTCGTGATGAATCGGACCGTGATGGTTTAAGAGTCGTGATTGAGCTCAAGCGTGATGCCACCCCAATGGTTGTACTCAACAATTTGTATAAACACACTCAGCTTCAAACCACATTCGGTGTGATCATGCTTGCGCTTGTAGAGGGTAGGCCTCGCGTTTTGAATCTCAAGCAGATGATGGAAGAATTCATCAAACATCGTAATGAAGTGATTGTTCGTAGAACAAAATTCGAATTGGATGCTGCGGAAAAACGTGCTCACATTTTGGAAGGGTTCATCATTGCATTGGATAATATTGATGCAGTGATTAAAACCATCAAAGAATCAAAAGACACTCCGACTGCAAATGCAAATCTCCAACAACGTTTTGGTTTGTCAGAAATTCAAGCCAAAGCCATATTGGAAATGCGACTCCAACGATTGACCGGTTTGGAGCGTGAAAAGATTCAGCAAGAGTATCGTGAGATCATTCAATTAATCGAAAAACTTCGTGCAATCTTGGCAAGCAAAGAGCTTCAGATGCAAATCATCAGCGATGAATTGGCAGGGTTAAGAGCAAAATATGGTGATGAAAGAAGAACTGAAATTGTTCATGATGCTCGTGATTTCACATTGGAGGACATGATTGCAAATGAAGAAATGATCGTAACGATTTCGCATAAAGGATTCATCAAGAGAACCGCAGTTAGCAATTATCGCAGACAACATAAAGGTGGTCGCGGAGCCAGTGGTGCGGGAACATATGAGGATGATTATGTAGAACAGGTTTTCAGAGCCGCAACGCATCATTATCTCTTGTTCTTTACCGATAGAGGCCGAGTTTTCAGAGTGAAGGTATATGATCTTCCCGAAGCCAGCAGAAATGCCAAAGGTAGGTCACTAGCAAATGTAATAGAGAAGGCAAGTGATGAGCATGTGACAGCCACTCTGACAGTCAAAGAATTTCCGGATAATATGTTCATCTTCATGGCAACCGAAAATGGCACCGTGAAAAAGACATTGCTATCCGAATTCGAAAGTGTTCGCTCTAATGGAAAAATTGCAATCACATTGAATGATAGCGACCGATTGATTGCAGCAAGAGTTACGGATGGATCAAATGATATCATCATCGGATCCAATGCCGGCCTTGCTTGTCGATTCCGTGAAAGTGATGTACGCGCAATGGGTAGAACAGCAGCAGGAGTGATTGGCATGCAATTGGGTGATACTGATAAAATCATTTCAATGGTTGCAATCAAGAGACCCGACTCACAGGTGATCGTTGTTGGTGAGAATGGATATGGGAAACGTACCAATTATGAAGAATTCCGCTTGACAAAACGCGGAGCAAAAGGTGTTATCTCGATGAATATCACTGACAAAACAGGTGAAGTTGTCAGCATCATGGAAGTTCAAGACAGCGATGATCTTGTTGTAATGACTACCGGTGGTATTCTTATAAGGCAACCGGTCAAGGATGTACGAATCATTGGTAGAAATACTCAAGGTGTGCGTTTGATAAGGCTTGAAGAAGGCGATCAAATTGCTGATATAACCACTGTTCCTCACGAAGAAGACGATTATTCCGCTGAAGAGGGAGGAGCTCCTGATTCCACGCAACAACTCGATTTGTTATAAAGAATCAGGCAAAAACTGTTTGGGAGGTTTAGAGCAAGTCTGTATCTTCGCTTCCCTAAAAGACGGAGGGATGGCCGAGTGGCTGAAGGCGCCGGTTTGCTAAACCGTTGTAGTGTTTTAGGACGCTACCGAGGGTTCGAATCCCTCTCCCTCCGCTAAAAAAAAACTATTCCAAGCTTTTGCTTAGAATAGTTTTTTTTTGTCCGGAAACGTTGTGAGCAAACGAAGAGATGTTCCTTTCTCACATAAGTATTTGCTTACTTATCCAACACTTACTTCATCGTCCCACTTTTTCTGAATTCATCTTCTTGCTCTATGTATTTGACGATTTCGAATGCTTCCGCGGTTTTACCTTTTTTATTGTAGGCATTCACAAGCATATAGCAGAGTTTATCACGTAGTATGATGCGTTCATTCACATTCTGAATCTGTATCCATGATTTTTGTTTGAATGGATGTGCAAGAGAATCAATGACGCGTTCCGGCTTATTTGTGTCTTTCTCTACTTTGGCTAAGAGACCGCGCAAGATATTTGCATAATATTCAGGTTGTTTGCGATCATTTTTCCCGACAATATGTTGCACTTTCGATTCAATCGCGGCTTCAATATTTGAAATATTCGAAGAATCATAGTCGAACACTTTCAGATTATATCCGGATTTAGGCATCATGCGAACCCAAATTCTCTCAGTAGTATTCGAGCTGAATCCATGAGCGCGCATTTCATCAAGGATATAACTTGCTGCATCATATGATAGATTTGTGGTGGACAAAGCCAAAGCAGCCCTAATGCCAAGCTGGCCCATTAAATCATCGGTATAGTCGAAAGTCCGAAGTATGGCCTGTCGAATGAATTGACCTTGATTATATGAGCGTTGCTTATCTCCTGCCGCATAGATTTTTCTGGAACGGATAACTCGAAGTGCATTGGAGGCATTGTCTTTATAGCCCATGATTTCAATGATACCCATGGCTTGCGAGAAACCGAATTCAACAAAGAAATCAATCTTATTCACTTCGGTCACTCGTCTGATTTCCTTCATATAGCGATTTCGACCCAACGTTAATCGCACATTTCCAATCAATTGTCCTCGTGGATCTGTGAATTTAGCATCTGCATAAGTGCTTCGTGGAACGGAGATCACTTCCACTTGACCTGAATCAAGGAAAAAGCGGACGAGATGATTGGCATCAGCTCTTGCAGTCTTTTCACCCAAACGAGAATCAATGCCGGTAATCAAAACACTGATCACTCTGCCAGATGGCATTGGATAATCCATGTTTTCGATGTCCACTGAAGTATCGCCGATTATGGGTTCATATACTTGCGCAGCATTATCATTTGGTTGAATATTCTGGGTTTCTGCCGGTTGTTGAATCTCTTGCTGTGGATCGTTTTTGACGGTGGGAGGATTTTCAGGTGTCCCTTCATTTGATCCACAAGATATCAAGAATATGCATAATATCATCATCCGGAGGGCAGTTCCGAATTTGACCGAAACATAAGAATAGCATGTCTGAACAGACGATATGATTGTGAGCATAATCCAAGAAATAAGTGAATATCCGATAACGTTATTTTGATGATGTTCCATATGCTTCATGTTCAAGATTTAAATAATCTTGCACTGTTTTGGCATCGACAGGTTTATTTGTTTTGTAAAATGCATTGATGAGCAAAGTGCATATGCGATCCCGTACTTGTGCTCTTTCTTGTTTGTCTTTTACTTGCATCCATGCTTTTTGTTGATAGGGGAAAGCCAAGGCATTGATTACTTTTGCAGGATTCTTGGCTGAATCAGCAGCAGTTTTTCTGACGAGAGCTTGCAATTTCTTGGCATATCCTTCGGGAGTTTTTCTGTCCCCTTCCAACATACCTTTCACTTTCTTTTCAATTCCTGCTTCAAGTGTTTGCACATTTGATGAATCAAAATTGAAATGCTTCATTTGCGATAAATAATTTGGTTTCATTCGAACCCAAATGCGATCATGAGTTGGTGAGCTAAAACCATGCTTGCGCAATTCACCAAGCAGATAACTTGTGGCATCATAGGAAAGATTCGTATTTGCGAGAGCGAGAGCAGCCCTAATACCCACTTTGCCCATCATATCATCTGTTCGATCGAATACTTTGAGTATAGCCTGCCTGATGAATTGACCTTGATTGAAAGATCGCTGATGATCACCGGTAGTGAATGCTTTTCTTGAACGAAGAACACGCAATGTGGAGGCGGCATTGTCTGAATATCCCAAGAGTTCAATGATACCCATTGCTTGAGAAAATCCAAACTCAATGAAATAGTCAACTGATTTGATTTTTGCAATTTTTGTGATTTCCTTGATATAGCGCTGTTGGCCAAAGATGGAGCGGACATTTGCGATAATATTACCACCTGCAGTATCTCCTTTGCGAATCAAAGAAAATGTGCCCCGTGGTATGGAGATGATTTCAATACAACCTGAATCCAAGAAGAATCTTACCACATGATTTGCATCTGCTCTGGCAGACTTCTGGCCAAGTCTGGAATCAATACCGGTAATGAGAATATTGATCACTCTACCTGAAGGCATCGGGAAGTCTTTACGTATTCCAAGTATGGTAGAATCGGTTAAAACAGAAGCAGATGAATCTTTTTTTGCTGTATCCACTGCTTTTGCTTGTATTGTGTCTTTCCCGGTTTTTGACAATGTGTCTTGAACCATACCCTGTGATGTTGGATCCTGCACTTGAACCTGTTCAGGACCCTTCTTTGAGTTCTCGTCAGAACATCCAACGAATATCAAAAGAAACAGAACAGAGACAAGTACCCTTACATAAACACCCATGATAACCCTGGTGCAAATAATTCATGATATCCTTTCGACTGCAAATATACTGCCAAATTGATTATTCTTTAACCAAAAGTGCCTGAATTTGTCGAAATTGTGCCAAATTAACTATGGAAATCATTGTTTTTGGATGTAAGTTATGTATATGTTCATTCCTGTCATATTCGCCATGATAACTTTAGTGATGAGTCCAGAGCTTTTGGGGCAAGCGGAATCATTACAACAAGGCATTGCTGCACCCGACAAAATATCCCTCATAAAAATCAAAGGTGATCCCGGCTTGACATATGTTGGAACAATCATTGAAGGGAATGACAAAGAAATTATTCTTCTCACCGAGGGTAAGACTAAAGTTCATATTCCTATTGAGACCATACAGGACATAAGGTCCATACCTTCATCGCATTTTCATGATGGTGAATATTGGTTTCCAAATCCGAATGAAACTCGATATCTCTATGCACCTTCTGCATTTAACTTGAAAAAAGGGGAAGGTTATTATCAAAATACCTATCTCTTCATCAATTCATTCAATTATGGATTTACGGACAATTTTTCATTTGGTGTTGGATTTGAATTTCTCTCGACTTTTGGATCTTTTGGTGGAGACTTTAATCCGATTTTTTTTCTAACGCCAAAATATAGTATGCAGGTGTCTGAAAATTTCCGAGTTGGAATAGGTGTATTATTTGGAAATGTATCAAACTTAGTAGGTGGTTTTGGAGTAGGATATGGCTTGGCTACCTATGGAAATCCGGAACATAATGCAACACTTGGATTGGGCTTCGGTTTTTTTGATGGAGATTTTAGTACAGATCCTGTGATTACGATCAGTGGTATGACGCGAATTTCACGAAGAATATCGCTTGTGACCGAGAACTGGTTTTTCCCTGCAGATGTCTATCGAGGAATATTAACATATGGTATCAGGTTCTTTGGAGAATCAATGTCGGTTGATTTGGCACTAATCAATAATTCAGACATAGCAACGGCCTTCCCAATCGGCATCCCCTATATTGATTTTGTGGTGAAGTTTTAAGAATTACTTAGCGAATGTCTCAAGAAAAAAACTGCCATATCAATGCCATGGCAGCCATTGTCATAATGGCAAGAGTGGCATACCCACCGATATTCATCATTATTGAATTTGTAAATTCTCCCATGATTTCTTTATTGTTTGCAATGTGTAAAATCACAGCAATAAGAATTGGGGCTGTCAAGCCATATAAAATGGCAGTTGCAATCAATGCATCAACCGGACTGATACCAAACATACTTAAAGACAGCCCTAAGATGAGCGTCACTGCCATGATTGCATAGAATCCGCGGGCTTGTTGAAATGTACGATCCAATCCACGAGGAATATTTACTATTTCTGAGAACATATAGCTAAGGCAACCACTCAAAACGGGGATGGCTATCAATCCGGTGCCAATCACGCCCATGCTAAATAATAAAGTAGCAGAATTTCCAAATAAAGGTTGAAGCGCCATGGCAGCATCTTCCACGGTATTGATTTTTGTTATGCCATTGGGGAATAATACCATGCCTGTAGTCAAAATGATGCAATACATAATGATTCCGGAGAATAACATTCCACTATTGACATCGGATTCCATTGATTTAATATGTGATTTATCAACTATGATGATATGCTAATGTTCTTTTTCTTCTACTTCAACGGATGCTTGCCAAGAAAAGAGATAGGGTGATATGGTGGTTCCGAGAATACCAACTATAATCATCAAATAATCTTTTGAATAATTGAATAGTCGGAATACATGATGCTTTGATGATATCCACGATTGCAATTTCATCATGGTAAAGAGGAACAATGCAGTAGACCAATAAGCTCAGACAAGCATATTTAAGGATACTGGTTATTTTTTGATAGGGAAGATAAATCATGAATACCATTAGCAACATGGTAAACAATACACTGAAATACAGTTAGTCGATGTTTGGGAACATCATATGTCCAACGGCTCCCATGCCTGCAATATTTGCTCCAATATTCAAAATAATGGCCGGTGCTCCAAATCCAACTGTTCCATATAAAACCCATTTGGGATAATATTCTTTGAGTGTTCCGGCCAATCCGCGCCCGGTAACCATGCCAATGCGAGCGCACATTGTTTGAATGACGGTCATAAGAGGGAATGCAATGAATGCAGTCCACAATGTAGACAATCCAAACATCGCACCTGCTTGTGAATATGTGGCAATCCCTGAAGGATCATCATCGCTGGCACCGGTAATGATCCCTGGTCCGAAATATTTTTTGAAATCCATCTTCGAACTTACATACTAATTGGCGTACATCAGGTGTTTGTTCCACTACAAAATAAGCTAGCCATTATCCCAAATGCCTATATTTGCATGTATTAGGGCGAATCCGGAATCATGGGATGATTATTGGATTTGTGATATTTTTCGGGTAGATGTTTATCAATCAAGAGTTTTACTGCATGAAACAAAGCCACTTTGGGCCAATCGCTGCCATATCCATAGTCATCGCTAATATGATTGGCACGGGAGTGTTCACTGGGCTCGGATATCAATTGCTCACGATTCAGGATTTTGCGGCTATCATCGCATTATGGGTGATTGGGGGTTTGCTTTCTCTTTGCGGTGCTTTTGTCTATGCCGAACTCGGATCTATGTTCCCACATTCAGGTGGAGAATATCGTTACTTATCAGATGTCTTTCATCCTTCATTGGGTTTTCTTTCAGGTTGGGTTAGTTCAACCATAGCATTTACAGCACCACTGGCTCTTAGTTCCATCGCGGTTGGAAATTATGTGGTGGCTTCATTAGGGTATGGTAATCCAATCATCATTGGATTGATTTCTTTGTTAGGATTGACCGCCATACATTCTTTGAGCCATAAAGCAAGCGGTGCTTTTCAGTCATTTTCAACGGGAGCAAAAGTATTGTTCGTGACAATCCTGATTGTATTGGGTTGTTCACATGCTGATTGGAATTTCAGTTATTTTACTCCGAGTATCAGCACTGCCGCACAAATGACATCTCCATCATTTGCTATTTCATTGATTTATGTGATTTTTGCCTATTCAGGTTGGAATGCTTCTGCATATATCGCTTCGGAATTAAAAAATCCGGAAAGGGATGTGCCACTTTCTATCATTGTTGGAACTGTATTTGTAACGATAGTCTATGTTCTTCTTAATATGATGTATCTCTTGGTTGCCCCAATTCATGAGTTAACGGTCAATCCGGAGACAATGATGCCAAAAGAATTGGTGGTCATCGCGGGATCTCATTTTCTGCCTCCAATTTTCACTACCATCTCAGGGCTTATCATCGCCTTTATGTTGATTTCATCCATGAGTGCCATGGTTGTGGCCGGGCCACGCGTTTTGAGATCAATGGTCCATGAATATCTGCCAAGTGAGAAAAGATCTGATATAGCATCCATACCTGTAAAGAGTATCTGGTTGCAAACGGGTATTGCAGTTTTGATGATACTCACGAGTACATATGACACATTGATTACATTCACCACATTTCTTATGACATTGTTTTCCAGCCTTACAGCCATGGCTGCGATTTATGCTCGATTCAGCATGCGAAAAGTTCATAGACCCTATAGAATGTTTGCATTTCCTGCAACGCCTGTCTTATTCCTTCTCATCAATGTGTGGATACTGTACTATATCATGCAGGATAAACCACATGATATGTATTATGTATCTGCGATATTGATAACCGGAATGCTTGCTTGGTTGATATTGCATATTCGCAAAAAAAAGGTGGGGGCATGAAACTATTAAGTTTATTGCTACTTCTTCTCATTTCCTGCCAGGAAGACAATAAGCAATCAGGGAAACGTATAATCAAGAAGAAAAAGGCATCCCCAACACCTGCATTCATTGAGATTGCTCCCCAAGAATCTGCTTTGAATATTGAATATGCCGTGTACTACATTGATTCAATTGACAATGCATCCTATCAGCATAGCCCCAATCCTTATAATACATTTCCGGGAATTGCCACATTTCGTGGAGGACATTATCGAGATATGCCATTGACGGGTATTTTGGAATCAATGCCTACTCATTTTACGATTGATTGGACATTTAAAACTGACTGGGGAAAGTTGGCAAGTGATGCAAATGGGAAAGGCAGAGGATGGGGTGGCGGAGCCGGTTGGACGGGTCAACCTTGTCTAAGAATGGATACTCTTACAAATGATGTCACCATTTATCAGGGCTCGCTAACCGGAAAAGTATATCGTTTGAATTATGCAGATGGTAAAGAAACTGATAGCGCACTGGATATTCATAATCCGATAAAGGGATCCGTTGCACTTGATCCTGAATTCAATCATATTCTCTATGTCGGGCAGGGAATTAGATATCAAGCTGAGTCCGGAGCACGTGCTTTTGATCTGCGCTCAGGTAAGATCATTTCATTTCAAACAGCTTATGACAAGTATGCCAAAAGACGTTGGGGTTTTTTTGATAGCTCTCCCATTGCTTGGGGAAAATATTTGCTATGGCCTGCTGAAAATGGCATTCTCTATAAATTCTTGAGAACACCTAATGGTTTTCAGCCACACTCCAAATTTGTTTATTCAGTGAAAGGGAATTCTAATCTTGGCCTAGAAGCCAGCATGGTTATTTATGGCAGATATGGAATCATCGCTGATAATGGCGGAAGTATTATTTGTTTGGATTTACATACACTCACACCATTATGGTATTCAGCCAATGGTGATGATACAGATGCCACTCCAGTTCTGGCCATTGAACAAGGTAAACCATATTTGTACACCGGCTGCGAAGTTGATAAGCAGGGAAGGCAAGGTCTTTCACATTTCCGCAAGTTATCGGTACTTGACGGAACAGAACTTTGGAAATATTCCATAGCATGTCATTCCTTCAGCATTGACAAGCATATTTTGAATGGAGGAATGCTGGGCACACCATTACTTGGTAGTGGCATATGTTCAACAATGGTGTTCACTTCTTTCGTGCAACATAAACCTGGAAATACGGGAGTGCTTACAGCATTTGACAGAGCATCGGGAAGAGTGATGTGGAGTACTGAATTATCAGCATACTCTTGGTCATCACCCATCGGATATGTAGTCAAAGGTGGTGCTTTCGTCATCCTCATGGGAGATGTAGTAGGAAATGTCTATCTGATCAATGGTTCCAATGGAGCAATCATATACAAAGAAAAAATCGGTAGCAATTTTGAAGCATCACCCGTGCCTTGGAGAAATACTGCAATCATTGCATCAAGAGGCACGAATATTTATCGGATTTCCATACAATGAAACAGTTACTGTTCATCATCACGACCCTCTGCATATTTGGTCAAAACGCAAATGCAGGATTATCTTATCATCGAAAAGCAAATGGGTATCCATTCATCCTGAGTAAACCAAAAGGATATGTGAAAGGGACGCCAATGCCTCTGATTGTATTTCTTCATGGAAAAAGTTTGAGCGGGGATTCGCTTGAAAAACTGAAGTCTTATGGAACAATTTCAGCAATCAACAAAGGAAAGCATATTCCTGCAATAGTGGTAGCGCCTCAAACTCCGGAGGGAGAAGGTTGGGTTCCTGCTAAAATCATGCGTGTCATCAATGCTGTTAAAAGAATGGTTGCAATCGATACAAATAGAATTTATGTGACAGGCATGAGTATGGGTGGCTATGGTACATTCAGATTTGTTGCTGCCTATCCCCATATCGTTGCTGCAGCATCTCCAATGGCGGGTGGAGGAGATTTGCATGGCGCGAAAAATCTTAGCACCGTGCCTTTATGGGTTTTGCATGGAAAAAAAGATGTGGATGTGCCTTTTGTACAATCTTCAAAAATGGTTGCTGCAATAGCAAAATGTGATAGCACGAAATGTATCTTCACACCATATCCAAAAATGGGTCATTCAGAGTTTACCCAAGTGTTTGAAAAGGATGAACTCTATGAGTGGCTGCTTGCGCATGAAAGGGAAAATGGAGCATCACCTCTGCGCATGCCGAATCCACGAATACCAATATTGCAATATCGTCCGGCAAAGAAGAAAAAAGATTCAACGACAATTCAATCACCGCGCTGATTTTCTGATTGCCTTATAGATATTCTGAGCATCCCCTCTTCTTAGCAAATAACCTGACATAAAAGGGAGTGGC
>VGWD01000007.1 GCA_016873735.1 Ignavibacteria bacterium | reverse complement strand
AAACCTAACATGGTATTGCGTTCATCACCTTGATAATAGTCCGCAATCAGGGTTTGAGCGGATGTCATGATACCGGCAACTCCAAGCCCCAATATTGCCCTGGCCATGATGAAATGTTGAAGCTGTCCAAGGTATAAACCCATGGTTCCCATCACGCCATAGATGATCAAACAACTGATCAATAATGCTTTGCGATGTCCTTTATCAATGATAAATCCCGCCAAGGGTGCAAACAATGCAATGATCAAACTTGGAATGGTGAGCATGAGTTTGACGAGAAACTCAGCATTCTCGACTGTCTTGAATGCTTCGGCAATTTTGGGTAATGCGGGAGAAATTGCCGATACTGACATCACGGTCAAACTACTTGCCATGAGCAATACAATCTTGCTTTTAAGAGAAAGCGTATTCATTTCTGCATTCCAATATACATGGCAATGCAGAGAATGATACCGAAAGCAAAGAGATGAATTGCAGTTTTGAATACATAAGGATTCAATTGTTCTTTCTCAGTCTTAAGAACACCTTTTGTTAAGTATACCGCAAAAGGGAGCAGTATCCAAGGCATCAGATAGATGGCATTGTCTTGCATCCGAGCAAGAAGAAAGAGTGATCCATAACTGAATATCATGAGCAAGGCATAGAGCAAGCGTGATTTTTTCTCACCAAGCATCACGGCCAAAGTTATTTTACCCGCGATGGGATCTGTCTGGATATCACGAATATTATTCACCAGCAAAATTTTGGCAGCGAATAATCCCATGATGATGCCGGTGAGAATAACCTGTGGCCTGAATACAAAATCAGGTGATTGAATAAAATATGCACCCCATACGGGGATGAGTCCGTAGAACACAAAAGCAGTTGCCTCACCAAGACCATGATATGCAAGAGGATAGGGTCCGCCTGTATAGGCGAATGCTGCCCATAATGATGTCAATCCAATAATGAGTATCGGCCACCCTGCTTTTTCCACGAGGATGAGTCCGATGAGAAAGGTGAGTACGAACATTATCCATGACATGGTCATCATGGCTTTTTCGGAAATCATACCGGAAGCCACAGCGCGAGGAGGTCCTATGCGTTTAAGATCAGCACCTTTTTTGAAATCATAGAGATCATTGAGATAATTCGAAGTGGTCTGCAACATCATCGCACTCAGCACGGTAATGAAAGCAGTGAAAAGATCAAATACACCATCTATGGCAGCAAGCATGATACCGGCAATTGTTGGGATGGCACTTGCAGGCAGAATGCGCATGCGAGCTGCGTAGATCCAATGTTTGATCTTGGTGTTCATCAAGCGATATTGTGATAAACATTTTGTACATCTTCATCTTCTTCGATTTTGTCTATCAATTTCAATACTTCATCCATTTGTTCTTCGGAGAGTGTGACGGTGGTATTTGGTATGCGTTGCATTTCAGCAGTTGTCACTTCAATTGCAGA
Organism: Ignavibacteria bacterium; assembly: GCA_016873735.1. Classification (GTDB taxonomy): domain Bacteria; phylum Bacteroidota; class Ignavibacteria; order Kapaibacteriales; family UBA961; genus UBA961. The sequence goes on along the minus strand of VGWD01000007.1, from coordinate 77,315 downwards.
TTCTTCAAGAGCTCTTTGCATATGCACGAAATTATTGAAGTCGGTATATGCAATGATTTCCATTTCATCTATCTCCACATCATCCGCACCGGATTCGATGAATGACATTTCCAATTCATCGGCTGATTTTCCTTCAAGTGATGCCTTGAAGACTCCTTTTCTCTGAAACATGAATTCCAAAGCACCGGAAGTTGCGAGGGATCCATTATGCTTGTTTAGATAACTCCGAATATTTGCAACGGTTCTGGTGGGATTATCTGTTGCTGCTTCTATAACAATTGCAACACCGTGCGGACCATATGCTTCATAGACGATCTCTTGCAAATCAAGAGCATCTTTCCCAAGCGCACGCTTGATGGCAGCTTCCACCCTGTCTTTCGGCATATTATTGGCTTTTGCAGCTTGTATCGCTGCTCGCAAACGAGGATTTCCCGCTGGATCCGAACCACCTAATTTCACTGAAATTGCAATTTCTTTTCCAATTCGCGTGAATGCTTTAGCCATTCTGTCGAAGCGTGCAAACATCTTATGCTTTCGCTTTTCAAAAATCCTTCCCATCGAATTATCCGAATATGTATTGAAATGAATATGCAAAAATACAATAAAGGGAGCATCCATGAAGTATGCAGAGAAAGGAACCTTAATGTCGTAGATTGTGGTTTGAAGCACGTTAGTTGGAATATACATGAAAACTCAATGTCTTGTCTTGGGTGCCGGCTATGCCGGGCTCGCCACAGCTGCTTTGCTTGCCAAACAAGGTAAGGAAGTGATACTTCTTGAAAAACATGCCGCCATAGGTGGATGTGCTTCGTTTTTTCGTCGCATGAGATATACCTTCGATGTCGGTGCAACCACATTGAGCGGTTTGCAATCACATCAACCATTAGGCAAGCTGTTTTCTACTTTGAATCTCAATCCGGAAATCAGACACTGCGATCCGGGAATGGTGATTCATCTTGAAGGACATCGCATTGTTCGTCATGCGAATATCTATGCATGGATAGAAGAAGCGGAAACTCATTTTGGAAAGAAGGGTCAGCGTGGATTTTGGAAAGAGATTCATGCAATCGATGCAAAAATGTGGGATGTCTTGCATCGCAATCCTGAATTTCCACCGAAGTCAATCGGCGATCTCATTGCAATGGGAAGTAGAATTTCCAATCTTTTCGCATTGCCCTTGCTCAGAGATTTATTCCGACCAATGGATGTGCTGATTGAAAAATATGGACTGCACAATAATGCGCTCTTCAAGAAATTCATCAATGAACAATTATTGATTTCAACGCAGAGTTTCAGTGATACAGCGCCGATTGTGACCGGCGCAATGGGGCTTGCATATCCTGCAGACACATATTATCCAATTGGTGGCATCACAAAACCCGCCCAACTCCTTGTGGAATGTATTCGAAACAATGGTGGACAAGTCATACTCAAAGAGGAAGTGCAAAAGGTTTCAATCAATCCCGATGAATCTTTTTTGATTGTCACGGCAAAGGGAAATGAATATCATGCAGAGAAATTATATAATAGCATCCTAATGTGGAATATGAAGAAGATTGCTGAAGGAAATGCAATCGGAAAGCAAGCGGAACGATTCTCCGTCACATTTGATAAAGCATGGGGCGCATTCACCGCTTATTTTGCTATTGAATCATCGTATCATCCTGAATCACCATATGCACAAATACATACCTCTTCACGCATTCCGCATTGTGAAGGTGATTCATTCTTTGTGACTTGGTCGCTCAAAGAAGACAATGTAAAAGCACCCGAAGGGTGGAGCACAATCACAATATCGACACATACCGAAGCATCACAATGGTATGGATTAAGCGAAGATGAATATGCTCGAAAAAAAGATGAAACATTATCATTCATTCTCTCAGAATTCAATCGAGTATTTTCTGAAATTGCCAATCTTCAAAAACATCATGTGGATGCCGGAACTCCCACTACATTTCAACACTATACAGGACGCCATCAAGGCTTTGTAGGCGGCTTGCCACATTCTGTGGACATCGGATTATTTTCTCTTCCCAAAAACATCACCTCCATCAACAACTATGCACTGATCGGAGATACTTCTTTCCCCGGACAAGGTACACCAGCCGTCGTCATGAGCGCCATGAATGCAGTGAAAATGTAAAATGTCTGCTCGGCTCCGCTCGGTGTACAAATCTCGGGATCATTCCACTCGGCGAGGGGAATTATACATGAAGATTGCTTACCAAGCATAGCCAAGAAGAATATCATGAATTCATATATCTTCGTAAATTTACAGTAGTCAATCAGAGAAGAGAAGATGAAGCGTTTATGGTTATTGTGTTTGCTCACACTTTGTCAATCAATTGCATTGGGTGCCACTCATCAAGTGGGGCATAGACAAATTACATTTGTTGATACAACGAGAGCAAATAGACAAATACAGTGTGAAGTCTATTATCCTGCAGCAACTGCTGGAGATAATGTTGCAATCGCTGTTGGAAAATTTCCGGTGCTCATATACGGACATGGTTTCGTGATGCCTGTTTCCGTTTATGATGTGTATTGGAATGCATTGGTACCTAAAGGATATATCATCATTCTACCAACAACGGAATCATCTTTTTCTCCCTCGCATACAAACTTTGGAAAAGATTTGGCTTATACGGCCAAATCAATGCGCTTACAAGGATCTCTACCAACTTCACCGTTTTTCAATGCTGTTGATTCAACTTCTGCCGTGATGGGACATTCCATGGGCGGAGGCTGCGCATTCCTCGCAATGCAATATGATCCACAAATAACTGCATTGGTGAGTTTTGCAGGAGCGGTCACGAATCCATCTTCAGTAACAGCCGCAATGTCAATAACCAAACCCTCACTTGTGATTGCAGGAGCAAATGATTGCGTTGCACCACCAAAAAATCATCAGATTCCTATGTATGATTCACTCGCCACGCAATGCAAAACATATGTAAGCATCATCGGAGCGAATCATTGTCAGTTTGCTTCCAATAATTTCAATTGCTCTTTTGGAGAGAGCACATGTTCCCCAAAAGCAACGATCAATGCAGCCACTCAGCAATCCATCTTGTTTCAACATGTTATTCCATGGCTGGATTATTATCTCAAACGCGACTGTATTGCCGGAGATCAGTTCCAATCTTTGCTTTCAACACCGGTAGGAATATACGGTTCTGCAAATTGTTCGCTACAAAGTCCAAGACCAATCATTCAAGGTCAAGTTCAATCATGCATCGGCGACATAGCTAAGATATACACTGTAGGCAATGCAGCGGGATTCATTCCGCAATGGACTGCTCCCAAAAAAGGAACGGTGATTGGATCTCTTGATAGGGATTCACTCTTCGTCATATGGAAAAATCAGGGAGTCGATACGATGAAAGTACGTCTCACGCATCCGCAAACAGGGTGCTTTCGCGATACCATGTTCATCGTGACAATTCAACCCTCGCCAAATCCCATCATTACCGGTAAAGCAACTGTATGTGCGGATTCTGTCGCTCAGTCTTATGCAGTAATGCAAACAGCGAATACATCATATCTATGGAAAAAACCTGTGAATGGTGTTACAGTAAGCGATCTTTTCAAACCCACTATATCAATTGCATGGACAAAACATGGTATCGATACCCTCTTTGTTCGACAAACAAATACCATTACTAATTGCACCAAAGACACACAGTTGATTGTGATGATCAATCAGCTCCCTGAGGGAATGATCACTGGTGAACAAGTAGTATGCGAAAGCAACAAAAGCGTGAATTATTTGATGCAATCCTCACCGGGAATTTCCACTCTTTGGCAAACACCGAACAATGGAATCATTGTTGGATCAAAAACGTCGAATACTGTTTCCATAAGGTGGAATGCATGGGGAATCGACTCACTGAAAGCCACGATCACAGATACAAAAACAGGTTGCATGCGCGATACATTCATCGTCGTGACCATCCTAGAAAAACCCAAAGCAGATATTTATGGAACAAAGAATATTTGTGAGGATACTCCAATGAGTGTATATAAAGTTGAAGCAGTTTCAGGACATTCATATTTCTGGACGGCTTCTCCAACAGGAACAATCATTGGTCCGAGAAATCTGGATAGCATCGTGGTGCGCTGGACAAAAGTCGGAAAAGACATCATCACAGTCAGAGAAACAAATCTTACAACGGGTTGCACGAATGATACTTCGCTTACAATAACTGTAAATCCCAAACCCAGACCATATATTATCGGTAAGTCCATTGTGAATGAAGGTGATCGTGGCATTGTGTATGCCGTTCCCTTCAATCAAGGTTCAATGTATAGTTGGAGCATTCTTTCAGGAGATGCCATCATTCGTAATCAAGATCAATATCAAGTCAATGTGGATATGGGAAAACCCGGCATGCTCAAAATTGAAGCCACAGAGTCCAATAAGTTTGACTGTGCGGATGCAGACACATTCGACATAACAATACAAGCAGCATCAAGCATTGCCGAGAATCAATTCAATATCTCTGTATTTCCAAACCCGGTTGAACATTCGAGTATTGTGTACATAAAAGGCGATGGCATTCTTTCAGTCGAGTCATTCTCATTGATGGGAGAAAAAAAAGGGTATTATTTGTCAATGTCAGATTCTTCAATCCTAATGCCAACTCTGCATTACAATCCGGGTGTTTATATATTGCGAATTCACACTATATCAGGCAGTATCAATACTTCCATCTTGATTCAGTAGAAAACATTCATGTTCTTGCGATGATACTCGTAAGTTTGCATCATCACTTATCGGATGATTGTCATGAATGCATTCAATGCTCTTTTTGCCAAGTATTATCACGAAATCAAATTCGCTTTGTTCTTTTCGGCCTTGAATCTTGTATGGATGCTTGGGGAGAAACTCGCCGGATTGCATGATATGCATATCGCCGATCATGCTTTCTACACAAATTATTTTGCTATTCCTTCGATTTTGCTCTATGCAGTGGCAATGTATCAAAAGCAGACATCACTTGGCGGTGAAATGAATTTCAAACAGGGATTCATGTCCGGACTGGGTATTACAATGATAGTCACTGCTTTGACTCCCGCCATACAATTCATCATTCATACAATCATAACTCCGGATTATTTTACGAATGTGCAAGCATTTGCAATCAAAGAAGGCATGAAACCTGAAGTGGCAACACTGCATTTCACATTGAATAATTATATCATGCTCTCGGTGTTTACGGGTTTTGTGTATGGCATCATCACAACCATATTCACCACCATCATGGTTCGCTATGTGAGGATGAAGCGATGAGATTGCTGTCACTTGTTCTGTTGTCAATAGTCTCTCTGCAAGCGCAGACGCGCCCATTCGGAATCATCACTCAATCTGAATGCGAACAATTGCGCTTGAATCACAGCTATTCACCATTGATCGCAGGTATTCATGTATCAGCACAACAAGGTATACCTGCTGGCAATCAATCAACAACTGATAGAAGAGTGCGTGCCACAATTGCGAAGAATGCAGCATTCATTGCATATCTCAATCGCAATGTGAAGGATGATACGCTTGCACAACTTCCCATTCTTGAACGAGAACAATTGATCAATGCTTCATTGACAATTCTGCAGCAATGTCAAACAACCATACCACAACTTTCCGTCACCACGCCAAATGCCTATGAAGATTGGCAATGGCATTCCAAAGAATTCATCGATCTCCTTTCGGCTTATGATCTGCTTCGGGGTGTACCTGAAATATCGCAATCAACAATGGATACCATCGAGCGACGCCTTGCGATGTTTGCCATCACATTTCATAGAGAAGCCACGAAATCAATATTTGGTTTGACATTTTTCGGCACGGTGCGCAATAATCACGCACTCATGACAGCCGGTGTAATTGGCATGGCAGGGATAATTCTTAGGGATTATAAAAGTCTCATTCCTGAAGATCAACCAATTTTTTGGCTGAATACGGCATTGAATACAATTGATGATATCATGTTCACGGGTTCTCAGGCGCAATCGAATCGTGATGGCAATGCAGGATATGCCGAAGGACCGCATTATTATCGCTATGCAATGCTCAATATGTTGCCAATGTTTCGCGCGATGCATCATGTATATCCCGATACATTGTTCACTTTGAATAAACGAACCATTAGACATCCCTTCCATGATCCTCGATTCAAGAATTGTTCGCAATGGCTGACTTCCATATTGCAGCCAGATGGAACATATCCCGCACTCGGTGATTCATTTTTAGGGATGGGATTTCCGGAACTTGCATTGACGGGAGATTCAACACTTGTTTATCCTTTTACGGATAATGAATTGGGTTCACAACTCAATTCCACGGTTGACATGCGAGCCAATTATTGTTCTGCACTCACATCTGCAGGGCTGAAATATGAACGAGGACTCAATGTGAATCAAGAAGCAGGGGCGGTCACCATGCGTTCTCCGAAATGGTATGCCCATGCCATTGCAAAAAATGGAAATGCTCGCACGGCAGGAGCAGGACATTCTCAATCAGACATGACTTCTTTTCTTTTATGGACACATGGTTTACCGATCATTCTTGATCCGGGATATTTGCAATATTCCATGCGTGATCTGGTTGGCAATGCGCAACAACATAATGTGATCTTGGTGAATGGACAGGGTCCGCCAAATGGCGCTCCACTTCAGCCCGGTGGAGCAGATGCATTTGTCGAGGAATCATTTTCCATTCCGGGAATTGACTATGCGAGAATCACGACTTCCTATTCCGGAGCAATCATCACGAGGTATCTCTTCAATGTGACTGACAGCGTATTTGTGAATATTGACAAATGTATTTCACAAACACCTCAGAAATTCACGCATCAAGTACATGGGAATGGACTCATCAATGGAAATGAGCAGACGGGTTTTGCTTATTGGCAGAATAGTGGTCCGAGCACAACCATGACTTGGGAAAGAGATTCTGCTCGCGCAGATGCATTGTGGTCTGCAGTACCTTTGGAAACATTTGTGGTTGATACATCCGTGCATGAAGAAGCATATCGCAAAACAGGAACACATTCCGTTCTGAGAACACATGCGATGCAATCGTCTTCTGCATTGTTTGCCGGGATGATTATTCCGCGAGCGCGACAATCGATGTCTTCCATTGTTCCAACGCTTGCCTACAAAGACACCATGACACTTGGAATAGCTTGTGATTATGAATCTGCAAGTGGTGCAATGTTCATTGTGAAATCAGACACCGCATTTCGTGAAGTGGAAGGGTGGAGCAGAAGGGAGATTGGATTTCAAGCAAAGACTGATGCGGAATGTTCAGGATTATGGAAAGGTCCGAGTGAAGAAGATTTTGCATTATGCATGATCAATGGTTCTCGATTCATCAATGTGGAGACCAATACAGAACTCATTGCAACTTCAAAAAAAACCACGGTGGCATTATCTGCGATGGACACATCTTTCATCATCTATGCAGGGGATGCATGTACCATCAACCATGATCTTCTGGCATTGATTCCATTTGCAGAAAGCGAAGGATATGTGATACAAAATGTTACAGGAAACATTTCTGATTGGAATCAACATAGCTTCACGATGAAAAGCAGAGGATATGCAAATGTGAAATATGGCAAACCACTTTCAATCAAGGAAGAGCGTGTCATTTCGCTATTACATGTTCAATATGGGGAGGATATCATCATTCCATTGCAAGAGATGGGTCATGAAGCAAGAGTCAATATCTTGGACATCACCGGAAGACTAGTGAATTCCATTGTATATCAAGAAGGGGAAAACATGGCAAAAATCCCCTGTAATCACCTAATGATCGGAACATATCTCATAATCGTTACCGATGGGATCAAGTTCATGCACCTTATGGTCCACATATCGGGATAAGTTTTCCACTATTGTGGAAAAAGTCACATGGATAAATTTTGATAATCAGGGTATTTGAGGGATGTCTATCGGAGGCATTTTTACTATTTTTGCCTATCAAAAAATTGGGGCAAATCCCCACAATTAAAACGATTAACATTTTTTTACATATCATTTCAGGAAACCCATGAAAAGGCTTCTCCTACTTTGTTTATCGCTTTGCTTTGGATGGTCTGCATCATACTCGCAATCATTACCGAGTCCATTCAATCTAGCATCCGGTCCATATTCATTCACGACTTGGGATGCCACAAATCCTGCAGGTACATATCCCACAAGCATGATTTTCCATAGATATGCAATCACTGATGGGGTATTATTATCACAAGAAGCTCTTAATTATTCACTTGCCTATAATGCTCCCACTGGTATAAAGATCAATGGGTTGGGTGCGAATGGCATTGAGTTTGTCAATTCTTCAGCCCCACAATCAGTTGGCACTGCCGTTGTTGCATTAAATACGTTGAACAGAATGAATGTCCGATTAAATTTTACAGCGGCATTCACTGCTTGGAATGGCTCAGCACCAACACCGCCCGTAAGAGAATGGGGTTTGAGATTGCAATACAAAGTTGGTGCGGCAGGAGCTTGGACGGATGTATTGGATGGTGTAGGAAATCCCGTTGAGTTTCTGACTACCGGAAGAAATCCGGGTTCGGTGCAATCATATGCAGATGTATTATTACCAACTGCGGCAGAAAATCAATCTGCTGTTTATGTTCGATGGAAATATTATTGGCTTGGTGTTGGCGGTGGATCCCGTCCACAAGTTCGATTGGATGATATCAGCATAACAAGTACTCAATTCGTTGTTGTGCCAACACAGTTGGCAATCACCGGAATCACACCTTCAACTGTTTCTTCAACCAGTACATTCAATGTGACTGTTCAGGCGCAGAATGCAGGTGGTGTGAGTGGTAATGTGACGCAAAACACAGATGTGGCAATTGCGCTTCAGTCCGGCACCGGTACGCTAACCGGTACACTTACAGGTACAATTCCGGCGGGTCAAAATTCAGTGATCATCACAGGTGTTCGTTATGCCACGATTGAAAACAATGTTCAATTAAGAGCAAATGTCACCGCAGGTATGGCATTAACCCAAGGCATCAGTGCTCCATTCAATGTTGTTCAAGGAGCAACAACAGTCACAGCAACGGATCTTGTGAATAGATGTCATCTCAATAAACCATTGCGTCCTTTCACCATCAATGCAACTCGTCCGGATGCCACCACAGATGCAAGTTATCTTGGAACGGTGACGATTGCTCAAGTGAGCGGACCCGGTACTGTGACCGGTACATTCAGTAAGTCATTTGTAAATGGTCAAGCATCTTTTAATGATCTTAGATTTTCTCAACTTGGTACATATGTGATCAGTATTTCCGGTTCAAATCTTACAACAATCACTCAAACCATTCAGGTGTATCCCGCTCTCACCATGACAGAGATGTTTGTTCCACGCTTCATTAAATCAAGAGATGCCAATAATCGCGTTCCAACATTTGCATTGGTGAAATTGGACAATCTTATGCCGAATACGCAGTATCGTTATATCACCGGTGCCGTTACATCCTCTGCTCCATCGGCAACAATCGGTGGTGGAAACAATTATCACTATGATGCAACAACAGGAACATACTTATACAGTTCAAACAGAACATTGGCATCGACTGCAAGTCCTGCAACGAATTCCACATTCATCACCGGACCCAATGAAACATCTCGTATGGTGTGGTTGAACTTGGTGCCAACTTCAAATGCTGCATTTACTTCCGGAGCAACTACATACTGGCGTGTGATCATGACTGATCATGCGATCTCCGGGTATCAAGCCGACACAATGCATACTGCAAGTTTCACAACTCCTATTGATCTTGGTTCAGGTTCAACGCAAGCAACTGGAATTTATGATTCACAAAGTGGTCTTGCACAAAGAACATATGTGTTGTTGTATGACAATGAAGCAGGAACAGGTCGTCCGATTTCAACGGCACATGTACAAGATGATGGAACATCGAGTGATACGGTTACATTCGCTCAATTCTTTAAAAATCTTGACAATGTTCCAACTTCATGGGCAACAATCATTCCTAATAATTTACCCGGTGGAGTGAAGCGTATTGAGCATCGTGACATGCAAGGTAATCTTGTGAAATTCTGGTCTGATGCCGATGGCGTATGGGCGGGAGTCAATACAGTATTCCCGATCGGAGGAACAACCGCTATTGATTTCAGAACACCTCAACTTACTTTTATCACACCATCCGTGAATCAAGTACATTGTCAAGGCAAGCCCATGAATATCACATGGTTTGCTCGTGGCGTTGAGAAAGTTCATTTGGAATATGCTTCCGGATATTCAACTGGCAGAACATATTATGAAATTAGATATAATGCCAATGCGACTCCTTCTCAATTCACTTGGGTGCCGAATGATTTCAAAGATTCAAGTACAAGAATGAGCATTCGCATCACGGACTTTGAACATCCAACAGCGCAAGCAGAAATATTACCAATGACTATCTTTTTGCCACCTGTTGTACAGATTCATCCAAAATCACGCAATACTTGCGTTGGTGATACCGTGACGCTTTTTGCAACTGCAACAGGCACAAGCGTTCAATATCAATGGTTCAAAGACTATAAGCCCTTGACCGGTGCAACATCACCTGTTTTGGCTTTTGTAAGAATTCAAGGAATTGAATCCGGTTTATATCATTGCAGAATGACGGGTCTTGCACCATGCGATGCTGTGTCAACAGACACAGCCGTGATTTACATCAATCGTCCGATTGAAGTATTGAAACAACCTGAAAGTAAGATTGTGACAAAAGGCTCAACCGTGTCATTTGAGGTTTCGGCGAATGCGAATTATGTAATTACATATCAATGGAAGAAAAACGGTTTTGATGTTCAGAATAGCATGCGCATCAGTGGTGCTCAATCACCCACGCTTGTTATTCGCGACATAGATTTGGCTGATATTGCACAATATACCTGTATTGCAACCGGACCCGGAAATTGTGGTTCTGTCACCACACAACCTGTCACTTTGGATGTATTAAGTGTTGCAATAGTAAATGCTCCTGAAGACGTGACTGCATGCGAAGGAAAAGTTGCAAGATTCAATGTCAATGCTCAATCTACTCCTGCAGGTTCAACATTGTCATATCAATGGTTCAAAGACGGCGTGAAAATAAATGGTGCAACATTGGAATATCTCGAATTACCCAATGTAAAAAATGCAGATCAAGGAACATATACAGTTGAAGTTTCTGCAACCGGAAATGTGATTGGTAAAGCGATGGCTATTTCAGCGCCTGCCACATTGACCGTGAAACCAAATCTTGCAATTACTGCGGAACCGGATGCCGAAAAGCGTGAATGTGCCGGAAAGACAATGTCTGTAAGTGTAACTGCTACCGGATCAAATGTTCGTTATCAATGGTATTCAAATGGCGCTGCATTGACAGGAGAAACAAATGCTTCATTCTCACGCATTGCTGATACAGTGACATTACCTTCAGAGAAAGAATATTTCTGCATCATAACAAGTGATTGTGGTACGGATACAACGATCAAGGTTCGTTTTATTTCCTTACCTGCTGTTACATTTGTGACTACCTATCCCACTGAGGGCGTAAATGTTGACTTTGGAACCAATTTCACGTTTACAGCAAATGCCACCGGAAGCAATCTGACATATAAGTGGTATAAGGATGGAGTTGAAATCAATGGTGCAAATCAGGCATCATATACTTTGATTAATGCAACCCGTAAAGATCAAAACAGTAAATACAAAGTTGAAGTCACAGGTGATTGTGGAACCATTGCATCAAAAGACATTAATGTCACGGTGATTGGTCCTGCAAGCATCGATGATGAAGCAACCGCATGGATGCTTAATAGCAAGCCGAATCCGAATAATGGTGACATGACCATTCAATTTGCGGTCACAAAACCCGGCTTGACATCGCTCTTCATTCGTGATGCGATTGGTCGTGAAATTGCTCGCTTTGAAGCAGGCATGATGGATATCGGAAATTATGAGCATGCATTCTCATTGCAGAATGTATCATCCGGATTGTATTATGTAACGATGGAACAAGCGGGTCAGACAATCACCCGTTCGATGACAATCATCAAATAATCACATCAATGTCAACAATGCCCTGTTTTCAACTGAGAGCAGGGCATTTTTTATGTCCATGGAATTATTCCCCCCTGAAATAGAAATCATTCGCAAGCGCGTCAAGCGTATGACTCTGCGCATACGCACGGAAGATGAGCGCATCATCTGCACGATTCCATGGTATGTGTCAAAAGCAGAGACGATGGAATTTATCAAGAAGAATACACCATGGATAGAAAAACAAAAACATAAACTCAGGCAACTTCGCTCTTTGCATATTCATCGCGAGCCGGGTACGCTTTTATATATGGGAGAATCCTATCGCGTGGTAACTGTACCCAATGCCACTAATCCCGGCATAGTGAATCATGAAGAGATGATTATCATTAGTTCCATTGATCCAGAAGATGCTGCACTTAGAAAAGAATGGTATCGTTTGCAAGCGCATGAAGTTCTTCCCCCATTGATTCATGAATCTGCCAAACTCCATGGTTTTGCATATAAGAAAATCAGCATCAAACATCAAACTTCTAAATGGGGAAGTTGTTCAGTGGATGGTTCACTCCATTTCAATGCGAAGATGATGCTTTGCCCTGAACATGTTATCAATTACCTTATCATTCATGAACTCGCTCATACCAGAGAGTTTCATCATGGGGATAAGTTCTGGCAACTCGTAGAAGAATGTTGTCCGAATTATCTCGAAGCAGAAAAATATCTGCGAACAACTGGGCGAATCCTTGAAATGTAAAATACACCTCGGCTCCGCTCATAAACTGTTCGTCGAGCGAAGCCGAGACGAGAACTCCGGTATACGGTCCCACCCCGCCCTGAATTTCGAGCGAAGCCGAGAAACGGGCACCCCACGCCAATGGGAATATCACTCGTAGCCCTCAAAACCAAGAGCATTTAGTCCATACTGGAAATGTTCCAAATGGTACCTATTTGCTTCGAGTCAATAACATTTTACAGAGCATTGGAATTATGCGATACATCGAATGCAGCAAGAAGGGTTGATGATTGTGATATGGGAGGGGAATCTAATCGGAAATGTGAAGAAGGAATACTAGAGACAATACGATTACTGTTTCTTACGAATGAAGAATCCAGCGATAATCAATGCCACACCAAGTATGAGGAGAACGATCGTACCTGTTACATATCCTTTACCATACATGGTCAATGCATTGAAGTCAAAAATATACCGATACCCCTGTACGAATCCAATTATTGAAAGTATTATACCAATGATGATCAAGACATATTTCATATTTCCTCAGCTAAAAAAAAGTCAGGGCTCTGTTATTCGGAACCCTGACATATATTATATACAAAACCGCGTTATTTTGTAACGGTGGTGGTGGTTGGTGTATACAAGCCACCGGTCAATCCAGCTAATAATCCATCAATGAAGGAATGCTGAATATTAACGGTATAATCTTTTGCTCCACCGGCCATCATCGTTGGATTTGATGTCCCCACATCTACCAATCCGGAAATCAAATAATGATTCTTTGCGGATACCGATACTCCAGCTTGCGCACCTTGACCTACATTGTAGGTGAGCGAATAGCATGATGAAAGCATCATGACCAAGCAGAAAGAAAAAATAGTATTGAGTATACTCTTTTTCATACTGACTCCAAAAAAGTAATGTTAGAAAGCCGCATAACTTGGCTTGCTAACAGAATTATGTAATACTCAATAGAGTACTACACAGCATTTATGGTGTCAAAATAGTTAAAATATTCTCTAATTCGCATCCTTATTTTGATTGTCTGGAGGATACTGTATGTGGATATTGAACCGCATAGTGAACCTGCACCAGCCCTGAAGCAAATGATGTTGAATCCAAAAGATTGAATTGAATATCGTGATGATTCCTGAACAGAGGAGTGCCTCCACCGAGAATGGTCGGAATGATTGAAATGATGCATCTTCACTTACACCCGGAACATATATCGTCCGCGCCACAAAAGCCGGCAAGACATCCGTGACGATGATGCAGATCACGCGCTAAACCAAGACTTCAGTCGAGGTATGAGCATGAAACATAAGCCCCCCACAACAACAAAAGGAGTGTACTCGAAAGAGGCACTCCTTTTTTGTATTCTAATCGAATTCATTCCCCTCATGATGAGGGGTGGCATGCGAAGCATGACGAGGGGAGCTATTCGTATGCTCCACATGAGAAGAATGCAGAGAGCCACTTATTCGGTATCTTTGCATTCACATTACTATAAAGACAGCATGAAAAAGAGAGATTCGCAAGGAAAGAAGATACGATCACCAAAAAAGACGGAAGGGAATGTGCCATTTTATGTGGCTTTGAGAAGCAAAGGAAAACCGGTGAAGAAAAAAGCCGGGATGCAACCTGCGAAGCAAGAACGATATGCTGAAGAAGAACAATCACGATTTCAAAAGCCGATAAAACGAAAGTCAATGTTGGATGATGGGTTTTCGCGTTCGATTTTGCTGGCGCTTCCGGAAAGACCCGACAATGATACCGTGCATCATGGACTCGAGCCCCTTGCGGAATATCCGTATATGACAGAACAAATGGTGAAAGTGTCTGCTTTCACGGAATTCTGGACAAAACATGGTCTGCAAGGTGAGATTCTACCGCTTATCCCTTCGCCAAAACCTCGGGCTTATCGCGCAACAACTCGCAGAAAAGTGTTCTTCAATAGTCATTCATTGATGCTGGGATTCGGTGATCAACAATCTTTGACCTTCCCCAAAAAAGGCGTGATGTCCATCGCAAAATCCGCCATCGAACCGGAAGATCATTATGAAATCTATGAACTCATCGGGAAGAAACTTCTCACAAAACCCTATCATGAATTGACCGAACAATTGAATTTCCTTATCATTCGTGATACAGGCGAAATAGCCGTGATCTTCAATGTTGCAGAATTGAATGGTGAAATCGTTCGCAAATTGAAATTACTCGGCGACATGCTCGCCAAAACTTCTCATAATATCGTATCTGCATGGGTCTATCATGATCCCTCTCGATCGGATTATTATCTCGATCAAAAATCACTCGAACCCGGAACAATGCGCATCAAAAAATTATTCGGATTCGACGAATTGTCACTCACCATCAATGACATCAAATTCCGCATCAGTCCTTTCACCTTCTCGCAAGTAAATGTGCCAATGATGAAAGTGATGGTGAATAGAATACGAGCTTTTGCAAAGCCTGAAAATGATCCTTGCCGACTCATCGACCTCTATTGCGGTTATGGACTTTTCTCCCATGCACTCGCAGACATGTTCAGTGAAGTGCATGGCATAGATTCGTCAAAAGCGGGAATTGAATCAGCAAAGCAATTGGTGGAGCGGAGAAAGAAAGTCGGACATGATATCGGATCAATGCATTTCAAAGATGCATTCATCACAAAAGATACCATGCTCTCTCACCTTCCACATGCGGATGATATGCCCGAAGTGATCTTACTCGATCCGCCCCGACAAGGCACTGCGGAAGGCGTGATCGCCGCAATCGTAAAACGCAAACCCATGATCGTGATACATGTGTTCTGCGCAATCAATGAGATTGAGAAAGCATTGAGGGAATGGAAAAAAGGAGGTTATGTTCCGGAATCAACTCAAGCGCTCGATATGTTCCCCGGAACTCCTACGCTTGAAACCATCGTGGTGCTGAAACCTATTAGATGATTTATAGATAGGTGAATGGAATGTGCGTTTCATGTCTTCCTACAAAAATCCCCAAGCCCTTTCCTTTGATATTCCATTGAATCCCTGTTTCGGTGCCACCGAAAATACCACTGAAACCCTCTCCAAGATATTGGGTATCCATGAATGCCTTCCACGCTTTGTCAAAAGAGCGAATGATGATTTTCGTTTCAGCATGCGCTTGCAGTACCTCTGCATTGCTCAGTAGTGGATCTGCATTCAAATACAACATAAATGTAGAAATCTGCGGTCTATTATTCGATAGGATATACTTGCGATATCCGAAATCAATAAAACTCGAATCCTGTATCATTGAAGGGTCTTGATCAAAGAATTCTTTCACTTCAAAATTCATTGCATTTCGAACGGTTATGCTTAGAGACCATGTTTCATCGAGTGGAAGCATCGACTCCGTTTCAATCAATACTTTTACATATTCTCCACCCCAACTAAGCATGCGTCTTTGAGTATCGATTATCGCTCTGATAAATCGAGAAGTTGGCTCAAGAGGAATCTTTGTCGAAGCACTGATCTCCGCATCTTTCCATTTGCCGAAGAGCATATATGAAGATCCCGGTTTCCCTTTGATTGGCTGATTAGAGGAGTTGAATATTCGATAGCGACCAAATCCAATATGCTTCAAGGCATACACCTCGCCATCAACTGTTATTGTTCCTGTCATATCGCTGACTCTTGTAGCCAAAGAGTCTATATCACCATTCGGAAATATACCGCTTGTATCGAGAGGCGGAAGAGTGCGAGAAACACAAATCTCAATATCTTCATTTGGTGACAATACGCCTTCAATGAATAATTTTTCTTCATGAGGCAATGAACCCAAATCCACGACTTGTTCGCATGAGGTAAGCATCAATGCAAGAAAGAGTATAAGAATGATTTTGTTCATGACTCACTCAGAATGAAAATTGCAAACCAATGGTCGGCAAAAATGGGAATAAGGTCAATTGTTTTACGACCGGTTTGCTTTTACCGGTGGAGGAATCATATTCATTGACAACATATTGTGCGAAGGGATTCAACCGATTATAGGCATTGTAAATATTTATATTGAATACCATCGGCAATCCAAACCATGTGAATGTATGCGCGAAATTGAGATCAAGCTTATGAAAAGCGGGAAGTCGATATCCATTCCGCTGTGAATAATCATATGCATATCTTGTCCAACCGCTGAAACCAAAATATGTGAAATCGCGCACCACATATTTTCCCGTGGGCATCGTGAATGCCTGACCCGTTCCATAGACCCAAGTCGCTCCCAATTCCCAACTTTCTCCAAGTTTGTATGTCAATGCAAGAGATAGATCATGCCGGCGATCATATCGAGGATAAAATGTTCTCCCTTGATTGAGTTCTGCAAATGTTCGCGTGGTCCATGAAAGCGTATAGCCAAGCCAACCGGTGAGATTGCCTATGCGTTTATTGAGGAATAGCTCCATTCCATAGGATTCTCCACGACCTGATGTAAATTGATCTTCCAAAGGCAAGCCCAATGCAAATGAAGCCGTGTCTTTATACTCATAGAGATTGCTCATCTTCTTATAATATGCATCAGCAGTGAATCGCCATACTTGATCATTGCTGATATATTCAATGCCACCTGTCATTTGATCAGACATTGATGGCTTTATTGTTTCCGTTGATGGAAACCACAAATCGGTCGGGAGAGCGATATTATTCCGAATGATCAAATGTAAAAACTGATGAGCTCTCGCAAAAGATGCATTCACATTCCATCCATCGGATACAGTAAATCGACCACTCATTCGTGGCTCGAAAGCGAGATAATTGCCATTTTGGAAATAATATACTCTTGATCCTATATTCATCGATAATGCATTTGTCAGCTTCCATTCATCTTGCGCATAGAATGCGGCTTCCAAGGCATCTCGAGAGCGAGTTCTCAATACCAAATCATTGAATGAAGATCCGATGGAGTCTGTTGCATTGGAATAGAATTGATGATTGATAGCCTCAAATCCAACTTTGACTACATGATCTTCTCCTGCAAAATATTGCATGTCTCCTCGCATCATGAAATCTCGGATTTTTGAGAATGAAGAGAAAAATGTCGTAGATGATCCGCCTGAACCGGAAGATGATTGACCAATCTCGGTTCCAAATTGATAATCGGTATAAATCAAACTGAAATTGGTGAATACCTTCGGAGAAAAAATATGCATCCACCGAGAATTGAATGTGGAATTTCCCCAATCGATATTAAATACACTACCCTGATCCTTGGCAGACTCTGGTTCATTCAATACATCCCGACCAAAATATCCACTGATGAATAAGCGATCATTCTCCCCCAATTGATAATTCACTTTTGCATTCAAGTCATAGAAATAATAGGTGGGACTATTCTCCCGAACTTCACTTGAAGCAAGTGCCGTGATTGCATCCAAATACATTCTTCTTCCGGATATCATGAATGAGGATTGTTCATTGATGGGACCTTCAACGGTCAATCGAGATGCAATCAATGAAATTCCACCTTTGCCGGTGATTTTTTCTTTTGTGCCTTCACGCATGGTCATGTCCAATACGCTTGATAATCTGCCACCATATTCAGCAGGGAAGCCACCTTTCAGCAAATTGATATCCTTTAATGCATCACTATTGAATGTGGAGAGAAAACCTCCCAAATGTGAGGGATTATACACTATCACTCCATCAAGCAATGTGAGATTTTGATCCGGTGATCCACCTCGCACATAGAGTCCGCTCGATAATTCACCTACGCTTTTGACTCCCGGCATCAATTGCAATACACGAAACACATCAACTTCACCCCCTATTGCCGGCATTTGCTTGAGAAATTCCGTTGACAATGTCATTGTATTCGTGTATTGCGAGGCCTTTTCTTCGCGATTTGCGGATACAGTAACTTCTTGTGTTCTCTTCGCGCTTTGTTTCATGGATATATCAAGGCGTATGTCTTGATTGGAGATGTTCACTTGAAATGATTTGGATTCATATCCAACAGATGAAATAAGAAGGGTGTATGTTCCGGAAGGTATATTCGGCAATGAATAAAAACCAAATTTATTGGTATATGCTCCACGCTTGGTCACCCCGTCTTTTGTGATCCGAACCGTTACGCCAATCAGTGTTTCTTTGGATAAGGAATCACTTATGATTCCTGAAAGAGAAGAGGTTTCTTGAGAATGCAAGTGCAAGAATGCCATCAAAAAACAAAGAATCGAGAGTAGTATTGAACGCATGCACATGTTCTGAGAATGTTTTCGATGTCAACGACAATGTAGTGAAAAAGTTACTATGTCACTAAGAAATTAATAAGCAAGAATCGGCGAAAGCCATCGTTCGCATTCTTCGATGCTCATATTCTTTCTCTTAGCATATTCCCTGACTTGATCCTTTTCAATTTTTCCTACCGTGAAATACTGCGCCTTGGGATGCGCAAAATACCAACCGCAAACGGAAGCAGCCGGCATCATGGCAAGTGATTCGGTGAGTGAAACGCCAATCTCTTCGCCATGCAATAAGGAAAAAAGAGTAAGCTTTTCCGTATGATCAGGACATGCAGGATAACCCGGCGCAGGTCGAATACCTTGATACTTCTCAGCGATGAGATCTGAATTGTCGAATGCTTCATCAGCGATATATCCCCAAATTTCTTTGCGCACTTTCTGATGCAAATATTCAGCTGATGCCTCGGCAAGTCTATCCGCAAGTGCCTTTACCATGATCGAAGAATATTCATCATGTAGCGCTTCATATTCCTTGCTAATCGCATCACATCCTATTCCTGCCGTCACGATGAATGCACCCATATAATCAACAATGCCCGAGTCCTTCGGTGCAATGAAATCCGATAAACAGATATTGGGAAGCGTGGATGCTTTTTGAGATTGCTGTCTTAAGAAATGCAAAGTGGCATGAACATTTGAGCGGGTATCATCGGTATATAATTCCACATCATCATCATTCACGGATTGAACGGGAAAGACTTGACATATCGCATGAGCATGCAATGTGCCTGACTCAATGATGCGATCAAGAATCGCATGAGCATCATTGAACAGATTTGTGGCTTCTTTTCCATAGACTGCATCTTCCAGAATTGCCGGATAGGATCCCTTCATTTCCCATGAAATGAAAAATGGAGTCCAGTCGATATAGTTCGACAATTCGCGTAAAGACATATCCATGAAAACATGTCGGCCCGGCTTTTGAGGTGCTTGTGGACGATAGGACATTATCGCATTTCCATCTTAAACATTCCACCGCCCGGAGGTGTAGGTGGAGGTGTACCAAATGCACGAAGATTATATGTGAAATTCAGGAGGAAATAGCGTTGCAATACATTCGTGCGTGAGTCCTCGATATAATTCGCTTGTACAGCACGATTGATGCTTTGATTTTGATTGAGCGCATCATAGACAGACAATTTTACTTCCGCATTATCATCAAAGAAACGCCTTCCAATGCCAAGACTGAGTAGTGGAATATTGCGATTCAGATCACCCTGCAAGCCATTGTTGATCGTATAATTGAAATCTCCTGAGAAGACAAAACCACCGAGGAAAATCCAATTGACGCGAGCAAACAAAGTATGAATCGCAAAATTATTGTCCAATTCCTTGCGAATGGAATTCTGTACGATGGTATATGCAGTTCTCCATGAAACCGAGAAATCGAGATCAGAACTAATATTGCTCACAAGTGCAAGCGATGGAGTGATTGCCATATTGTCTGCATCATTACGAAAACCATTGATGAGAGTCGGCGTGCGAGAGAAAAAACCACCAAGATTGGAATTCACATTGATCTTGAAACCCGTGAACGGTTCAAAAGGAAATGTATAGGTGATAAATGAACTCGCATTGAATGCGCCACTGATATTGATTGGTCTTGTGAGCTGAGCGCCATTTCCAAGACGAATATTTCCGGGAAGAATCGTGTCGCTCGTGGCAATGATTGATTCGGTAGATAATTTGTCATCAATGAGCGTGAGTGAAGCCATCGTGAAAAATGCACGACCACTCATCATGGAAAATGTTCCATAATTTCCACGAATCTCATTGTTGATTTCTTGTACAAGATTTGAATTACCAGTCGAGAGACGAATGGGATCGGTATTGTCGATTACATCCTGCAATTGCGATAGTGAGGGTTGCTGAGTTGAAACACGATAACTCAAACGCGCATTGCTCATGAAACCATCACGCATTTGAAAGGAAATATTCGGAAGCAGATTATAAAATGTTCTGGATGTGCTGAATGCATTTGGGAAATACTGTTCAACATTTAATCTCGCAATCTGATAATCAACACCGACGGAAATATTTGCGGCTTGTGAGATATTGTATTTATAGGTGATGCCGGGTCTTTGCGTGGCATAGGTCGACAAAGTATTATTCGACAAGCGTTGATTAAGCGAAGAATATTCACCTGTATTCACATTGAAATCATAGATTTTTTTGTCATTGGTGTTTTCATTATACGCATAATTATAACTCAATTGCAATTGACCATCTTGATGTAGATTTTCGGTGAATGCAAGATTCGTCGATGCATTATATCCATCGCCTTCAGTGGGCATGTCTTGCCGTAAAGTATCAGAAAATGATTGTATGATTGAGCGATAAAAATCATTGACAGCATTGTTTTTTCCGGAACCGATATTATTGTTTGCGGATGCTCTTACGGATGCGGAAAGTGTCCGACCTTCTGTTTCGAAGCGATGTCTATAAGACAAATCGATGCTTCCATTATATCCCGTATTGTCCGAATCGGTCGCTGTATTGGAGGCATTCACAGGAATGGAGTTTGTCTCGAATGTGCTATTGTTGGAACGAATGGATCTTTCGGTTGATTGCAATGTAAGTCGGGGTTCGATAGATAGTGAATTCATGGAATCGATTGTCCAGTCCATGCGCACATTGAAACGATGATTGCCGGTTAGTGAGGTGTTTTTATTAGTCTGGAAATTATTTTGCGTTGAAGTATCACCAAGGAAATAGAGTCTGTTCACATCTTGTGTAGTTGCATTGTCACTATAGTTCATAAAATAACTGCTCGTGACGCTCAGTCCTTTCGCCCATGAATCAGTATAATTCACGCCAAGTCCATGCGATTGCGTGATTCCATCACTTTGATTCACCATGAAATCTCCTGCTCCACCACCTCCACCGCCCATCCATCGCATGCCGCGAGATCCACCGCCCATGCCACCGCTGAAGGCGCGCATCATGGAACCCATGCGTTGCATCATTGTATTGCTTCCGCTACCCATAACGCCAAGAATATCTTGAATGGAAAAATTTTGCTGATTGATATTATTGCTCATTCCGATGATGGAAATTCTGGAATCTTTATTGAAGATATTGACCGTGCCGCCGCCGGTATATCGGTCTTGATCGCCATAGCCGGCATAGATTTTTCCGAATTGACCATTCTTCTTGTCGGCTTTCATCACAATATTCAATGTCTTGGTTCTGTCGCCATCATCAAAGCGCGTAAAAGCAGCTTGATCACTCATCGCATCAAATGATTGCACTTTGTCGATGACTTCTGCAGGTAAATTTTTCAATGCAGCCGCGGGATCACTTCCAAAAAATGGTTTACCATCCACAAGCACTCGACGCACTTGCTCGCCTTGTGCTTTCACCGAACCCGATGCATCCACTTCCATTCCCGGAAGTTTGCGCACAAGATCTTCGGCTGAAGCATTTTTGTCTGTCTTGAAAGCATCTGCAGAAAATTCAGTTGTGTCTCCTTTCATTTCAATACGCATTGCAACTGCGGTGACTTCCACTTCATCAGTGAGATAACCGGATTCGCCCAAGCGAATCGTTCCAATTTTGATTGTGTCTTTTCCTGCAGGAATCGTGATCGACTTTGCATATTTCGCATAGCCGATTGATTGTACGTTTAATGTGTAGGTGCCGGGTGTGACATTTTTGATGAAAAATATTCCGGATCGTTCGCTGACTCCGCCTGCAACAGGTTTGCTTTCTCCGTCTTTCAGTAGTGCGGCACGAACACCGGGTATTGGAGACTTGGATGAACTGTCGACCACGATTCCCCGTATGACAGTGTTTTGACCAAAAAGTGAAATGCTTGTGAAAAGGATAATTAATCTAAAAATGAGCCTGTGAGCAATCATGATATGCTTTGAAAAAGTAAAAAATACGATTTGGAATTAGCAAATAACGCCAATTATTAGTGAAAAGTTGCCATTAAACAGCAAAAAAGCCGTTCTGAGGACGGCTTTGCTTCACAATTTGTGAAAGATCTCTTTATTGATTCCGGTTGTTCTGAGAATGATGTCTTTCGACACACCTTCGGCTTTCAATCGGGCCGCTATGGCTTCCTGAATATTTCTCGGCTCATACTCATTCTCGAGAAGTCTTTCGATATCGGGTGAACGCTCATGTTTTTTTGAACCTTGACCCTTCAAAATCGATTGCACGGAAATTCCTGCCTTGCTGAGTCCGCGAGCATCTTCAATCGGTGGCTTTTCCTTTTTCTGAGATGGATAAGGATGTTCGCCACCTTGAAATTGAGGAGTGCGTTTAAATGCCTCTTCAACGGACATGGACTTGATGGTGTCTTTACCGACGATTTTTTTGATTTGTCTGAATACATCCTGTTGATCATTCGAGCAGAATGAAATCGCAACGCCTGTGAGGCCTGCTCTTCCTGTACGACCAATTCTGTGTACATAGGTTTCGGCGGCATCGGGCAAATCATAATTCACCACATAAGGCAATTGCTCAACATCAATACCACGAGCTGCGATGTCTGTTGCAACAAGGACGCGAGAGCGTTTTTCCTTGAAGCGATTAAGAGCGCGCAAACGTGATGACTGTGTTTTGTCGCCATGAATCACTTCGCTAGGCACACCTTCTTTATTCAAATCTTTCGCGATGCGATCCGCACCATGCTTCGTGCGTGAAAAAACCAGCACAGCAGTCATTGGTAAAGTGTCCATCAAACGAAGAAGAAGATCAATCTTCTTTTTTCTGTCCACGAAATACACCAATTGCTCAACCGGCTTCGCACTTGAGGAAATCGGGTCAACCGCTATGCGTTTGGCATCATTGAGCATGTCTTTTGCAAGACGCTCGATTTCCGGTGGCATGGTTGCACTGAAGAGAAGGGATTGTCTTTTTGCAGGCAAGGCATCGATGATACAGCGAATATCATGAATGAACCCCATGTCCAGCATGTGATCCGCTTCATCGAGAACAACGATGGAAACCGATGCGAGTGACACGATGCGTTGATTCATCAAATCGAGTAATCGACCCGGCGTTGCAACGAGAATGTCCACGCCATTACGCATGGCCTGTTCTTGTTTGCTTTGAGCAACACCACCATAAATGACGGTATTGGTTAATCCCGTAAATCGACCATAAGCAGTGAAACTATCACCGATTTGCTGCGCGAGTTCTCTCGTTGGT
The DNA here is from genome assembly GCA_016873735.1 of Ignavibacteria bacterium. Lineage (GTDB taxonomy): Bacteria > Bacteroidota > Ignavibacteria > Kapaibacteriales > UBA961 > UBA961. Next base: position 53,093 of record VGWD01000007.1, on the reverse strand, counting down.
GAGAGAATCAGTGCACGAATTGGTTTTTTTCTGCCTTTGTGTCTTTTATCGTTTTTGTCTTCTTTGTCAATGATGGGCTCTGAAGCCAGCAATTCCAAAATCGGCAATGCAAATGCCGCTGTTTTTCCCGTGCCCGTCTGAGCGCATCCGATGATGTCGCAACCCTGTAAAATTGAGGGAATTGCTTCTGCCTGAATAGGAGTCGGCACGGTATATCCCTCTGCCTTGAGAGCCTTTTGAAGGCCTTCACTCAAGGGCAAGTCTGTAAAGTTCATTCGTTCCTTGTACGGATAAATAAGAATCATGCGCGAAGCATGGCAGGAGGAACATGAGGAGAGGATACAGCAGGCAAGCGGCCGAACTAGCATTCCAAAGCAATGAATCGCAGTACAAAATTACGGTTATTTCAGTGATGAGCAATGCAAAGCAAGAAAATACAATGTGTTGAAGGAATGAGAACCATTGCCATGAATTAGCATATCTGCCGACCAAAAGCCCTTCAAATTTGTTAATTTTGCATTCATGAATTCAATCTATAACATACTTCACTCTGCATTAAGTAAACGCATCTTGATCATCGATGGCGCGATGGGGACGATGATTCAAAGGCATGGTTTGCAAGAAGAAGATTTTCGCGGAAGCAGTGAAACTGCCGGTGATTTTCATTCCATGCTCTGCAATCACCAGCATGATGTGCGTGGAGACAATGATCTTCTCGTGCTTTCCCAGCCGAATATCATTTTGGACATTCACAGGCAGTATCTGGCCGCAGGTGCAGACATCATCGAAACAAATACATTTAGTTCTACTTCGATTGCTCAAGCCGATTATGGATTGCAATCGCTTGCCTATGAATTGAATGTCAATGCCGCAAAACTTGCCAAACAGGCATGCGTGGAATATTCAACTCCTGAAAAACCTCGCTTTGCGGCGGGCGCAATCGGACCTCTCAATACATCGCTTTCACTTTCACCCGATGTGAATGATCCCGGATATCGCGCAACCACATGGCAAAAAGTTGTGGATGCATATACGGAACAATTACGCGGATTGATCGTCGGTGGCATTGATATCATTCTTGTTGAAACCGTTTTCGATACATTGAATTGCAAAGCTGCGATCTATGCGATCGATGCATTATTTGAAGAATTGCATATCTCGCTTCCCGTTATGATTTCGGGTACGATTGTCGACATGAGCGGTCGCACATTGTCAGGGCAAACCACCGAGGCATTTTGGCATTCGATCAGACATTGTCCGAATCTCATTAGTGTTGGTTTGAATTGTGCTTTGGGTGCGGATCAAATGCGACCCTTCCTTGCTGAATTATCACGCATCGCGGATTGCTTTATCAGCGTATATCCAAATGCCGGACTCCCCAATGAAATGGGTGGCTATGATGAATCACCTGAATCGATGGCTGATGTCTTGAAAGAATTTGCGGAAGCAGGTTTCATCAATATCGTCGGTGGATGCTGTGGAACAACGCCAGATCATATTTCTGCAATTGCTGATACAGTGAAAATAATGTCACCACGCATACCGACTCCAAAAGAGCCACTGATGTGTCTTTCGGGCATGGAGCCATTCATCCTCAGACCCGAAACGAATTTTGTGAATGTTGGTGAAAGAACAAATGTGACGGGCTCCGCAAAATTCGCTCAACTGATTCGTGAGAATAAGTATGATGAAGCGCTTGGTATTGCCAGACAGCAAGTGGAAGCAGGCGCACAAATCATTGATGTGAACATGGATGAAGGCATGCTGGATTCAGAGCATGCAATGCGTACGCTTCTGAATCTCATCGCCGCGGAACCCGATATCGCCCGAGTTCCGATCATGATTGATTCATCGAAATGGTCTGTCATCGAAACCGGACTTCAATGCGTGCAAGGAAAAAGCATCGTCAATTCCATTTCACTCAAAGAAGGTGAAGAAGCATTCATTGCTGTGGCAAAAGAGGTGCGTCGCTTTGGCGCGGCTGTCATCGTGATGGCTTTTGATGAGAAAGGTCAGGCAGATTCCTATGAACGAAAAATCGAAATCTGCTCACGCGCTTATCGGATTTTGACTGAGGTCGTGCATTTGCCCGCGGAAGACATCATCTTCGATCCTAATATTTTTGCAGTCGCAACTGGTATTGAAGAACATGCGAATTATGCATTGGATTATATCAATGCAACGGCATATATCAAACAGCATTTACCGCTTGCGAAGATTTCAGGTGGTGTATCGAATCTCTCATTCTCATTCCGCGGAAATGAACCCGTGCGGAGAGCCATGCATTCTGCTTTTCTCTATCATGCCATCAAAGCAGGCATGGACATGGGCATCGTGAATGCGGGACAAATCGACATCTATGATGTTATCCCTAAAATGCTCTTGGAATTGGTTGAGGATGTGATTTTGAATCGCAGATCTGATTCCACCGAGCGGCTTGTGGACTATGCAGAAAAACTCAAGGCGGAATCTTCAGGCGAAAGTGTTCAGTCGCAAGAAGTGCAGGCATGGAGATCATTTCCGATTGCGGAGCGCATACATCATGCGCTTGTGAAAGGACTCGATGCGCATGTGAATGAGGACATGGAAGAAGCACGACTTGCATGTGGTTCTCCGCTTGCCGTGATTGAAGGTCCGCTGATGGATGGCATGAATATCGTCGGCGAATTATTCGGTGCCGGTAAAATGTTTTTGCCACAGGTCGTGAAATCAGCACGCGTGATGAAAAAAGCCGTGGCCTATCTCACGCCATTCATGGAAGCCGAAAAAGAATTGGCGGGAATTGCATCCGCGCCGAATGGGACAATACTCATGGCGACTGTCAAAGGCGATGTGCATGATATCGGAAAAAATATCGTCGGCGTCGTGCTTGGTTGCAATAATTATCGCGTGGTCGATCTCGGCGTGATGGTACCCGCAGAGCGCATCCTTGATGAAGCAATTGCATGCAATGCCGATATCATCGGTCTTTCAGGACTCATCACTCCATCCCTCGATGAAATGGTGCATGTCGCAAAAGAAATGCAAAGAAGAAATATGCAAATCCCGCTCATGATTGGTGGCGCAACCACTTCTCGCGTGCATACATCCGTGAAGATTGCACCAGGATATGATGGAACAGTAATCTATGTGCTTGATGCATCGAGAGCAGTACCCGTTGCAGGACAACTCATTTCTCCCGATCATAAAGATGCATTCATGCAAGAGAATAAAGATGAACAAGAACGCATTAGAATAGACTATGCACGAAGAACTTCTGAAAAGCAACTGATTTCCATTCAGAAAGCACGATTGAATAAATTGTCACTATTTACATGATTGTCAGGATTAGTATGCTTGCCACGATTAACAAGATATATATGAATTCCACAACCCTGAGATTCCTTTTTTTGATATTCGCAACTATGACCATGAATGCTCAACAATTCACGCCTCCAATAAATATCCCGAAGCCTGTCAAAGAAACATTGCATGGCGTGATGCTCACGGATCCATATCGTCATTTGGAGGATAAAGAGAATCCTGAAGTCATTGCATGGACAAAACAGCAACATGATGCAACGATGGAATATCTCAAACAAACCGCAGCGGATATATCAGGTTTGAATAATGAGATTCGCACATTATTTGATCGTGAAGTCACCTCGCCACCAAGAATCAAAAAGGGAAGAGTGTTTTTCTCTCGAAGAAAAAAAGGAGAATCACAATTCAAATATTATACGCTTCTTGATGGCAAAGAACAATTGCTCTTTGATCCAATGAAACTTGATCCGGAAGGAAAGACATCTATTTCAGATGTGGTGATAAATAAGGACGCCTCGAAACTTGCCATTGCAACTCAAACCAAAGGTGCTGAAATCACTGATTATCGCATCATTGATTCCAAAACCGGCGAACAAATCGGTGAGATATTGATTGGCATCAGTGGTTTTTCTTGGAAGCAGGATGAAACAAAAGCATTCATCACGCCAAGAACAAAAGAATTGATCGAAAATCAAATACCGCTTGCTGTGTATGAACATGCGATGGGTAAGCCCACATCTGAAGCCATAAAATTGCTGGCTCCTGATGACTCCAAAGACTTCGCATCCATCTATGAACCTGAGGATGAATCGGTGCAAGTATGGAGCACCGGTGATTTTTACAGCAATACAATATCATTCAGAAAGATTGATAGTTCAGATAAACCAAGAACACTATATTCCAGCAAGCAATTCAAATCGTATCCTGAATTTCGTGGAAACAATATTTATTGGTTTTCCAATCATGATGCTCCGAATTTCTTCATTGCGAAATCAACACTCGATAATCCGGAATTTGAAAAAGCGACAATACTCGTGTCCGAAGGAAAAACCGTCATTGAAGGATATGATGTGACAAGTACATATTTGCTTGTTCAAGATAAAAAAGATGTGATGTCACGTATCATGGTTCATGATTTGAACGGTGCATTCATCAAAGAATTGACATTGCCTGAATTCGGGAATGTCGCTTCGATGAGTTATGATCGTGATGAAGATATTGTCTATGTATCCATTTCATCATTCACCTCAACACAAAAAATCTATAAGCTCAATGGGAAAACACTGGAGTGGACATTCTTCTATCAGGATGAAATTCCAATGGATCTCTCCGACATTCATGCATCACTCGAATTCGTTGAGTCAAAAGATGGCGTGAAGATTCCGATATTCATCGTGCATAAAAACGATATCAAGAAAGATGGAAACAATCCCGTATTGATAACCGGCTATGGTGGATTCAATATTGGGATGAGTCCTGAATTCGTGGGATATAATGCATCCTTTTTGAAACGTGGTGGAATCTATGTGCGCGTCGGTTTACGCGGAGGTAATGAATATGGCGAAGCTTGGCATTTGGATGGCATGCTCAAGAAAAAACAACATACATTCGATGATATGATCGCCGCAACCGAATGGCTCATCACGAATAAGTATTCAAATCCGCAGAGGATAGTCGCAAGAGGTGGATCGAATGGTGGTTTGCTTATGGGTGCAATTGCAAACCAAAGACCCGATCTCTATCGCGCGATTATTTGCCAAGTGCCACTGCTCGACATGATACGCTATCATAAATTTCGCATTGCGAGATATTGGATTCCTGAATATGGTGATCCCGATAAAGCTGAAGACTTTGGAACAATGATCCAATATTCACCCTATCACAATATCAAAGCCGGCGTGGAGCTTCCGGAAATGCTTGTGAGCGTGGGTGAATTCGACATGCGGGTGGATCCATTGCATGGAAAGAAATTTGTTGCATTGGCTCAATCCAGACCCGAACAACAAAAGCCCATCATGCTGCATGTCGATTATGATGCAGGACATGGTACGGGGAAATCAATCGAGCAGATCATTGAAGACCAGGCATTTTTCTGGCGTTATATTTTTAGTCGTTTGAATATGAAGTGAGCTTTAATCATGCGAAATATATGGTTTATCTTACTGGTTTTTCTTGCGGTAGAAGCAAGTGCACAAAAGCCGAAAAACAAAAAGAAAACAGTAGCCCAAAAAGAACTTCCAAAGCGTTATACTCTCCGTTCCGGTGAACTACTCATGTTTTCTGAAATGGATGGTATGCGTACGAAGATCACGGTATCATTTGATAATCATGGTGCTCGTGAAGTAACGGAGTCTGTTGGATATCGAGCCGTTGAACAAGATCTCAATTTAAAAGTACATTCAAAAAGTATCTTCGCAAATGGAGTTTTGACGACAATCGATGTGCAGGAGGGAAAGGGAACGCGCTATCCGGTTGGACAATTCGCCGATGCAGGTGGAATCAATTTTGCAATGATCTCCGATAGCGTAAAAAAAGAGATTGGTCTTGAGATGACAAATAAAACCGATACAGTTTTGGGATATGTATGTGATGTTTGGACCATTGCCCATCCTGTGATTCCCTTTTCAGGTACATATTCCGTTTGGGGCAATCTGGTATTGAAAAGCGAAACGATCACGAATGGCATACCCATGAAGACCTATGCTGTGAAGATTGAAGCCAATAAACCTTTCGATGAATCATTACTTGTCATACCTGAAGATATCATCTTCAAAGAGCCCGGCAAATAATCATTTCTTATTCAGATGTTTGGGGTGCACGAAAAGAAAACCAAATTCTTCGGCACCTTCTTTTGTGACTGTTTTGTGATGAAGAAGATGTGCTTTTCTTAATGCTTCTGCATAGCGTCCTTTCATACGCATTCCAAGTTTCACTCTGCGATGCACGATGATATCATGTGCCACAAAATAGAGAACTCCATAAACACTGATGCCGATGCCGATCCAAAAGAGGGGAGTAAATCCATCGATACCCACGGCGATGCAACATATTGAGGCGATACCAAAAACGATTCCAAACACATCATTCAATTCAAATCGACCATGTCGAGGACTATGATGAGTTTTATGTATAAACCACAGAGGACCATGCATCAAAAATTTATGGGATGACCATGCGATGCACTCCATGCCGATCACGGTTGCGATGATGATGCCGAATATTTCAAGGATTGTCATTAGAGAAAATCGATGATGTCATGTCTGGAAAGCACTCCTGAAAGCGAACCATAATCCGAAACCAAGATTGCATGATGATGTTTGAGAAGTGCAATCGCACTATGCACATCTTCTCCTGCATCAAGAATCGGCATTGGATCTTCCTGAACCGAGCTTACCGTGGAAGATAGTACTGATCTATCCGCTATGACTTTTGCCATGAGTTTATTCTCACGCAATGTTCCAACTGAAACACCATTGTCAATCACGGGCATTTCAGAAATCTCAAATTCCTGCATGAGTTGCAATGCCTGCTCAACTGTTGCATCTGTTGAAATGCTGAGCAACTTAGGAATATCTTTTGAATTGGATTTTACGGCAAGCGCAGTTTTCACGGTGAGGCGTTCATCATCCAATAAATGTTGTTCTTTGAGCCATTCATCCGAATGATGTTTTGTGAGATAGCGCTCGCCCGTATCGCAGATGATAGCAACGACCACATCATCCTTGGTGAGTGTTTTTCCAAGTTTCAATGCAGCCGCAACATTCATTCCACTTGAACCACCGCAGAAGATACCTTCTTCGCGGGCCAGTCTACGAGCGGTGTTGAAGGATTCTTTATCATTGATGTTCATAACATCATCGATGAGCGATATATCAAGATTACCCGGAATGCGTTCTTGCCCAACGCCCTCAACAAGATAGGGAAGAGCTTCCACCACGCGACCCGTCTCTTTGAATGTTTTGATGCAAGAACCAACGGGGTCAGCAGCGATTACTTTGATATTCGGATTTTGCTGTTTGAGATAGCGCGATGTTCCCGTGATTGTGCCACCCGTTCCAATGCCAGCAATGAAATGCGTCACTTTGCCATCGGTATCATTCCAAATTTCCGGTCCTGTGGTTGCTTCATGAATTGCAGGATTCGCATAAAAATCATATTGATTCAACATCACCGCATTGGGAATTTCTTGTGCGAGTCTTTGTGCGGTATTGAAATAATATTCCGGTGAGCTTGCCTTTGCAGCACTTGATACAATAAGCACATCGGCTCCGAGCGCTTTGAGATAACGAACGCGTTCTTGCGAAGCTTTGTCTGTCATCACAAATAAGCATTTATATCCTTTTAATGTTGCCGCAAGTGCAAGACCAATACCGGTATTGCCACTTGTGGGTTCGATGATGATGCCACCCCGTTTGAGAAGACCATCTCTTTCGGCAGCTTCGAGCATTGCTATCCCGATGCGATCTTTGACTGATCCACCCGGATTTCGGCTTTCCAATTTTACATAGATGGTTGCCGGGATGCCTTTTGCGATCGCATTGAGTTTGACAAGCGGCGTTTTACCGATCAGGCCGAGTACTGACGAATGGACATTCATAGTGGATTTCATGCATTTGTGAATGCACAAAGATAGGGATTCTGCCCGCAAGATTGAGATTAGAAGGATATCCCTAAAATTCCACGTATTCCAAGGAATATTATGGACATTTCTCCCTGTTTCAGCATTGAATTCAAAGGCAGGGCCAGATATCCTTCAAATCCGAGATGAAGAGGTCCGAAGCCGAATTGCCATCCGATTCCTGTTTCTGCGGACATACGCATTCGGTCAATTGCAGAGATAAGAGAACGAGACTGCACTGTGAGAATATTCGAGCCCGATGGATAGCGAATTGCTTCTTTTCCTTCCATGATGATGGATTGATGCTTAAGATCTGATTCAAGAACATAGCCAATATTCATACCGGCAAAGACAGAATAATGCGAATAGGTGCTTTGTCCGAATGCATCGAGCAATACACCATAGATGGGTACTTCCATCGAAACATTTCCAATCAATTCCATTTCATTGATGCTGATTGCATGCAATTCATGCAATGCAGATACAGTGCCTTGAAGATTCAAAAACACGGTTTTATCTTCGGCGAAATATATGCTGTTTGAACTTCGAAGGCCGAGTCCGATTCGCATGATGGACGCAATTTCGGGGATTGAAAAACGAACGCGTAGAGCATTCATCTGATATGCTTGTTCAATCACTTCTTCATCGGACTCTTCAGATGAAAATGCCTCGAGGGGAAGCCGATCATCAATCGAGTAATGGGTGCTTTGTGTGAATGTCAAGCCGGGTACTTTGAATGTGGAACCTGGAATCGGCATGGAGCCCAAGAACATTCCATCATGAACAAACAGACCGTTCGAGCCGATCAATTCTATGGAGCGAAATGGTGAAGTGCCGGGAAACCAACCTGCGGAAAATGACATGTCTGATTCCACGGCAAAAGAATCCGGTGACAATGTTTCCAGATCAAGCTTTGGGACTCTTCGCAGAGAATCTTGCTCAAAGCCAAGCATGGTGCTTGTGGCAATAATGAAGAGCATGATGAATCTCATGGCGACACATTCCACAAGGTGTGAAAGATTCCTTGTTCCGTGATGAGCCTCATGCCATAGACACCCGGATGAAAAGTGAATTCATTCGGAATGAATCGAAATACATGAGTTCCTTTGTCTTGAGCATAGACAAATTCTTCAATGATGCGTCCGCTAAGCGTGATGATGGAAATCGTGATTTTACCCGGTTTATCCAATGCATAGGTCCACTCGGTTGCTTGTCCGCGCAAGACAGGATTCGGAATATTTTCAGACATAATGCTAAATCGCACATAGGGAAGCGGAGTATTGTTCTTTATGATTCGAAGGATGAAAGAAGTATCAAGCGCAATCGTATCAGATATTATCCCTTTGATATGAATCATCGTGAAATTATCCGAACCAGCAAGGGCGAGTCCATGGAATTTCAATATTCCACTTCCATTTCCAATCCATTCAATGCTATCGGTTCCCATGCGCGTGAATGATTGTGCATTTCCGCCGATGCTGATCGTATCGATATAAAACACTGTTGGATTGGATATCTTCACTGCATATCGCATGGATTCATGTGAGATATTAAAAGTCTCCAATATTCCTCTTTTGCCAACCTGAATCGGCTCTTGAGCTGTGGCATATTGGATCATGCACATAAATATGAAGAACAATGCTATCATTTGTTTCTGATGATGAATTCCGTGCGACGATTTTTCTTTCGAGATTCCTCGGAATCATTGGGGACAAGCGGCATGCTTTCTCCTTTGCCCGTGATGATGAGTCTGGATTTTGCGATGCCTTTTGCAATCAATGCACCCGCCACTGATTGCGCGCGAGAAATGGATAATTGCTCATTGTCTTCTTCTTTTCCTATATCGTCTGTATGACCACGAATTTCAATTGACATTTTTGGTGCAGATTTCAATGAATTGAATATATCCATCACCACTTGATTTGCGCTTGAAGGAATGGCTGAACTTCCTCTTTCGAATTCAATCAATGCGGAGTGCATCGTTCCTTCGGCATCCCAAGCATGAAGAATTGTTTTGTCATAGAAGCCATGGAATGAACTTGTCAAGTCTGTACGCAGGGAAACTATGCCGTAAACTCCATGAATGTCTGAAGACATGGGAGGAGCATAACTGATGAGATAATGGTTCTTCATGCTTTTGACAATATCAGCCAGGACAAATGGAAATTCTTTTGAAGAATAAATGCGATACATTTTTCCGCCGGTCTGTTCAGCCAAATCATGCATGGGTTCTTCATCGGTGATGCCATAAGCTATGGTATAAATATTCACGCCCTGTTTGCGAGCTTCACGAATAACTGAATCTTGATCGGATTTTGAGGCATTGTCTCCACCATCCGAAAACACAATCATCACTTTTCTTGTATTGCTGGTTTTTTTCAACTCATCAATGCCTGCCAATGCTCCATCATAGATGGCAGTTCCGCCGCCATAATGTTCTTCTTCGACGGTGTCTTTGCTGCTTCGGAAACTGATGGAAATTGGTGAAGACTGAATGCCGCGAAGACCATCAATCTTGAGTTGAGTAGTATAGGTTTGATAATTGCTTGTAAGCGGAATTTCTCTATGAATCTTGGATGTGAATTTAATCACTGCAATTGCATCATCATCGGTGAGCATATCCATTGTGGTGCGAACTGCTTCTTGCAATTTGCGGGCGCGCATTTCACCCATGGAAGGCGAATGATCCAGCACCATCGACAAAGCAATCGGCTTGCGAATATCCTCGCTGATTTCTCGCACCGAAAATTGAGAGCATGGGGACTTTTGGGGATTCACCGCACATGAATCAATGAGCATGCGCCAGACTGAATCTTTACCGGAGATTTTCTTGCTCCGATTGGGTCCGGCCAAACCTCTTAAAAAATGTCCGCGTTCATCTTTAATGCTCAGTTTCACATGAATGCTATCAGGATAAGAGCGATCATCGATTCCCATGACAGATGTTGAGATTGAAGAACTCGGCATTACAATCATGCTATCGGGATTCAGTCTGCCGGATTCAATCAATGTGAGCATTGAATCAAAGGCGGCTGCCTTCATGGCCGAGAAAGGGACATTGTTCAGAACGGAATCAATGGATTTTTCCGCGACTTGATAGATGGGTTTATAGCCCGGTGGCGGACGTAATTCTTCCACTTGTTTGATGAGTGTATGAGGGCACCCGGCCAGCGGAAGCAATAACATGATGAAAAGAAGTATGCGAATCTTCATGATGCCAAATATAACGGATATGCAATCGAGAAGTTTCCATGATAGTGCTTCTTTCACATTTTGTAAATTGTGTTCGGAAACACTCATTTGGACATCACCATGAATATCCTGCTCATCGGCTCAGGCGGAAGAGAACATGCTCTTGCCCTCGGCTTACATGAATCTCCTTCTTTGGGAACATTGTTCGTCTTCCCAGGTAATCCGGGCATGAAGAACATTGCCACCCTTGTGGATTCGATATCACTCAATGATTCGGCCACGATTGTCTCATTTTGTAAGCAGCATGAAATAGACTTGGTGGTTGTTGGTCCCGAAGCACCCCTCGTCAAGGGCTTGGCCGATGATTTGCGCAAGCATGACATTGTAGTGTTTGGTCCATCTGCAAAAGCCGCGCGGATAGAATCCTCAAAAGGATTTTCCAAAGATCTCATGAAAAAACATGGCATTCCCACAGCCGGATATGAGCGATTCACCAAAGAGCATGCACATGAAGCACATGCCTATGTGAATGACAGACCCCTTCCCATAGTGGTCAAGGCCGATGGTTTGGCTGCAGGAAAAGGCGTGATCATTGCTGAAACACATCATGAAGCACATGAAGCAATAGATGAAATTTTTGCAGGACTCTTCGCTGATGCCGGATCCAGTATTGTGATTGAAGATTTTCTTAAGGGTGAAGAAGCATCTGTGTTTGCAATCACCGATGGCAATGATGTTGTGCTTCTTGCTCCTGCACAAGATCATAAGCGCGCGAAAGACGGAGACCTTGGAAAAAATACAGGCGGCATGGGTGCTTATGCACCGGCTCCGATTGTCACAGAAGAAGTGATGCAAAGAGTTCATGATGATATTGTGATTCCTATGCTTAAGGCCATGCTTGAAGAAGGATATCCATTTGTCGGTTGTTTATTTGTAGGACTCATGATTGATGCCGGTAATCCATCCGTAGTCGAATTCAATTGCAGATTTGGCGATCCTGAAACGCAAGCGGTCCTCAGTGTATTCCGTGGGGATCTTGCGAAACTTCTCCATTCGGCTGCGATCGGCGAATTGGATCACTCTGCCATGCAATTCAGATCCAAAGGATTTGCCTGTAATGTTGTGATGGCTTCGGGAGGATATCCGGATGATTATGAAACAGGTCATGTGATCCTTGGTTTGGACAAAGCAAATCAAGAACCCTATGTGCATGTTTTTCACGCTGGTACGAAGTTATTGCCAGATGGAACAATCGTCACGGCAGGAGGCAGGGTTTTGGGAATCTGTGGTTTAGGCGAAGAACTTGCCGATGCTATACAACATGCATATGACGGTTTGGAGCATATTCATTATCATCACAGATATTTTCGTACCGATATCGGCAAGAAGGGATTGAGTGTAACAAATCCCTGAAAATCAACTCTTTACACATGTGTTCACATATTAATGCGGATGTTCACGATGAACAGGGATTCATCCTTCAATAGGTCCCATAAGTCTGCATCCACCGAGTTATCAGAGCTTACAGATGTCCAATTGTATGCCATGCTCAGTGGGGGTGGAAATCGTGCACATCAAGCATTGAGCGTGTTATATAAACGATATTCACCAAGAATTTACTCTTATGTACGGAAGATACTTGGTGATGTTCAAGCCACCGATGATATTTTTCAGGAAACATTCGTTCGCTTTTATGAAACGGGAGTTGCCGGACAGGAGATTCAAAATGTTCAGGGATATTTGCTGAAGATTTCCCGCAATTTGTGTTTGAATGAGAAAGCGAAGAAATATAATACCAGCACAATCACGATTGAGAATTTTGAGTTTCCGTCATTGGATACTCCATATGAACAGAAAGAATTGTCTCGATTAATATCGACTGCACTTGAAATGCTTCCTGAAGATTACAAAGAAGTATTGATTCTGCGAGAAATGTATGGCTACAGTTATAATGAAATCGCGGAAATAGTCGAGACCTCAATGCCGATAGTAAGAACGCGTATTTATCGCGCAAAGCAGAAGATCAGAGTGATCCTTCAGCCCTTTATTGATGATTTGTATAAACATTGAATAAAAAGCCATGAGTCAGGAATTTTCACACTTGAGTCCATCGGAAATGCTCACATTATACATGGACGGTGAATTGCCGGAAGCGATGCAACCATCCTTGTTCACGATGCTTTCTGAGCAGGCGGATTTACGACAAGAAATGCAGGATCATTTCACGATGCGTAGATTTATGGATAATACATTGATCATGCCACCTGAAGCTATGCAAGAATCCATCATGCGCAGGATTGGGGCAATTGCAATTGGTGCTTCCGTGAACAATCCTGTTTCCACAGGAATGATGCAAGGCGTGACCACTTGGCTTGGCAAAGCGGTTCAACCTCTCATGTTCATGCTTGTTGGTGCAACTCTTTCAGGACTTTACTTTGCATCCCGACAAGATGCAAAGCAGATGTCCGAAACAGCGATTGCTCAACAATCATTTATATCACCCAAAATCGTGCAATCGAATTTCGCATCGGAAAGCAATGCATCTTCGCAAACAATCAGCATGGCTCCAAAGACAATGCAAACTGCATTTTCCAATGCACAAACATCCATTGAAACGAAGAATATTGCTCAGCAAGTGGATGCACCTTCTGATATGCCGATTGCTCAGCAAGAGATTGTTGATGTTTCACAAAAGCAAGAGCAACAATCTGAACGTGCTTTAGCGACGAATGATCAATCATTTCTACCGAAGGCATTTGAATCAACACCAAAGATTGATAATAGCGATAAAGAACATTCCCCCTTTTCACTCACCATGCGTGGTTTTACACAACATTCATTTGTTGATCAAACGGTCATTCCGGTCAATAACCCATTCATCAACAATATATCTGTCGGACTCCATTATGATGTGACAGAACAAGATGCAGTCTTTGTTGAAGTAGGACAAGAATCACTTGCTCAACGTTATACCGGAACAGAGAATAATTACACCGTTCAATACAATCAAACATATTTGGCACCATGGGCCATTATAGGATGGCAGCATCGATTTGTGGGAAATCAGGCAATTCGTCCACTTATCAGAGTTGGTGCGGGTGGTATGGAGACAGGACCGATGGCTCGAATGACATTGGGAATGGAATATGATGTGAGCAAATCAATCACATTGATTGGCGGTATTGAAGGTATGAGCACATTGTATTCCTATCAAGGACAGTGGTTCAGCACACAAAAAGCAGGCATCACCTATGGTGCGAGAATTTCACTTCGATAAGCGATTCATCATCGCATGGTTTGTCTCGGTGATGGTCATCATCGGGACATTTTCATCTTGCACGCCGGTGAATGATGTCTCTGCCGATCGCACCCGAACAATCGTGGATTCTGTCACCAAAGATTCATTGCATCGATCAGCATTGATATTGTCACCAACTTCACTTGCCTTCGAAACAGAATATCCCTCCAAAGAAATCGTAAAGAGCATTGTCTTTGCAAATGGCTCGGATTCCTTATTCATCCCGATTGATTCCATCAGATTGAAGCATGGGAATCAGGGATTCTCCTTGACTTCTGATTCCATACATTTTGTGTTGACTCCAAAAACACAGCAGGGATACTCCAAGTCAATACCCATTCGATTCAATCCCAAATCCGAAGGTCAATTCAAGGATACATTGCTCATCAATGGCTGGAAGAATGTCTTCATTCCGCTCACGGCGATGGTCTTGAGTGGTACGAGAGTGTGGATAGAAGATGTGGACTTTGGTTCTATTCCCTTTGGTGAAGTGCGTGATACTGTCATACGCCTGTATAATTATGGAACAGAAACGGCAATCATTTCTTCTATTGAATTTACTGATGGTGATATTGATCAATTTGAACTTCTCTCAAAACTGATATTTCCCTATGCTTTACAACCGGGCACAAGCATCTCGATTCCACTTCGCAGTAAATCTTCGGCCCAGGGTTTGAACATCAATGCACAGATCTCAGCTGATATCTCATATTCAGGAAAGGGAAGAGTGAAGCATAAGGCAATGTGCTCTTCAAGCGTCTTTTTGAAAAGCGGAATCTATGTGACGGATATTCGAATGTTTCCGGCATCAACCAATGTGCCATTTGATGCCATATGCACATTTGTGAACAATACATCTGGTTCTTGCAGTATTATACAAGCCAAACAATCATTCGATAATCCCTCATGCAATGCATTGTTTATCGAAGTGTTTACTCCCAAAACATTAAATAAGAACAGTTCTATAAGCTGTACCATTCGGATCACACCAAAAAGGAAAGGGGCATTTTCGATGGATATACCATTCACCATTGTAGGTGATTCCATCGTTGATGATGTTTGCACGGTCATTGGCATTGCTCAGTGACACTCCTCAATTTCGTAGATTCGTCCTTCACGTTGGATGATCTATATGCCCAAGATACTCATTGAAGATTGGTCTTTGATTCCTTTTCGCGAAGCATGGTCGCGGCAAGAAGCATATGTCCGTGACATACAAAAGGGAGTGCGCCCAAGTACATTGATCCTCTGTGAACATCCGCCTGTACTTACCATAGGCAGGGAAGGTGGCGAGCAAAATGTAAAGATTGATCCTTCACTTCTTACATCGCAGGGAATCGAAATGATTCCCATTAATCGCGGAGGCGATATAACCGCTCATAATCTGGGACAACTCATCGGATATCCATTGTTCAATCTTTCAGAATTCAGGCAAGATCTTCATTGGTTTTTGAGAAGCATCGAAGACATTATCATGCAAGTCCTTGAGGAATATGGAATAGCATCCGGAAGAGTTGAAGGAAAGACAGGCGTATGGATTGAAGAAGAGAGAAAAATCTGTGCTATTGGTCTGCATTGCTCCCGTTGGGTGACCTCCCATGGCTTTGCTTTGAATGTCAATAATGACTTATCAATATTCGATTGGATCATCCCATGCGGAATACCCGACAAAGAAGTCACTTCCATCCACAGAGAACTTGGAAAAAACATAGATATGGAAGATTTAAAAGAAAAATGCCGTAAAGCATATATTGAATACTTTAGATAAAAAGTGTTTGCAAGATATGGGGATAACCTCTAAATTTGTTCCCCGTTCGATACGGTTTGCGGGAATAGCTCAGTGGTAGAGCGCAACCTTGCCAAGGTTGATGTCGCGAGTTCGACCCTCGTTTCCCGCTCAACGGCGCAAGCCGTTACTTCCTCTTTATGCTGCATGCCTTGTCATCACTTCCCCCCGATGATAAGGCATTTTTTTTTCAGAGTATTGTCATGCCGACAACCGTTTCTACATCCATTACAAAACCCTTTCTTCTATTTGGGAGTGCTTTGTACTTCCCGAGCATATTATTCATTGGAAACAGGCCTCGCTTGATTGGTATTGTCCAAAAGCAGTGTGTGATTTCCAAGTTGGTGGGACATTTACCTAAACAATGGCTGCCAAAGACGGTAGTGTAAGTTTTGATTTATGGGGGACATTCGATGAAATTCAGGAGAATTCCATTCTTTCCTATACTTTAGGTGATGAGCGAAAAGTGAGAGTGACATTTCAGGATGAGGGTGAGCATGTGTTGGTGACCGAAGTTTTTGATCCGGAACATGTACATTCAGAAGACATGCAGAGAGCGGGTTGGCAAGCTATTCTCGATTCATTCAAAGCATATTGCGAATCATTGTGATCATTATTCAATGATGATCATCTTTCCATAGCTCGGTTCCACGAATGTATCACCGGTGATGTCCAGTCGATACACATATACACCCGGCGGCATAGGTGTCCCTTCAGCATTTCTTCCATTCCATGCAATCGTATTTCTTCCGATCGAAACATTCCCCTTCATTGCATGCACGATAGCGCCACGAATGTCTGCTATTGTAAGGGTGTACAAGGCTTCCTTTACTTGCGAAGCATAGGTGAGATCGAAATTGATGGGTGATCCACTAAGTACAGGATTGGGATAATTGGATAATTCATTGATTGAGCTATTGAGCACAACCAAGACGGTCCTACGGAGTGTGTCTTTGTTTGCAGATGCATCTTCCGTAATCACATAGATGATATTCTCTCCAACTTCCAATCTATTTTCCGGGACATAGGAAAATTCAGCGCGCATTGCATTTCCATAAGTTCCACGCACAAATGCATAATCACGAATATTTCTATCCGATCTCACAGCAAATGGATTGGTTCGAATGAATGTTTTAGTCGTATCGATCGGCAAATAGGCATTATCGAGAATACGAACCGTGATGCGTGGATTGAGTGCCACGACATCGTATTCTCTCACCACTTTGCCATCCGCGAGAATTTCTATGGTTGGAGGTTCGGTGTCTTCGCCGATAGTCAATTGTTGCTTAGCCGTATTATTGAATGAGAACAATTCTGCTTTATTTTGTTCGCAATTGATGTGAGCGGTCCATTCTGAAATAGCAGACAATTCAAATGTTGATGCTTTCATCTGATATGAAATAGGTGAATCCTTTGGTATGCTCTGCAAACTGCTTATCGATGTCTCAGTGCTGCCACCACCACTCAATGGTTGTTGAGTGATGCATAATTGAATTGTTGGATTGGAAGCTTGGCGTAGTGACAGATTATAAATATCGAGTTCGCATGACATGCTGTCACCACGAATGGGGCCACCGGGTCTTTGTTCCGTGCCTTTCACTTTTAGTGAAGAGGGAACAGTAGCCAATTCAGCGGCAGGAAGATATACACCATTCAGGGTTTTCAACATGGGGCTTTGAGAGCCGGCCTGACGTGAGAATAACGATTCGATTTCAAGATAGGGATACCGAGATGCATCGATTGCATTGATCGAAAATGTCCCTGTGTATGAGGAATCAATCAATGTACGATTCTGTTTTCCGCTATTCCAGCCATGAAGATAATATTGCAAAGCACCTTGATTGTTTAAGGAGTCTTGTACATATAATTCTTTCCATGCAATTGCCGGACCTATAGGACCGGTTGAATACATTCCTTGTTTGAATGCAATGGAGTGTTCAACATTCAATGATAATGTATCATTGTATGCACCGAATAATTCTTTGGCACTTCCGGGCATGCCGCCTTTCACTCCATACATTACATAGGAAATACGATATCGATCATCATTCGCAATCGTAGATCCATCCGGATATGATTGTGCTTTAAATATTGAGTCGATTTGTTGCGCGCCGAATGCTTTCAATGTTTTCATGAATGATTCAGCATCGCCATCCATGCCATTTGGTGTTACAAGAGCACCACGGAAAGACCCATCGGAAACACTGATTGCAATGTGATCTCCAATTGCAACGGAATCTCTCAAATAGCGAATCAAATCTCCGCTATTGCCTGCACGATATCTATCTTCCTGAGCACCATAAAAGGCATCGAAATCTCTATAGATCCCGATGCTGTCGAATGGTTTCAGATGAAGAAGATTCCACTTTGAGCCATCTACTCTTTCTATGAATGTACGATTGCCGAAGCGCAGATAGCCATATCGGAAATCTTCACCGCCATTGCATGATTCAATCAGCAAGGGAACAATTTTTGCACCGAGTGTAAGAGCACCGGATTGAGCTTGTTCTGCCAGACCAATAGTGCGTGCTTCCGGTAATGAAAAGAGTTTCTTCACATGAATGAATGCCGTATCATTGATTGACGATGATAAAGCATGAAATGGAGTCACTTCCCATGGGCTGTATTGAGATGTTTTTGTATCGAATGTTCTGGTATACAAAAGATAATTCTGTGAATTCACACCGGGAGCAAGCACAATATTCGGAGTCCAATCCACATGCAATTCACCGAATGTGAGCGTGGAAGACTGCATGCCTGAAAAGTCTGCAATCACGGTTCCATCCAATGCCTCGATGCGTAATTCATAGGAAGTGAATTCACGATTACGCAATGGAAGCAAAAAACGGAATCGAGGTTTATCTGCTTGAACATTCCAGCCGGGTAGAGGATCAATCACCGTGAGAGTCGCAGCATAAACATTCACCGGAAATGCAAGAATATTATTTGTTGTAATCGCTTCATTATTAATGGATTTTGCAGGATCAATGATGATATTGATTCCATGAATTCCTGATTGATTAAGCGTTGGGAACGTGAATGACACAACTTGCTCTCGAGCAAATCCCTGATAGGTTACCGATATCGTGTCCTTCCGATCAGCAAAGGAACGAATGCAATACACTTGAACCGGCATGGTATCCTTGATTCCACGATTGCGAATCACTCCCTGAATGGTGAATGTTTCATCGGTAGCGGTCACAAGATTAACTTGCACATCTTCAGATCGAACATAATAATCAGGTTGCGGTGCAAGCGCAAGGTTCGTGAGAGGGTCGCCAATCAAACAAAATTGCATCATGGAATTTCTGAAGAAAGGGTCTGTTGTATTTCCCTGACCGATTTTTGTCGAAAAAACAAGATCGCCAATTCTGCGCAAACCATACTTTGACATTGCAGAATACATCTTCACGAAATTATAGTAATCAGGAGTTGTGATTCCGGTATAGGTATTGCCAACAGATGCAATTGCTCCTTTGCCCGGCTCGAGAACATAAGACTCATTTCTACAGACTGTGGTTGGTTCGGCAAATGCTCCTGAATTGCAGGAAAAGGTGGTGAGCATGAAATATTTTCGAGGATTATTCAAATCCTGTGAACGCCATCCATCCAATTCAAAATATTCGGGCGAACCATGTCCGGCAAAATTCACCCACAATGTTCCATCATTGACCGCCGACCTAATCTTTGTTGCAATGCTTTCATCCACTCCACCAATTTTGTTGATGCGTCGTATGCGAATTGTATCACCTGAAACAGGAGGATCCAGAACAAATGGAGCAATGCCATCGAATTGATTATGGAAAAATGGATCATCTTCATCACCACCGGAGAGAAAGAGAAAATTCTTCATCCATGGTCCGGCTTGCAATGTGTCATATTGAATCAATTTATCTACAACCTGTTCCGCTTGTGAAGAAGAACTCACGCTCAATCTTCCAAGAATGAGCTCAGGATCAATGGAATCATTGCTCGGTGTGGTATACCAAATATCACTGACGGGAAAACCAAATGATGGAATAAAATCTTCTTGATGTGCTTTGAATGTGAGTTTCAATGGATCCCAGCTTGCATCGCCCATCAGAATGACATAAGCAGGAACGGGGAATTGCCATGAGCGATGTGTATGACGGATGAAGTCTTTGATTGCATGTGCATCTTTGGAGCCATCACCGAATTCTTTATAAATGTCTTCACTAGAGATTACTGAAACCGTAAGACCTTGCTTTCGCCTATGCTCGGCAAGGCGCTCGGAAGCTTGCAAGAAAGCAGGATGAGATATCAATAACACATCGGCTTGTCTTGCAGAATCTTTCAGTACACTTTTTGAGACAGTTTGAATCTCAGGTTCAATCCATGCAAGTGAATCTGCAATGATTCCTTTGAAGTGGCCGGGCGTGAGTGACAGATCTGCCGTGAATAATTTACCTGATGGGGAAGCAATGCCATTCATCATGAAAGTTCTTGCTGTATCGAGCGCGATAAAAGAAGCAGTTCGTAGATCTCTTAGAGTAAGTGATGCTGCATTACTGAGTGAGTCTTCACAAAACAATTCACCGTTTAGCATACGGGGGGATGATATCGATGATGTTGTCACATGATTGATGAAGCATTCGGTGACAATCGTGTCAGAAATGGGAATTGATTCAATGCGCAGAATATTCGCGCCATGTTTTATCAACGTTGGAGCAATTTGCATGGTTGTCACATGATCGGCAAATCCCGCAAAAGAATCTCTTGTGATGAGATTATCATTCCAAAAAATGTCAAAGCGATGTTCGAAGTCAATTGAGGGTCTGTCATTTGCACCATGAAATGCAATGTCAACAGACATCGCTTCTTGTGCAGAAGGCACATGAATCGTGTCCATGAATGTCCGAAACTTTTGCACCGTGCTGATTTTATTCCAAAAGAAATTCTTCCCGGTTGAAAAGTCCGATGAGAGATAGCGATAATCGATCGGACTGATCACATCGCCGGCATAAAACTCGGAATCCTTTTCATGATGCAAACGAACACTAACCGAAGAGTCGGCAAGTATGGGCATGATGGGAGGAAATGCAGTGTATCGTTGAGCAGTTGACGGCTGATTATTCAACGTGAGAAAGAATGAAGCTTCATCTGTGACATAATTATGCCATGTGGTATCACCCTCGGCTCTTCTCGATGCGAATATCAGTATGTCTTGTTCATCGAGCATGCCATCAGCATCAATGATGCCCATCGCATATGATTTGCCTTTGAATATGAGTTCGAGATGTGAAGAGGGTTTGCCTTTCCAATCTGATTGCAATGCAAGTGCCCTACTCAAGGGAAATCGCGCGATGCCATCCTTTTTGGTGATGAGTTTTACATAAGATTGTTGTGGAGAATACCAATGATCCGCTATGACTTCTTCGGTTTTCTTCGATATTCGAGCTGATGGAATATGCTCAGGATTGATGATATGAGAAAGCAAGCCATTTTCAATTGCAGGAATGCGATATGCAGGACTGGAGACAAATCCCTTTGAAGTGATGATGATGGTGCAGGAGTCGGCAATGAAAAGTCTGTCTTGTTCATCTTTGAATATAGGCTGAATGACTGCTCGGGCAACATGTATTCCTCGATATACAAAACGGCGTTCTATCTTTGCTTCCGGATATGTTCGAATCACCGAATACAATCCTGAAGTGTCTCCCGACCATGCTCTTATATGCAAGGGTTTGATCGTGAGGATCGCTTCCGCTGTTTCGGGCATGGCAAAAGTGACATATTCATGATGTCTTGAAGAATTGCCTGAAGAATATGTAAGAGTGATGTTGCCTTGTTTGCACAGCGTGGTAAGTTCAGCTTGAGCCGACATTACGGTCGCTAAACAACAAAGAAAACAGGCTATATGTTTGACTATTGAAGACATTGTATTTGT
Organism: Ignavibacteria bacterium; assembly: GCA_016873735.1. GTDB lineage: Bacteria > Bacteroidota > Ignavibacteria > Kapaibacteriales > UBA961 > UBA961. The sequence continues at coordinate 30,988 of VGWD01000007.1, read as the reverse complement.
TAAACTTTCAAAAAGTTATTCTGTCTAACAAGAAACTTCGCGTAAATTACAAGAGTTCACACAAAACACGGGTACATATAATGAAGCTAAGTATAAATGCGCTACTCTTTCTATGTATGGTTGCAGTTGAATCATTTGGGGCAAATCCCACATGGTCATCGAGCATTGCAAACATCATCTATTCCAATTGTTCATCTTGCCATAGATATGGTGGCATCGCCCCATTTTCTTTGATGAATTATGATGAAGTCGCCGCAAAGAAGAACTCCGTATTGGAAGCTGTCACCACTCGATCCATGCCTCCATATCCGGCCGACACAAAATTCAGATCATATTCGCATCAAAGAACGCTATCCGATTCCGATATCAATGCCTTTGTGGAATGGGTGAACAATGGTGCTCCTGCGGGAGACCTTGCATCTGCGCCCAATCCTCCGACATTTTCCTCCGGACCCAAGATCAAAAATCCAAGTTTCACCGCTCAGATGCCCAGCTATTCATCACAGGCAAAAGCGGGTGGCCAAGACGAATATCGATGTTTTGTCTTGGAGGGTTCACCCACAAAAGATGAATTCATCTCAGCGATAGAAGTCTTGCCGGGCAATCCTGAAATGGTCCATCATGTATTGGTTTTTCAGGATACCTCCTCCATTCCATTGCAATTGGATGCCCAAACAATCGAGCCGGGTTATCCCAGTTTCGGTGGAGTTGGCTCTGAAACTGCAGAACTGATAGGAGTATATGCACCAGGAGGAGAACCCTATTTCTTTCCCAAAGGTTTCGGTTTACGATTTCGAAAGGGAGCAAAGATCATCCTGCAGGTGCATTATCCTGCTGGCACTGAGGGTCAAATTGACTTTACATCTGTACGATTCACCTATTCAGAAGCGGTCTCGCCAAGAGAAGTCTTCATAGATCCACTTCTCAATCATCAAAATATCGTCAATAAGCCATTTCGAATTCCGGCGGGTCTAGAAAAAACATTCACTCAAAAAATGACCATTCCGATTGATGCAACTGCTTTTGCCGTGATGCCACATATGCATCTCATTGGAAAAAGTACAAAAATCATATTGCGATTGCCGAATAATGACACAATTCCAATTATAAACATTCCTCATTGGGATTTTCATTGGCAAATGGCGTATTCATTCAAGACTCTTCAAAAAGTGCCGAAAGGATCTATCCTGGAATCAACCGTCATATATGATAACACTTCCGAAAATCCGCATAATCCATCCAGTCCTCCAAAAGAAGTCAGGGTTGGAGAAGGTACCACCGATGAAATGATGCTAACCTATTTTTACTATTGTCAATATCAACCCGGTGATGAGCTTATCACAACCGAGGTTCAGGATGATACTGAAGAAGAGATACCATTGAGTAATGTGACTTTTACGCAAATCCCGGATGGAGTCATCGTGCGATTTCCGGATCCCACTATACTGCATTCCTTGCGTATTTATGATGTATTGGGTGGAATTGTTCATGATCATCAGCCTAATCACAGGCATCAACATTCCTCATTGACCATACCGATTTCATCTTCCGGTGCATATTTCATGCATGCAATCGATGCTGAAGGAAAGCACTACAGGGGTGGATTCAGCATCATGCGATAGCATTTGTACATGCCATTTCCATGATGAATATGCTGGAGAAATCTCTATTTTGCGGTTCAAACACGAGGTTCTCATGGAAAAGCCCGATAGCAATGATGCAGATCGTCACATACATTCATCTCACATACGCAGGGTAACAACCAGAAGCGTTCAGGAGATGAAAAAGCATGGAAGAAGAATATCTTGTCTTACCGCCTATGATGCACTTATTGCTCGCATCTTGGACGAGGCAGGGATAGATGTGATCCTTGTCGGGGATTCATTGGGGAATATCGTTCAGGGCCATGAAACCACCATTCCTGTTACATTGGATGATGTCATCTACCATACCAAAGCCGTTGTGAGAGGCGTACAACGCGCATTGGTGGTGGCAGACATGCCATTCATGAGCTATCAGGTTTCTCCTGAAGAAGCATTCAGAAATGCAGGTCGGCTCATGAAAGAGGCCGGTGCCAGTGCCGTGAAAATCGAGGGTGGTCATAGAGTATGCGAGGCAGTGCGTCGCATGACTGAGGCAGGCATACCGGTGATGGCCCATTTGGGTTTGACACCTCAAAGCATCAATCAATTCGGCTCTTACAGACCTCGTGGTCAGAATGCTCAAGAGGCCGATGAAATGCTTAATGATGCCAAAGAACTGGAAAAAGCAGGAGCTTTTGCAGTGGTATTGGAGAAAATCCCCATGAACTTGGCCGAGACGATCACAAAGACTCTATCAATCCCGACCATTGGGATTGGCGCAGGACCTCATTGCGATGGGCAGATTTTGGTGTATACCGACATGATTGGTCTTACCATTGACTTCAGTCCCCGTTTCGTTCGCCGTTATGACAATCTTCATCAGCGTGTGAATGACTCCGTATCCCGGTATATCCAAGACATTCAAAACGGTTCTTTCCCCAATGAAAGCGAGAGTTATTAAGCCCTATTTCCTAATTGAGGGCTTATGTTCATAACTTTCCATAAACTCTTCTCGAAACCTTTGAAATAGCAGGGTACTTCATTTGTTATTCCATGCAAAATCTGTAATTTGCTGACTTGAAATCTGATTCCGATCACTAAGATGCGCCTTCATGTCGAAAGAGATACCTGAACGGAAAAGCGGTTCGGTCCAAAGGGACCTTGCGCCATATGTCGGGCTTGGATCACAATTGGCGGCAGCTGTCATAGGATGCGGACTTTTGGGTTGGTGGCTTGATGGGAAATATGGCACCACTCCTTGGTTCACGATCGGGCTTGGGTGCTTTGGAGCGGTCGCAGGCATGACGCATTTCATAAGAGCTGCAATGCAAGCGAATACGCATGATCCCACTAACAACAAACAATGAGCGTGTGAGCGATTCCCATTCGAATCTGTATGCGATCATACTGGCACAAGTGGTATGTTTTGTAAATGCCTTCAGCGGTTATGTCATAGCTCGCCGTGCATATCAAAAACCATTTGAAAAATTTGTGTCGATTGTATTGGGAAGTATGTCATTTCGCATCATGATTGTGGGTGCCGTCTCCTGGTGGTGTTTATCAATCCTTGGCATGCCACAATTGGCTTATTCATTTTCACTTGCGATTGGAGTATTCGTGTATCTTTTTGCAGAGATCATATACTTCCACGTATTGTCGGATAAGATAAAGTCGAGAGAAAAAGAACAGAATACTGATTAGCATACGATTCACGCAATCACATATAGTTGAACATGAAGCAAGATTCTACTCTGCACGATACCACATCACAACATTCAATGCAACAAGCACCTACCGGTGAGCATGGGCAGGCCGGTCATCATGGCGAACATACGCAAACCGAAGGGTTCACCTTCAATGCCATGTTCAATGAAAATCTTGGTGATCACGGTGGATTCTATCTTTTTTCCTATCACTTGGCTGATCTTCCGTACATGTTCGTGGATAATGGTTCTTTTGAATTTTATCCGAATGTTCATGCGCTGGAGGCATCCGGGAAATATGAATTGCATGCCGGCCATGCAGTCAAAAAAGACGGGTCTCATGTTCAATTGGATTTATCTCCCACGAATTTTGTGATGTTTCAATGGATTTCCATGATTGTGGTGATTGGATTGTTCATCATTGGAAATCGTTCGTATAAGAAAAGTCACAGAGCGCCGAAGGGAATTGGTAATGCGCTTGAAATGCTCACATTGATGATTCGCGACACAGTTGTCCGTCCGAATATTCCGAATGAGCGATTGGTCTCAAAATATCTTCCATATTTCCTGTCCATGTTTTTCTTCATTTATGCAATGAACCTCGTTGGATTATTGCCTGGAGGTCATACCGCGACATCCGCAATTGGAACCACTGCAGGATTGGCGATTACAGCATTTGTGATGGTGAATATCATCATTCCCGTGAAGGCGATGGGAGCAGGTGGAGCATTCAAATCATTTTTGCATCATTTGCTTGGTGGAGCGCCTTGGTGGCTTGCGCCGATCATGGTGCCGATTGAAGTTGTGGGTGTGTTCACAAAGCCATTCGCACTTGCTATTCGTTTGTTTGCTAACATGTCCAGCGGACACATCATTTTGTTCACATTGATTGGTTTCATTTTCTTCTTCAATACGGTTGCTGTGTCTCCCGTGGTGACATTATTTTCGATATTCATTTATTTTCTTGAAATACTTGTGACATTCCTGCAGGCATATATTTTTACGATGTTGACTGCAGTGTTTACAGGGCTTGTCCTCGGCGATCATGCCGATGACCATCATTAAGACAGTGTATCATTACATTTTTTAACATCTTTTCACTCATCTTACTCTTAGGAGAACACAATGGAAAAAGAAGCATTTGCATGGTTGGGCGCCGGTCTTGGCGTTGGTATCACCGTGTTTGGTGTTGGAACAGGTATCGGACCACTCGTGGCTGCGGCTCTTGAAGCCGGTGCACGTCAACCTGAATCCGCAAAAGATGCTCGTACAACAATGATCATCGGTGCTGCGCTTATCGAAGGTGTTGCACTTTTGGCTTGTATCATTTGTATCCTTCTCGCAACAAAATAATTTGTTCGGGATGAATCTTCGCAAGGCGGTCCCATGCATGTGGGACTGCCCTGCATTACAACAACCGTTTTGTGCAAAGCACAGAACATTTACTCACGATCAACAGAAATAGTATGGACGCTTTGCTCAGTGTGAATCCCGGTTTGATAATCTGGACGCTCATCAATTTTTTCTTGTTCTTTTTTCTTCTCGGAAAGTTTGGCTTCAAGCCAATGCTTGCTGCATTGGAAGCTCGTGAACAAAGAATCAATGATTCGATAAATCAAGCAGAACAAGCCAATGAATTGGCTCAAAAGTCCATGCAGGAGACTCGCGAGAAATTGGCCAAGGCACAAAGTGAAGTCATGGACATGCTCAAAGAGGGCAAGGTTCAGGCAGAAACCATCATCCGTAATGCATCTGAGGAAGCTGAGCGTATCAAGCAGGCGAAACTCGAAGAAGCTTTGCGCGAAATAGCACGCGAAAAAGACATTGCATTGCAATCATTGCGTACAGAGATGGGTTCACTCATCGTGCAGGCGACAGACAAAGTAATCGGCAAAGTAGTCAATGCCGAACAGCATCGCTCCCTGATCGATGCAACCGTGAATGAATTGTCGAACAATTAATCAGTTGCGAGCATCACCTCTATGGCATCTTCAACACGCATAGCACAACGATATGCATCCGCATTGATGGATCAGGCATTGTCTGATGGTTCATTGGAAACAATCAACAATGATTTCCAAACCATCATGACCACTGTTCGAGCTACCGATGATTTGGTTGCAGTTTTGAACAGCCCTGTCATCCGTTACAATGCGAAAGTAAGTATCCTGAAAGAAGTCTTTGGATCAACCGTTTCTTCCCTCATGATGAATTTTCTTATCATGATCGCGGAAAAAAGAAGAGAATCCATACTTCCTGATATTGCTGCAGCATTCACTGAAATGTACAATGAAGAAAAAAAGCTCATACCCGTGTCATTTACCTCCGCGGTTGAAATTGATGATGCAATGCGTTCGAAACTGATAGACACAATTGCAAAAAGAACAGGTAAAACAGTATTGCCAACATTCACAATTGATGCGGCATTGAAAGGTGGTATCACCATTCGCATAGCCGATACGATGATTGATGCCTCATTGAGACATCAGCTGGATATGTTATATCGTGAATTGACAGGATCAGCCGCGCATTTAAGCGCTTGAAATAGTTTTTTGTTTAAGGGATAGTTTCAATGGTTCATGCATGCTTTGTAATTGTATTGTCTGCATTCTTTTGCCTTCAAATGAATGCTCAAAACAATGATGCCGAAAATATCAAAGAATTGAAATTGAAACCCCGCAATGGATTGTTTTATATGTCCATGGGCTCCGGAAATCCTCAAGGAGATTTTCAGAGCAATATTGGAACAGGAGGATTTGCTTTCCTCATGGGAGGAGGATATTCCTTCGAACCGATTCTTCCGGCACGATATACAGGATTCAATGCATCGCTTGTTCTCGGAATGGATCTCGGTTATGTGACATTGGATCGGAACAGACGTCCGGCTTCGTACACAAAGTTTTACGACGATTATATCTATACAAATTCGGTGGTGCCGATCGATCTTTTTGCTCGTTTGCAATTAAATCTCGCGCAATGGGTTTTCCCTTATGCTGAAATCGCCGGAGGGATGAATATCTTTTCAGCCACGACAGATGGTGAATATAGAGAAAGAGTTGTTCGCGATGGAAGAGAAGAATGGGAAACAAGAACGGATGAAATTTATTCATCACGCAATGTTTTCTGGAAATATGGAATCGGCACGGGTGTGATGATAAAACTTGTTGAGAATATCACATTACCCAATAAAGCCAGCAGTATTTTGCTTGATATCAAAGCACGATACAATTATGGAACACGATCCAATTATCAAAAAGTGATAGATGTGGATCAATTCGGTACGACAAAAATTGAAGAATATGCGAATGCAGGAACCGACATACTGTTTGTACAGGCAGGAATTGCTTTTCGCTTTTAATATGACTACTAATTTTTTTGATTTAATACACAGGTGATTTGATCATGGCAGAAGTTCGACCAGAAGAGATTTCCGCTATTTTGCGCCGACAGCTTTCCGGCTTTGAGAATGAAGCCGACATCTATGAAGTTGGTACGGTTCTTCAAGTGGGTGACGGTGTTGCTCGCGTTTATGGGTTGACCAAAGTTCAGGCATCCGAATTGGTGGAATTCCCCAATGGCGTGATGGGAATGGTGCTCAATCTTGAAGAAGACAATGTGGGTGTGATTCTCTTTGGAGATGACCGTCTTGTGAAAGAAGGTGACACAGTTCGCCGTACAGGCAAAATCGCTTCCGTTCCTGTTGGAGAAGCATTGCTCGGTCGCGTCGTGAATCCATTGGGTGTGCCAATCGATGGCAAAGGCCCCGTAATGACTAATCACACATTGCCAATCGAACGCAAAGCATTGGGCGTCATTGAACGTCAACCCGTTACAGAACCATTGCAAACAGGTTTGAAAGCAATTGATGCTTTGATTCCAATCGGACGTGGTCAACGCGAATTGATCATCGGTGATCGCCAAACCGGAAAAACAGTTGTTGCGCTCGATACGATCATCAATCAGAAATACACCCATACTGAAGAAGCAAAAAAACTCGGCATCAATCCCGTGTATTGCATTTATGTTGCGATCGGACAAAAAGGTTCAACGGTTGCAAATGTTGTATCGACACTTGAAAAGCATGGTGCGATGGACTATACCATCATCGTTGCAGCGAATGCAGCTGATCCCGCACCACTGCAGTTTATCGCTCCTTATTGCGGTGCTTCAATGGGAGAATTCTTCCGTGATTCAGGTCGTCACTCACTCGTGATTTATGATGATTTGACAAAACAAGCAGCTGCATATCGTCAAGTATCTTTGCTCCTTCGTCGCCCGCCGGGACGTGAAGCATATCCCGGAGATATTTTCTATCTGCACAGCCGCTTGCTTGAACGTGCCGCCAAACTCAGTGATGCATTAGGTGGTGGATCCATGACCGCACTCCCCGTTATCGAAACACAAGCAGGCGATGTGTCTGCATATATTCCCACGAATGTGATCTCCATCACCGATGGACAGATTTATCTAGAATCCAATTTGTTCAATGCCGGTGTTCGCCCCGCTTTGAATGTTGGTATCTCTGTTTCTCGTGTAGGTGGAAATGCTCAAATCAAAGCCATGAAGCGAGTTGCCGGACCATTGAAACTTGAGCTTGCCATGTTCCGTGAACTCGAAGCATTTGCAAAATTTGGTTCTGATCTTGATAAGTCCACCATGCAACAATTGCGTCGTGGTGCACGCTTGACGGAAATTCTGAAGCAACAACAATATTCTCCAGTGACATTGGAACGACAAATCGCGCTCGTTTTCGCAGCTACCAATGGATATCTCGATGAGATCCCTGTTGAACTTTGCCGTGAATTCGAACTTGAATATCTCGAACTCATGGAGACAAAGCATAAGGCATTGTTGTTCTCAATCGTTGAAGTGAAAGACCTCAATGATCAAATCAAAAAAGATTTGAATGAAGTGCTTTCTTCATTCACAGAAAGATTCAAGGCGATTCGCGGAATCAATTGATAATACAGGAAAGCTTATCCCATGATTGCAGTCACCGGAGCTGCCGGATTCATCGGCAGTTGTTTCGTGAGAACGCTCAATGAACAAGGATATAATGATATCCTGATCATTGATTCATTGGAGCAAGATGATCGCTGGAATAATCTGGTAACAAAAAAGTTTCGTGGTATTGAACATCCCGAGGTGTTCAAAAGAAAATGCTCCGAAGGCATATATGATGCTCATGATATCTCGGCACTGATTCACATGGGTGCTTGCTCATCCACAACTGAACGCAATGCCGAATATCTACTTGAAAACAATTATCGATATAGCATCGCCATGGCACAATTTGCTTTGGCGCATGATATCCCCTTCATTTATGCCAGTAGTGCAGCCACTTATGGCGCAGGTGAGAAAGGATATGATGATGCTTCGGTGAGCGAACTACGTCCTTTGAACATGTATGGATATTCCAAACAACTCTTCGATGAATGGATTATGGGAAATGGACTTGAACAATCCATTACCGGCATAAAATTCTTCAATGTGTTTGGTCCGAATGAATATCACAAAGGTGATATGGCCAGTATGATTTTCAAATCATGGAAGCAAGTTCAACACAATGGCCATATATCACTTTTCGCATCAGATATTCCCGAATATCCCGATGGTGGTCAAATGCGAGATTTCATATATGTGAAAGATGCATGCGAAGTGATGTGGAAGATATTGCAGTCCAAACAATCACATGGCATCATCAACTTGGGTACGGGAAAAGCAAGAACATGGAATGATCTTGCACATGCCGTCTTCAAAGCACTTGGTAAACAGTCAGACATACGATATGTGTCCATGCCGGATTCGCTGAAAGGACAATATCAATATTATACACAAGCCGTAATGGACAAATTGCAATCTTCATCTTCGGCTCATCAGTTCCTGGAATTGGAAGATAGCATAGCAGATTATGTTGTGAACCATCTGGAACAAACAACAACACGATATTATTGACATCACACTTTATTTTGAAGCATAGATATGGCAACACTGAGAGATATACGAAATCGCATCACAGCCGTAAAAAATACGGCCAAGATTACTTCCGCCATGCGCATGGTTGCAGCAGCAAAATTGCGTAGAGCACAGGAAGCGATTCTTTCAACAAGACCATATACCGATAAATTCTCGGAAGTTCTCTCCAATCTTGCAGGTTCTGCTTCAGAAGATTATTATCATCCTCTTCTCCGCAAACCCGATACATTCAAACACATAGTCGTGATCATTATTTCATCTGATCGTGGTTTATGCGGAAGCTTCAATACAAATGTTTTGCGATTGGCTTCTCAATACATCGATCAAACAATTCCGGCAGAATTTCCTCAGGCAAAAGTGAGCGTGGTTTCAGTTGGAAGAAGATCAACGCAATTTTTTGCAAAACGTACACAACCTGTTCTTGCTGCATTTCCGGATATTTTTGCACAATTGCAATTCAGCACTGCCTCAGAAATCGCAGGCATAGTAGCAAATGGTTTCATCAATGAAGAATTCGATCGCGTGATGATTTTCAACAATGAATTCAAGTCAATCATCAAACAAGAAACAACTGTAAGACAATTGCTTCCTGTAGAATCAGTAAAACAACAATCATCTGTGATCAATGATTATATCTTTGAGCCAAGCCGAGGTGATATCATGGATGCAATACTTCCCAAATTTGTGAATACACTCGTTTGGAAAGGATTGCTTGAATCCAATGCTGCAGAACAAGCAGCAAGAATGATGGCAATGGAAAGTGCAACCACGAATGCTCGTGATCTCATTCGCACTTTGCAATTGTCATATAATAAAGCACGTCAGGCATCCATCACGACTGAAATGTTGGAAATCGTTGGCGGAGCAGAGGCATTAAAGGCATAAAAGCGTTCAATACATCAGAAATCCGATGTATTTCACACTTTTTAACATTTTTTACCTCTTTTTTGCTCACTCAGGCATGATAATAGAAGTAATTTTGTGCATTGAATTAATGCACTATTTATAAGGAACACGAAATGAACAAGCATATCATGAGCTTTTTGCTCGCTTGCTTTATGGTGATTGGTCTTGCAACCATCAGTGGTTGTGGCGACGGATTATGTACAAGTCCAACCGAAACAGCATTTGTTGCTGATCAAGGTGCATTTGACATTGATGCAGCTTATGCGAGCGTATTTAATGGAAATGGTGATGTGATCGAGCAAAATGGTCCACGTGGTGGTGGCCCCGGCAAGCGCGACACAGTTCGCGGTGGTGGCGGGCGTGACACATCCAGCAGACCTGTGCCTTGGCAATCCGTATTGCCTTGCTTGAAACTCACACCTGAGCAAATGAGCAAATTGCGCGAGTTCTCCATGACTCAACGTGATTGTGAAAAAGCTGCACGTGAGCAATTCCGTGCTATTCTTGAACCATTACGCAAAGCACAGCAAGCAGAGATGGATGCAATTCGTGCTGCTGTCAAAGCAGGTACAATGACTCGCGAAGAAGCAGCTGCAAAAAGCAAAGCAATCAATGAGCGAATCAGAACTGCATCACAAGAAGCTGAAGCACAAGTACGTGCAGCTGTCAAAGCTTGCATGGACACATTCTTCACAAGTCTTGAATCAATCTTGACTCGTGAGCAACTTGCATTGTGGTTGGAATGGAAAAAAACAGGAAAGTCACCATGCCCGAATGTGAGAAATCCAATCGGTACAAGACCCTGATAAATCAGAAATTTGATTAAGCCCCGTCCAATGGATGGGGCTTTTTTTTTGTTTTCTAGTAACCGAATCATCTTGTTCATGTTATTGTCTTAGAGTAAGAGTTACACTATTTGACTGAGCGGTTCACAAGATTCAGCCGTCAATCTGAACAAGAGCTCAACAAATCCGGAATCGAATTCATTTATTGTTCATAAGGAATACACAATGAAAACACTCATCACAAAAAGCATGTACATGCTTGTAGCAGTTTTCGTGACAGTATTTGCATCTAGCTGTACTGATCAACTCTCAACCATTTCTCCGGTTGTTGACAATTCAACTGAATTTGCATCTGCATTTGATGCAGAATCAATGGCAGCATCAATCATCGACAATCATGATGATGGCTTTTCTTCAAAAGGCGATCGTGGTCGCGGACCGGGTCGTGGTCGCGGTAAAGATGATCGTGATGGTGGACACAAAGGTGATAGCATCAGTCCAAAGCGTGCTCATCTTCGCGCGGTCATCGATTGCTTGAAATTATCAGCTGATCAAATGACACAATTGCAATCATTGATCAATGCAAAGCGTGATTGCGAACAAGCAGCCAGAGAGCAATTCAAATCAGTTGTAGGGCCAATTCGCCAAGAAGAAATTGCTTTGCATAAATCTTTGAGAGCACAACTTGCAGCAGGTACCATCACAAGAGATGAAGCCAATGCTCAACTCGTGGCATTCAAAGCAAAAAATGCTGAAATCATGAAAGCCGCAGTAGAAACTATGAAGGCAGCTGTCAAAGCATGCAATGATACATTGGAAGCAGCCATCGTGGCTATACTCACACCTGAGCAAGTACTCCTTTGGAATCAATGGAAAGCTACAGGTACCAAACCATGTGAATCAACTCCAATCAATGGTTGATATTCCAAAAGCGACGTTTACAAGCCCCGAATGCAGAATCGGGGCTTTTTTTTTATGCACTTCGGAATGCAAGGGCAGTTTCCGTAATTTCGTATGAAATTACAATGGCAAGTGCATCATGACCGATATATTGGCTTTGTTTGGCAGAAAGGTGACCGGATTTTTCAGACAAATCGGGCAAATCACTATTCTGCTCATGCGTGTTGTCCGATATATGCCTCGCTTGGCCAAAGATAGACGGCTTGTTCTTGAACAAATGTCCATTGTCGGCACAGAATCCCTCCCTCTGGTAGTTCTCATTGGTGCATTCACAGGTGCCATCGCCGCATTGCAGGCAACCAATCTCTTCGCGAAATTTAATCTCATCGGAATTGCAAGACCTTTCATTGGTGGTTCCATTTCCACTGTAGTATTCACGGAATTGACTCCTGTTTTGACCGCATTGGTCATAGCCGGTCGTGTTGGAGGAGCAATCGCCGCACAAATCGGAACTATGCAGGTTTCTGAACAAGTTGATGCATTGGAAATGATGGCCATCGACAAAAACAGATATCTCGCCATGCCTCGAGTGATAGCCGCACTTACGATGATGCCAGTGCTCGCAGTGTTTTCGAATTTGGTGGCATTGATTGGTGCATATCTGCTCACATCACTAAAATTTGATTTTTCTTTCGATATATTTTTTGATTCCATTCAACGCTTTTTCCAAATTTCGGAAGTAGTGCAGAGTTTATTCAAATCGTTGGTGTTCGGAGGTGTTACATCTCTTGTGGGATGTCATGTTGGATTTCGTACCGAAGGCGGAGCTGAAGGTGTTGGTCGTTCAACGGTTGAAGCATTCACGATTTCCGCAGCTACGATTTTGATTTTGGATGCAATCTTTGGATATATTTTCTAATTCGATATTCACGCATGACCATACAAGACTTACTCAAAAAAGCCGATTCTCATTGGGATGATGCCGATGTATTGATTGACATTGGTACGGAGCTCGAATCGCGCACACGTCTGCCCGAGGCACGCAGAATACTTGAGCGTGCATTGGGTCTTGCACCGAAAGATTTCCCTGAGGCCTATGCCACGCTTGCATTCACTCATTTCCGTGATAATGCATCAACAGCGGAAAAAGGTGAAATGGCATTGATTCAAGGTCTTGAAATCACCGATTCCGATTATCTCAAAGCTTGGTATGTAGCATTCATTGATGATCCTCCGGCCAGAGATTATTTCATAGAATATCTAGGTAATCATGCAGATCCACGACTTCGCATCATTCTTGGACATGCCTTATTGTGGCAAGGAATGCATGATGAAAGTCAACGTGTATTATCAGAAGCAATAAAAGGGCTCGGTCCTGAGTATATGGATATTCTTCCCAAAGAATTGACTGTCTATTGCTCATCACTTGTTTGGCTGAAGGGTGCAAAACCGGATTTGGATATTGAGCAACGAGTGATACCTATTCTCCTTGCACTGCAAGAACGATATCCTTATGTGTACATGAATCATGCCTCGGAAATTACTGCATGGCAAGTACTGAAAAACTGGAATAATGTCATCGATGCCTGCAAGAAAACACTTGCCAAATTTCCCGATGAAGAAACCACCATGTTGGCAATGGCGCTTGCATATGACAAATTGGGTAAACCCCATCATGCATTGCATTTGCTTGCAAAAGCAATTGGCATAAAGCCATCTTTTGCAAGAGCTCGCATGGTATCTTCTCGCATATTGGAATCTCTTGGGGAATTGGAATTGTCAAAAGAACTCATATATCAAATTCCCGAAGCAAATCCACAGTATGCAGTGGGCATTGTGCATACAGCCATATGGGCTTTTGAACATGGAGACAAGCAATCTGCTTTGGAATTCTATCGCAGAGGATATGCAGACCTCAAACCATTCGAAAAATCACAATTTGAATCGCATCCAATTGTGAAACAAATTACCGAAGAACAAAAGAGCACTATATTGCTCAATGTATTGCAATAATCTCTACTCAAATCGTACTCAATGCAGACAATTCTCATCCTTGATTTCGGTTCACAAGTGACGCAACTCATCGCTCGAAAAATACGCGAGGCTGGAGTCTATTGTGAAATTCATCCATTTTCAATCACCAAAGAAAAACTCGAAGCTTTGAATCCAAAGGGGATTGTTTTATCCGGCGGACCTTCCAGTATTTATACCGAAGGTGCACCCATTCCTTCATTTGATGTCTTTGCCCATGCCGAGCAATATCATATTCCCATTCTTGGCATATGTTATGGATTGCAGCTCACTGCTTTCATGAATGGTGGGAATGTAGACAAATCAGCGAAGAGAGAATTCGGAAGAGCGGAATTGCGTATCGACAAAGAAGATGCATTGTTCAAGGGGATAGATGCTCATTCAATCGTATGGATGAGTCATGGAGATTCGCTCACTGCATTGCCTGATGGTTTTGAAATCATGGCTCATACAGATAATGCACCTATTTGTGCAATCAGAAATCTTCAAAGAAATATTCGCGGTGTTCAATTTCATCCTGAGGTTCATCATACAAGAGATGGCGTGAAAATGCTGTCGAATTTTGTTCATGACATTTGTGGTTGTTCCTCCGATTGGAATCCTGAAAATCTCATAGAATCAAAAATCGAAGCGATTCGTAAACAAGTTGGAAATGGTGGCGTGATTTGTGGTTTATCCGGCGGAGTTGATTCCACCGTGGTTGCCGTGCTTCTTCATAAAGCCATTGGAGATCAATTGCACTGCATTCATGTTGACTCCGGATTGATGCGCTTGGATGAAAGCAAGAAACTCGAAACATTGTTCAGACAGAATTTTTCGATGAGCATAGATGTTGTGGATGCATCGGATTTATTTCTCTCACGTCTGGAAGGCGAGAGTGATCCTGAGAAAAAAAGAAAAATCATCGGTGTCACATTCATAGATGTGTTCAATGATGAAGCCAAGAATTTTGGTGATGCACAATTTTTGGCACAAGGAACATTATATCCCGATGTGATTGAATCAGTGAGCGTGAATGGTCCATCCGTGACGATTAAATCTCATCACAATGTTGGCGGACTTCCAGAAGAAATGCATCTCAATCTTATTGAGCCATTCAGAGAATTGTTCAAAGATGAAGTGCGTGCAGTGGGAAGAGCTTTAGGTATTCCGGATTGGTTTATTGACAGACATCCATTTCCTGGTCCCGGACTTGGCATTCGTGTTTTGGGTGAAGTCACAAAGGAGCGTTGTGACATTCTGCGCAAAGCTGATGAAATCTATTTGGAAGAGATTCATAATGCAGGATTGTATAATGACATTTGGCAGGCATTTGCAGTATTGTTGCCTGTTCAAAGTGTTGGCGTTATGGGAGATGAGAGAACATATGAGAATACATGTGCCTTGCGTGCCGTCACAAGCGTTGATGGCATGACGGCAGATTGGTTTCCGATGCCATATGAAGTTCTTGCTCGCATGAGCAATCGCATCATCAATGAAGTGCGTGGCATCAATCGAGTCACATATGATATTTCCAGTAAACCGCCTGCGACGATTGAATGGGAATGAAAGAGTTTGTTTGATTTTTGTCTGATCGCATGAGAGTGTTGATAGCCATTATATTGTGTTGTCTGTGCATTTCCGATCATCCTATTTTGGGACAGAATGCTCGTGCGCCAATAGGTGATGAGCAAGTCAATATCTCTCCATTTTCATTCGGCATCCATGCTTTGGGTGGTTATAATCTCCATACTGCTTCATTTACCAGTTTCAAGGGTATTCCGAGTTGCTGTCCAGAATATTCACAAGCTACAAATCTCGGTTCAACCATTGGATTGAGCGGATCATATGCACTGAATCAACATCTTGGGTTTGCATTGCGTGCCACATTCAGTGGACTTGGTGGAGATTTTTCTTCCGATGAAATACAATATGTGATGTCGCAATCTGGATTTGCAACCATAACGCATGATCTTGAAACATCACTTGGCATTGCAGCATTGGAGCCACAAGCCACATTGACATTTGGCAGAGCAACTCTATCGAGTGGATTATGGATTGGAATGCCAATTTCGATGCGGTTCTCACAAAGAGAAACCATTTTCCCCGGTACATTCGACGGACTCAATCGTATTCGAAATGAATTATCGGGAGATATTCCTTTCACTCCCTCGATGATATTCGGTGTTTCCGCAGGTATGTCATATGCATTTCCTTTAAACAGAACAAACAATCTCAGATTAGCTCCTGAAATCAGAGGGTTTTCATTGCTGCAGGAATTATCAGAATCCACTTATTGGAGGGCGATCGGCATAAGAGCCGGTTTGTCTTTGCTTTGGTCAGATGTCGAAATCATACCACCTCCGCCTCCACCACCACCAATCATAGCTCCATTGCCTGATTTGCTCACAACGATGTCTGTAAAAGTACAAAATGGATTATCAGTCGATTCAGTTGTTCTTACAGAACGCATTGATCGCGTGATTCAGCCCATACTGCCTTATGTGTTTTTCGATGAAGAATCTTCCGAAATTCCGATTCGATATCAATTGTTGAATGAACAGCAATCCACACAATTCAATGAACAAGCTTTGATGCCATTGGATATGCTTGGGAGATATCATCATGTATTGAATCTTGCAGGATTGCGACTACGAAATGATTCATCGCTTACAATAACCATCATTGGAAATAGTGCAGGAGCAGGAAAAGAACGAAGAAATACCGGGCTTGCTTTTAAAAGGGCGGAGAAGATTGCATTGTATCTACGCACT
The DNA here is from genome assembly GCA_016873735.1 of Ignavibacteria bacterium. Taxonomy (GTDB): domain Bacteria; phylum Bacteroidota; class Ignavibacteria; order Kapaibacteriales; family UBA961; genus UBA961. The sequence continues at coordinate 14,351 of VGWD01000007.1, read as the reverse complement.
ATCTGGAATATTGATTCATCCAGATTGATCATCAAAGCAAAAGGAATTCCCGATAACCCCTCGAATAATGCATATCCTGAAGGGATTGCCGAAAACAGAAGAGTTGAATTATTATTCAGCAATCCGGAAATCTTTGAAGTGCTTACCATCATGGATTCCGTGCTATCGGTTCAACCCGAAGAAGTGAATGTTCATGGGAACATGATATCAGGAACAATGGTGGACAGATGGCGGCTTTCCATGATGACCGATACAAATTATCTTCACGAATCATTGGGATTACACGATACATTTATCAGCTCATCATTGCATATTGATCCATCAAAACTAGGGAAGCACAAAGATAGTCTCAGATTTCGCTATAATGTGGTGGATACTTTGGGAAGATCGCATACTTCGTCGATTACAATCCCCATTCACTATCAATACATTTTTGCGGATAAGACAATAAACTATTCGGGAACTGATCGAATCAAGCGATATTCACTCATTTTGTTCGACTTCGATGCTGCAACATTGGATGATCGCAATATGCGAGTGATTGATGCAATCAAATCCACCAATGGAATTCAAATCACTTCCATCTTGGGAGCGACAGATCCATTCGGCGATCAAGAACGCAATGCAAAACTTGCTTTGGAAAGAGCCGGTGTGGTTGGCACAATATTGAATGTTGATCCATTGATCGTCAAAGGGAATAGTACATATCAGGGCACTTCGAATGCATTGCCGGAAGGGAGATTCTATAATAGAACAGTCATCATCGAAGCAAAAGAACAATAATTCCAACATTGCTGAAAAGCGAAGAAATCACTACTTAAAATATACTCAAAAGCAGTGTTTTAAAGAATTTCATTGTAGGGAATACTCTTGCTTGCTATGTTTGGGCAAGAATTTTTAAGGGTGTTCCATGGGTAAATGGATACTGATTATTTGCTTGATTTCTCTTTGCCATACCGGAACGGGTTGCACTGATTCAAAAGTGAAAAAGTCCGGTGAGCCAATCGTTGATATCGGTGGAACATCGATCAATGATAAAGACATTACTCCTCAACTTGATGAATGCGAACAATTCCTTCGTGATTATGAAGCATGGGTGAAGGTATATATCAATCTCATTCAACGATATAAGAATAATCCTCAAGACAAAACAATCATCGAAGATTATGAGAAGATGATTGCAGAAATAGGAAAATGGGACATTCGCTCAAGAGAATGCATAAAAGATTCGGCAGTGCTCATTAAATATGAAGAATTACAAGAACAATTGAATGACAATGCCATACAAGTGGCATTTACGAAGTAATTAGAGTTAGTTCAACAATACTTAAACAGGAAAATATACATGGGCCTACTTTCCGGATTAATGGGAAATGCTTCGATTGTTGATTCTGGTGAATTACAAAAAGAGTATTCGCATTTATTGATTGATGGTGAATCCATTGAATTGGGATTCAAGTTGATCAGAGATATGTTTATTTTTACAAATAAGCGATTGATTTTGGTTGACAAACAAGGATTAACCGGTAGCAAACTTGAGTACAAATCTGTAACTTACAAGAGTATTTCGCGTTTTAGCATTGAAACTGCCGGTACATTTGACCTTGACGCTGAATTGAAGATATGGGTTTCGGGTGAGCAATTGCCTAGTATTCAAAAGCAATTCACCAAGGCAGTGAATGTATATGATGTGCAGAAAGTTTTAGCCACTCATGTATTAGGTTAATCCCATGCCACAAGCCATGACCTATTTGCCCTCCTTAGAGGGACAAGAATTGATGTTTGTACAAGCCATTTTTGATCAATTGACAGAAGAAGAAGCAAGAAGGTTTGCTATGTCATATCAGCAAAGAAGGCGTGATCCGGGTTTGATATTGATATTGACCATTGTTGCGATGGTATTTCTTCCCGGTTTGCATAGGTTTTTTCTTGACAAAGTAGGTTCCGGAGTTGTGCATTTGTTCACATGTGGTTGGTGTTGGATTGGTACCATCATGGATTTGGTAAATCACAAAAACCTCACATTCGAGTATAATGCCAAGATTGCATCTGAAATCTCGGCCATGTTACGATAGATTAAGCAAAACACCCACCCCAAAAAGGTGGCTGTTTTACTTTCCACACACTTGTTCTAACCTCTTATTTACCATATATTCGTCTTGATACAAAACAGCTGTTCCGGGGCTTTGCTTATTGATTATCGGGACCTGTGGGAATCATGACAACACAATAAACACAAGGGTCGGGAAGACCATATCAATATATTTCTCTACAGTCAATTCTAGGATATTTCATGAAGAAAGTGCTCCTATCGATGATATTGGCTCTGTTGGTTATGACGCAAATATCGAATGCACAAACATTCGCCGGTTTGGGTCTTGGTGCAGCCATGCCGCAGACGCAATATCCCGAGCAAAGCAATCTTGGTTTGCACGGAGAATTCCAATATGGAGTTCATCGTTTTTGTAATATGTGGCCCGTGTTCACGGTGAATTATGGTCATTATGGCCCCATCGATAGTTTGGAGTATACCAGTCCGCGAATATACTCGCTTCCGAATGTGGTGAATATTCAGGCAAATGTCCGCTGGTTCCCCTGGGATGCTCCAAATATTCCGCTTTATCTCAGCATGGGAACAGGGATATCCATCATCACAGGTGATGATGAAGAAGGGAAGATTGGAATGCCCGGAACATTGGAGGCAGGTTATCTGATCAATTATGAAAATCCATGTTGCGATTGGTTTGTGACGCTCTCTGCCAGATATACAACCAATAATATGTTGCGCGATTTGGACAGACCGCATCTATCAGGGCTTTCCGGAATGATTCATTTCAATTTCCCATTGGGAGGTGGAAAATGAGAACCATATACTCACTTCTTTGCTCTGCAATGATTGTCATGCTTGCAAGTTGCGCTTCCGGAAATATCGCTTCAGACCTTGAAAAGAAAATGTCATCCTATGAAGATGCGATTCGCATCAAGCCGGAAGTCTCTGAAAAGTATTTTCAGAAATCATCTGGTGAAGCCAATCGCGATGGAAGAACATTGCGTGGTATTGTGGATTATGTTGAAATCATACGTGATAGTGCAAATAATCCGATTGACACCGTCTTTGCATTCCATGATAAAGTGAACAATAAGCCGGTTTATCCCGGAGTTTATATTCCAATCAAACATATTGAAACTATTCCTACATTGTTTCCGGGAATTCAAACTGATAGTCTTGGTGGATTCAATCTTGTTGAGAGTTTTCATGTTACAAAGAATATCCCTGAAATCCGCTCCATACCGATCAAAGATGTTTTGAAGAAGTCTTGTAATTGCGAACCATTCTCGCTCAATATGGGATTGGATTTGTCATTGCGTCTTGCACTCGGTTTGGATGCCGGCATCGGCCTTGCATGTTTCGACAGAGATTATTCGAAATTCTGGGCTGCATCACATTTTCGCACTTCATCCTATAATGATGGATTCATCAATGATGCATTGTTTGGAACTTCTGAGCTTGGGCGCTTGCAATATGGTGGAGATCTCACAGCCGGAATCAGGGTGGGTGAAGATTATCGCTGGGCATTTGGCTTGACATTCGTGCAAGGCATGCAAGCAATCAATACCGGAGCTTTTGATCCCAAAGTGCTTATCTCTGATATGCCACTTGTCAATCGTCCCCTTGGATTATTGACCTCTCGCCATTATCTCGTGCCGGTCAAGAATTCACAAAAAGGAAAAAAATCTCAAAGTTTCTTTTATGTGGATGTCTATAGTGATGAAGCCGATAAACCCGTCAGAGAAGAAAAGGAAGGTGATGGCATTCTCAAAGCACTCTTTGGTTGCATGAAACCCTATGTATACAATGAATTCGGATTTGCATTAGATGCATTCTCCCTTGCGGCATTGTCAATGTCTCTCGGTTTAGAATGTGATGATTGTACCATTCGCATCAAAGATGCCCAAGCAAATGGAGACATCAACATGGATTGGTCTTTCCCGCTTACTTATGGCTTTGGCGTGGGTGTCGATATTCCCATCATGAGCGATCTTGATCTCGAAATCGATCTTGGTTATCGTGATGTGGCTGTTGGAGATGCATACTCTGTGCTTGGATTCACCAATGTACCCGGAACTCGCAGATTAGGAACATTTCAATTGAGATTAGGAGTGATGTACTAATGAAAACATACTTTGTATTATTCACTATGCTGCTCCTTTTGAGCCTTAATGGATGTTTTGTTCCTGAACCTTTGGACCCTATGTCAAAGGATCCCATAGTAAGAGAAGCAACGATAGCAATATTTGATTCTCGGATTGATACTTCAATCAATTATACATCTCCTACATTCAATATCGCAACATTTCGATTTCCATCAAGCGAAAAATCCTCTGGTTCATTACCAAATGATGACAGATTCTTGAAAGGGAATTGGATATTCACAGAAACGAATTTTCCACTTCCCGGATATACAACTACATGCAACTTTAGGGAACCACCCAATTCTTTGCAAGCGGGTGATATCTTGGTTGATAGTATTTATATAGATCCAAATCCATTCTTGTCAAGAGTCTTTTTACGGTTCAAAGGAACATTCGTAAGAATTCCTAGAGCCAGCCCATTGCTTACCGAAAATGCTGATACAATAGCAATGAAGTTCAAAGACTTGGCTAATGATACACTTAGATTTTTTACCGGGTGTGATCAATTAAAAAATCTAGGTATTAAATATGGTGATGTCCAAATTGGTAGTCCATTTTCAATTACTGCCAATAATCCTAATGGAAATCCACAGAATTATGTCTATCCAACAAGTTGGCCCACAATTAGAGATATTGCTAAAGTACTACCTCCATTTAAGAGATTACCAGCAGAAGATATGAATACCTATGTAGCTGAGTTCGGATTGGGAGATGTGTTTTATTATACTGCTGAAAATGGTAATAACTTTTTTGTTTCGGTTTCAAATATCCGTGAAGGGTTGCTCAATCCTCCTCTTCGAAGAGTGACATTCAAATTTGCTGAAGCATATTATTGTACAATCTGTAATCCATTATGACAATCATGAAAACATTCATACTTATACTAGTAATTTGTTTGAGTGGATTCTTGATTGAACCACTACAAGCACAAGATCCATCGAAACATATAAAAATCGAGAAGAAGTCTGAAATTTTCAGAAATGGAACAAATACTCCTGCCGATGATTTCGCACCTGCGATCATTGGTTCGATTGGAGATGTGGGTGACACGCTGGTTGTTACTTCGAATCGAAGTAAAAGAGAGCAGCTTTATGTGATTCCATTGTCTGACACAACTGAGCGTGACACATCGATTTATGGCGCTTCTTTTACATTGTTCAATAGAAAAGCCATACAGCATATTGGTGGGGTGATCCAAACGGATCAGAACAAATTCTATAAGCGATATGTCTTTGCTTCTTCCGGTGTACCTGATAAAAGGACATCTCGTTTTTTTGAATTGAGCGGTGCAGACATCAAAGGTGGCAGCGATTTATTCGAAAAGATTCATCGTAATTATCAAACTGACTTTGATTCCATTCGCAATATCGAGGAATTGAATGGCACCGCATGGGATTCACATCCAACTGTCGCGGTTGACTCAGCCACCGGTATTGAAATGATTGTGTACAGCTCAGACCGTGTTGACACCAATGGTGGTTTCTCTGCGCCATATGAGAATGCACTCTATACATTCAATGGTATTCAAAGAAAAGGGAATGCCGATTTGTTTGTTGCATTTCGTACCATTGGATCAAATGCATGGAGCAAGCCGGTTAATCTTGCCCTTATCCAAGGAAAGAAAGAAATCAATACACCATTCAATGAATATTCTCCATTTCTGTATTGCTTGGATGGAACTCCTCATTTATTGTATTCATCGAATCGTGCCGGCAATTATGATCTCTATTATGCATTGATGGATATCGATTTTTATTCCATCAAAAATAAATTGGCCATGGATCAATTGCGTGCAGAGGATTTGCAAGCAACAATGATTGTTGAAGACATGCTCCCATTGGGTAATGCATCAAATGACATATCTTCTCAGCATGATGAATTATTCCCATTTGTACGATATCAAGCGCCGAATACCACGAGCAAAACAATCAGACAATCTATGTTCTATTCATCTGATAGATATGGAAAGGATAATCCTGAATTGGCAAAGAAGGAACAATTGGGCAAGTTGGATATATACAGATCGGAAGCCACATTCTTTTGTGGCATTGAGCCACCCAAGCCTTGTCCTCCATGTGAGCCATGCGACCCTGCTTATCCATGTGCAAAGCCACCCAAACCATGTGCTATCACATATAATCTTACAGTAATCGACAATGCAAGCAATGATACAACAGTAAAAGATGCAATGCTTCAAGTAAGCAGCAATTATGCCGGTAATATCGAAAGGAAAGGAAATACATATAGCATTCATATTCCTGCTGATTCCATGATGAATCGTCCTGATGGGATTGTATTTTCCTCATTCGGACATTCAGCCTATGATCGCAAACCATGTCAGGATAGAAGTCCTGTAATCACCAATTATAATGGAATGGTGATTACACGTTCAATAGCTTCCGTAAAAGATAAAGCAAGAAAGGAGCAATATGATTCACTGGTTCAGGATAAACCGGTGAAGGCACAGCGTGTAGCCAGATTGTTTGATACAATCACGGTTGAGCAATTTGAGTCCAGACCACTTCGAAAGAGATTGAATGAACGCATGGAAATTCTTGATATTAAGAAATTGCGCATTGGTCGAGACACTATGACATATGTTGATTCAATGCCTCCATTGAGAAAATCAGTCTTTACAAAATCGGTGGCATATAAAGACACCACCTATTCTTATGACACATCATTTGTAGCAAGTTCCGTTCAGCATATAGCCTCGAGTCTGACACGTTTTGAACCATTGCGGATTCCAAGAACTATGGTCAAAGCTGAGGATTCATGCAGTATAAACATCGTGAATGATACAATCCGACTTTATGCGCAATATGGGCAATCACCATGCTGTCTTACTGTTGACTCCGTGATTGTTTTCGGTGCTCAAAGAAATGTGCCATATTTCCAAACAGCGTTTTGGGAAGTGAACACCTCCAAAGGTTATGCCGAACATATGCAAAGATTGCGTGATGGTGATTTAAAAGAGGCTTCTTGGATTGAATTGAATTATCGTAATAAATATTGGGGAAATCGCGGAGAAATCGATAGATCAGATCTTATGGCAATGCGTCGTGCGGATTATCGTGAAAAAGCGAAAATCATCGATAGAAATATTCAGAATATGGTGGACTCCACATCGGATCTTCTCAAAAAATTCTGGAAAATCTATGAAAAGAATGATACCGCGAAAGTCATTATTACCATGACGGCATATTCTGATATTCGTCCGATTGGTAACGGAACATATATTTCCGATAATGAAGTGAAATATATTTCAAGCGCTTTTGATACGGTCAATTATCAATTCTCCAATGCTCAATCGATTGACATCAAATCAGGTGCTTCATTGAAAGGTGAAGACAATGATACGCTCTCCAAGCTAAGAGCGTACTATGGTTATCAAGCCGTGATGAATGAGTTGTCAAAAGATTCACTCTTTTCCGTAATCAAATCCAAAGGAATGGTCATTACTCCAACCGATGGATTCAATGTCAATCAATATGATGAAAAGATTCGTAAGGCAAGAGTGATTGTATTGGCCGAAGGCAAATATGTCGATACCTCCGTGATACCCGAAGTTTCGGGTTATAAGCGTACGGAAAACAGTTATTATGATCTGGACAGTGTTCGCCGTGTGGATGTATCGGTTCGACTTATCAATTTGCGACCTGATTTATATGCATTCCCGGATTGTTGCGTACAATGTAAATAACACACCCTGTGTTTGAAATAATGGGCACGGCCACAATGATGATCGTGCCTTTTTATATACTATATATTCGTTTTACTCATGTTTGCTGACCTTCTCTACAAGTTAAGACATAATGAATCCAATTGGTTCGATACATTCATTCTCGGTGTCATTATTCTATCCGCCATTCTCGTAGGCGTAGAAACAGATAAAATAATGATGAATACATTTCATGATCCACTTCATATCACTAACATTGTCATTCATCATATTTTCGTAACCGAAATTCTAGTAAAAATCTATGCTTATAGAGATGATCTTCGCTTGTACTTTTCGGATGGATGGAATCTCTTTGACATTTTTATCGTGATGTTGGGATTTCTGCCATTGCTCATCACACATGATGAATCCACATATGAGGCAGTTCTTGCAGCCAGAACGTTGCGTATTTTCAGATCTCTGAAATCATTGCGTGTTCTTCGTTTGATTGGACGCTTCAAACAACTTCGTACTATTGTCGAAACCCTGCTTCATAGCTTACCAACATTGTGGCAAGTATTCATGCTCATGGGAATTCTGTATTATTCCTATGCTGTGATTGGAGTGTTTTTGTTCGGCGTGAATGATCCACAGCATTTTGGAAGTTTGTCACAGGCAGTATTGACTCTCTTCCAAGTTATGACAGGTGATGGTTGGTCCGAGCTCATGAAAGCAAATATGTATAAATGCATTCATCCACATCCTTTCCTATCACCTTTATACTTTTGTAGTTTTGTGCTTGTTGGTGCTTTGATCATTTTGAATCTCTTTGTCGGTATCATCATATCAGAAATGGATGAAACACGAAGAAGGCATTTGCAGGAAGAAATGGAAGTGAAGATGTTACATGATTCAGATGATGCCTTGCTTCTACGACTTCAAGAGTATAAACAAAATTTCGACCAAGAGATGAACATCATCATAGATGAGTTGAAAAGAAGGAAGCAATAAAAAAAGGTGTGATCAATAAAGATCACACCTTTTTTTATTGAATTGATTATGTATCAACCTTCGGGTTGCTCTGCTGATGGTTCGGCAGGTGGTATATCTTCTGTTGAATTCATTGGCTCTTCAACTGGTGCTGCTTCTGGCGCAGGAGCTGCTTCATCTACAGGAGCTGCAGCCGCAGCAGCAGCTGCTGCCAACTTGCGAGCTTTGCGAGCTGCTTGTTTTTTCAAATAGCGAGCTATTGCCAAGTCTCTGTGCTTTGCAATTGCCGCTTCAATTTCTTCGCCGGTTTTGCCTTTAAATTCCATTTGACGACGAAGCAATAAGCCATCGGCACTCATAAGTGAGCGAACGATGTCAGTAGGCTGTGCACCGTTATTGAGCCAATAAATTGCTCTGTCATGCTGGAAAGAAACTGTTGATGGTTGCTTCATCGGATCATAATATCCGATGCGCTCCAAATAATCACCGTCACGACGTGAACGACTGTCAACTGCGACGATGTCATAGGTTGGTGCTTTTTTGCGACCTTTACGGCGCAAACGAAGTTTTACCATGAGATACCCTACTCAAGTTAAGGGTGAATAAATCCGGTGCTTCAGCGTTTGAAGCCGGTTGGTATTTTGAAACTCGGCATTTTCATTCCGCGAAGACGTTGCATCGGATTGTTTTGACTTTGCGATACAGTCTTCATCATTTTTTGCATATCCTCGAATTGCGAGAGCAAGCGATTGACATCTGCGATTGATGTTCCACTTCCCATTGCAATTCGCCTTCTGCGCGATCCGCTCAGTATTCTTGGGTTATATCGCTCTTCGCCTGTCATGGAGAGAATGATTGCCTCCACGCGATTGAATGCTTTGTCATCCAATTGTACATTGCGCATCGCTTTGTCCATTCCTGGGATCATGCCGAGAAGATCCTTCAATGAACCCATTTTCTTGATCACCCGCAATTGCTCCAAGAAATCCTGAAGCGTGAATTGATTCTTGCGGATTTTTTCTTCGAGGCGAGCCGCTTCTTTTTCATCAATCTCCTGCTGAGCTTTCTCAACAAGCGTTATGATGTCACCCATGCCCAATATGCGTGATGCAATACGATCAGGATGAAATGGCTCGAGTGCCTCAACTTTTTCTCCAATACCAACGAATTTGATGGGCTGTCCCACAACTTGCTTGATGGACAATGCCGCACCACCGCGTGTATCACCGTCCAATTTGGTAAGCACAACGCCGGTCAAACTCAAGGATTCATGAAATGCCTTTGCGGTATTGACGGCATCTTGACCGGTCATCGCATCGCAGACAAACAGGATTTCACGAGGATTGATTTCTTTTTTGATATTCTCAACTTCGCGCATCATCTCTTCATCAATGGTCAAGCGACCTGCAGTATCGACGATGATGATGTCACGAGCAAATTTTCTGGCCTCACCCAAAGACTCTTTCGCAATCTGTACAGGATCTTTGCCTTCGGCAGAATACACGGGAACAGCAACTTGCTCTCCAAGCAATTTCAACTGATCAACCGCTGCGGGACGATAGATGTCACATGCAACAAGCATCGGTTGGCGACCCTTCTTCTTGAGATGCAATGCCAACTTACCGCAGAATGTGGTCTTACCTGAACCCTGCAAACCAGCAACCATGATGATCGTCGGTGGTTGTGATGAGAAATTGATTTCCGCCTTACCAGTGCCCATAAGAGCAACAAGTTCATCATGAATCAATTTTACGATCATCTGTCCGGGAAGAATATTTCCTTTCACTTCCAATCCAACCGCTTTGCTCAGCACAGTCTCAATGAAGTCTTTCACAACCGCAAAGTTCACATCGGCATCGAGAAGGGCATTACGCACTTCATTCAATGCTTCCTTGATATTCTCCTCTGTGATCTTCGATTGACCTCGAAAGACCTTCAGAGCAGATTCCAATTTTGTCTGTAAACTCTCAAACATAGTTGTGCCATGTGACAATCAGTGAGCCACGAAAATACGGGAAATACGCCATTTGACCAAAGATTTTATCCCTTGGAAACTCCCATTGCAATAAGGGTTTGCAAGGATTGTCGAAGCCCCGAGGCAAATTCATCGACATCTTTTTTGCTTATCGTGAGGGGAGGTAAAACACGCAGGACTTTCACCGCGGTTGAGTTGGCAATGATGCCGTTTTTGAGCAATTCTTCCACCAATATGGCTGATTCGAACGATAAAACGACACCTTGCATGCATCCACAACCCCGTATCTCCTTGACATAATCAGGAAATTCATCCATGATTGCATGTAAAGTTTCCTTCAAATAACACCCCATTTCGTGTGCATTTGCCATGACTCCCGAGTATAATTCTTCCATCACCACGATTCCGGCAGCACAGGCAAGGGAATTTCCGCCATAAGTTGTCCCGTGACGGCCTTTATCTACCAATTTCGCCAAATCATTGGTTGTGACAATTGCCCCGAGTGGTAATCCGCCACCGATTCCCTTGGCCATCACGATGATGTCGGGTTTGATGAGATATTTATCAAAAAAGAATAAAGAACCTGTTCTGCCGACTCCGGACTGCACTTCATCGGCGATTATCAGAAAATTGTATTGGTCTTTGAGATTCATGAGTTCAGTGACAAATGCGGGATCGGCATGCGTGATTCCACCTTCTCCTTGGAGGAATTCGAGTGCGACTGCACAAGTATCATCATTCACTGCCTTCCGCAAAGCATCAATATCATTGAATGGTATCACGCTCATATTTGGGAGGAAGGGACCCATGCCATCTTTATACAGCGGTTTATTCATCAAACTCAGAGGGCCATATGTTCTTCCGTGAAAGCCACCTTCGAATGCAATCATATGATGTTTGCCATGTTCATTGCCCCAAAGTCGAGCAAGTTTGATTGCGCCTTCAAAACTTTCTGCACCTGAATTGCTGTAGTATACCCGATCCATTCCGGACTTTTCCTTTATCATTTCCGAAAGACGAATCTGTGGTTCTTGATAAAAGAAATTCGAGACATGAAGATATTGTTCGGCTTGCAGTTGAATTGCCTTGATGATGCGAGGATGTGAATGACCAAGTGCATTGACGGCGATTCCACTTAAAAAATCGAGATAGCGTTTTCCGGATTTGTCGAAAATTTCCGTACCGATTGCTTTATCGATTTCAATTGGAAGTCGACGATAATTTTGGAACATCACTTCATGTTCGCGTTGAATCAATGTTTCTTTCATTCTGTATCATCCAATAGTGGATCTTGATTGAGATATGAATGTGGTAATAGTTTTCTCCCCGCATAGCCGTCCATGAATCCATGAAAATGAGTGATTGCATCTTCATCGCTTCTCCAACAGAGGAGCATTTCGCGTCCTTCTATGATTGCGGGAAAATCAACGAGCCCAATATTGAAATTCCAGTCTTTGTATTCACATCCAAGTTCTTCGAGCTCTGCATGCAATTCTTTCAGCGTATCAGAAAAGGCCATGCATGTTTCATCTTTGCGCGGGTCTTCTCCCGTTTGCTTCAGTTCCGTGATACGAGTTCGTAATTGAGATCCAATGCGAAGAATATCGTTCACGATGCTGCGGACAAGTGGCAATGTGCGATTGGCTTCTTCTGGAGTGAAATACTTGATTTCCTGCATATCAATTCCGATTTGGTTTGGCTTGAACCGATGAATTTGGTTTCAATAAAGAAGCTCCGCTGATAATCAGAGAATCTCCGATGGAAAGTCCTTTCACAATTTCTAGTGATGCATCCGTACGCATACCTGTTATGATTGGTTGCGGCATGGCTTTACCATTGCGCAAGACAAAGACTCGCAAGCCTCGAATATCCGGTACAGCGGCTTCTGTTGGAATCAATATAGTTGGTTCAGGTTGTGACATCGGAAGTATAACTTCGGCGAATGCACCGGGTTTGAATTCATTCTGAGAATTCTTATGCACTGCGATGATGCTTATTGTTCTTGTTGCATTGTCTATCATCGGATTGATTGCATGAATGACTCCATCATGAAGCATTGAATCACCAGCTTGTCGAAATTGAATTGTCATGCCCTTTTTGAGATTCATTCCATATCGTTCAGGAATCGATGCTTCAATTCGAATGGGTTGAGTATTCACAAGTTCGGTAATCACCGATCCGGGTGAAACATAACTTCCTTTGCTTAATTGTTTGATGCCGATTGTACCTGCAAAAGGAGCTCTGATTGTTGTTTTTGCAATGGCTGCTTTAACCACAGAAATATCAGCAAGCAATGTGGTGACGGTATTTTCGGCGCGTTCAAACAATTCCTGACTAGTTCCGCCGCCTTGCAATAATGATTGTTCGCGTTTGGCATTTGTCTCGGCGAGTGCAAGTAATGCTTTGAGTTTTGTCAATTGTGCTTGCAATTCTGAATCGTCCAGTTTTGTCAAGACTTGTCCCTGAGAGACTTTTGCACCTTCAGTGAAGGAAACACTGATGATTCTTCCTGCTATCTCCGGCGCGATGCGAACCATGTCATGAGGTGCAAGACTTCCCGTCACGATGATTGATCGTGTGAATAATGTATCACGAACGATTGCATATGTAACCGCTGTCGGCGTTTTGGGTCCACCTGGCGGACCTTTCGGTTTTGTCTTGCTTGCCGGTTTAAAAATAATGATTAAACACAGAAGCACTATTGCGCCGATGATGATGAGGATGCGTTTCACTATGCATTTCCTTTTGCGATTGCAATGCCCAATTCACCGAGTTGTGCATTGGCGACGGGGCTTGGGCATTGTTCCATCAATGCGAGCGCGCTCGTTGTTTTTGGGAATGCAATTACATCGCGAATATTTTCGGTGCCGGAGATCAACATGGACAAGCGATCGAAACCGAATGCGATTCCGCCATGTGGGGGAGCGCCATATTGCAATGCGCTGAGTAAAAATCCGAATTTGGTTTCAGCTTCTTCGCGTGTGAATCCAAGTAAATCGAACATGCGTTGTTGGACTTCATTTTGATGAATACGAATGCTTCCACCGGCAACTTCATAGCCATTGATCACAAGATCATGTGCTTTTGCACGTGCCTTTTCAGGAGCTTCATCAAGGAGATGCACATCCTCATTCATTGGAGCGGTGAATGGATGATGTCTTGCGATATAGCGATTCTCTTCAGGTGAATATTCAAGAAGAGGGAATTCGGTGATCCAAGAAAAGGAGAATAAATCTTTCACTGTTTCCATGATGCCGGAACGACGCGCGATTTCGAGTCGAAGTGCCCCTGCGATGGTACATGCGCGCTCCCATTCACCGACCGTGATGAGCACGAGATCGCCATGTTCGACTTCAAGTTCATTCTTGATGGAATTTATATGGTCTTCACTCAAGAATTTTAGTATCGGTGATTGTATTTCTCCTTCGGCAGACCATTTCAGATAGGCGAGTCCACCTGCGCCATATTTTTTGGCATATTCAGTGAGTTCATCCAATTGTTTTCTTGAAAATCCCGCGCAACCTTTGGCAT
>VGWD01000006.1 GCA_016873735.1 Ignavibacteria bacterium | reverse complement strand
ATTCTAGCAGCAATCGAAAAGGAATTTGGTTCATTCGACAATTGGAAAGCTGATTTCAAGGCAGCCTGCATTGCCGCAAAACTTTCAGGTTGGGGTGTACTTACCCATGATCAACTATATAGTGGCCGTTTGCTCAATGTATTGGTTGATGAACATCATTATGGAGCTATCTGGGGTGGAATTCCCTTGATTTCATGCGATGTTTTTGAACATGCATACTATCATAAAGATGGCCCGGGAAGAGCAAAATATGTCGATAATTTCTTGGCCAATCTTCATTGGGAAAGAATCAATGAGCGCTATAAGAGATTTGTGCGCTGATTATTCAAAAGCAGGAACTAATGAGTTTATTGTGTAGTTTTTATGCATACGAACTCCTCGTAAAGTTAAAAGGATGGGCATTTGGCATTTCGCAACAGCGATGAGTCAGATGCCCGTTTTTTTATTATTTGATTTAATAAAGCATATGTCGACACTCCCAATATTTCCGCTTGAGCTGGTGGTATTTCCGGATACAACTTATCCTCTTCACATCTTTGAGGAGAGATACAAGGCAATGATCGGACTTTGCCTGGCCGAGCAATCACAGTTTGGAATTCATTTGAAATCAACAGGGACTTTGTATCCGATCGGAACCGTTGTAGATACCACTCTGCTGAGAAGATATGAAGATGGAAGAATGGATATTCTTGTGAAAGGGAAGTATAGACATAAGATATCCAGATTGAACACAAATACCACCCCATATTATTTGGCTGATTCGATGGTGTATGAAGACAGGGAAGACGAAGAAGTCAATGTATCTGCTTTGATGGAATGTCTGGAATTGTATAATCGTGTCGTGCGGGCGATACCTGATTTGCAGGCAAGAAGATATTCCTTGGAGGATATTCTCGAGATGACGCTCATGCCCTCATTCATTTTTGCCACAAAAAGTGGTTTGAATGTAAAGCAGAAACAAGAATTATTGGAAATGAAATCAGAGTCGAAGCGGATAGCAATGCTTACCGAGATTCTCAGCATGGTTGTCCCCAAATTGGAAGAGCATACACTTAGAGAAAGAATTGTCATGAGTGATGGTTATTTAACATCACTCAAATGATTCATCTTGATCATCCAATTCAGGTTGTTCTGTTTCTCTCATTCGATATCCCACCCCTCTGATGCTTTGCAGAACTCTCGGTGATCCCGGCCTTTCAATTTTTGATCGAATTCTTTTGATATAGACATCAATGATATTTGATTCGGGATCAAAATTATGTTTCCATACATGTTGCGTAATCATGCTACGTGAAATGATGCGATTTTTGTTTCGCATCAAATATTCTAGAAGTGCATATTCTTTTGTTGTAAGTTCAATTTCTTTACCCCATCTGAATGCAACATGAGCCACAGTGTCCAGGGTCAGATCCATGCATTGCATTTTGGTTGACTTTTCCGGACTCGATCTGCGCATGATGGAACGGAGTCTTGCGGCCAATTCTTCGAAGTGAAAAGGTTTGGGCATATAATCATCGGCACCGAGATCCAACCCGGCTACTCTGTCTTCTGTATTGCCTCTGGCAGTAAGCATGAGAACGGGAGTTGCATTTCCTGCGGCTCGCATTGCACTCAATACTGCAAGACCATTTCTTTTTGGAAGCATCACATCCAAGACGACTGCATCATACTGATTATGAAGAGCCATTTCCAGTCCGGTCTGACCATCAAAAGCAGTTTCAACAATATACCGCTCTTCCTCCAACCCTCTCTTTATGAAGAGAGCCATTTTCTTTTCATCTTCAATTACAAGAATCTTCATTGATTAGATCCGGAAAGAATATGCATATTATTAGTATTCAAAAGAAACAAAGTCAGCCAAATCTTCGGCTTTTCCCAAATGAAGAAGCATACCTTCTTCCTTGAGGTCCTGAATTGCTTTGACCACACGTTCAAATTCAATGCGATGATGATAAGAAAATCTCCATGCATCAATAGGTGCCATGCTTATCTCCAATACCAGTAATTGTGCAACTGTTACTGTTTCCTGTTTGAGATATCGCTCTTTTACTGCTTCCAAATAAAAAGGAATTTCCTCACCTACCAAATGATCCGGAACAAAGAAATAATTTTCCAATGTCAATAAATCGCAAATGGGAAAACCCCGAACAGGATCCATCATAAGTGGAAGAAATTCAAGCCCGACAGTGTATCTATGATCTTCATCGTCATTACCCCACAAATCATTCCATACAAGAGGATGCTGCTCTTTAAGCCATTCAAAAAACATCTGTTCTTTTTTTGGCAATCGCATCAAATGAGCAGTGCCGATTTGCGAAATGATATGTTTTGCATCGTCAACTGTTAGTGTCGAAAATATATCTTCTTCAAATGTCAGAATGCCTCGTGATCCAGGGTTAGACATTTGAGCATTGAGTGTGGTAATGATTGCATTGATATCCATCGCATTATCTCATTATTGCTTGATGCTTCGAAATCAGCGATTCTTTAATGGCAAGTAACTCGTGATTGATTTCTTCTTCAATCAAAGTTCTTTCATGTGATTGAAATGTCAATCTCAATCCGATGGATGTCTTTCCTTCGCCAATTGAAGGACCTTTGAAAATATCGAATACAGTGATATCAATCAATAATTTGCTTGCGCCTGAACGCGCTGTATTCATCATGTTTTTTGCTGTTTGTGATGAGTCCACGATGAAAGAGAGATCTCGATGCACTGCGGGAAAAACACTTATCGGTTTATAAGATGGCTTCACTCGTTTTAATGCATACAAGGCAGTCAAGTCTATAACGATTGCGAAGACGGGCATTTCACAATCAAATGTCGCGCAATAAGCCGGCAATAATTGTCCGATGCATGCAATTGTTTGTTTTTCAGACACAAGCGCGATTGCATTTGTACTCATGACTGAATCCGGGGCAAATTCTGTTGGTAAAGACTGTGTGATTGAATAATTATCAACTCTTGCGAATTTCAACAATGCTTCTGCCAAACCCTTTGCATCATAAAAATCAACAAGTCGATTTTTCTCATTCCAATGATGCTGGGCATTGGAACCTGCCAACATGATAACCGCATGTTCTCGTTCTTTATACCCTTCGAGAGAAATGATGGAATCTTTTACAGACATATCCTTATGAAAGACTCTTCCAATGTCAAAGATTGCAATGCTTTTTTGACCTGCATTCCAATTTCTTGAAATACTTTCAAGAGATGCGGGGATGAGTGAGGGACGCATCACGGAATATTCTTCGCCGAGTGGATTTAGCAATCGAACCGGTGTATCCGTGAAATGCATTGCATTCTCAGCGTCCATCAATGTATAGGTGACGATCTCTTGTAATCCCATTGAAGTCAATTGACTTCTTAAAGCATTTCTCAATGGGTGCTGCTTGAGTTTGGGATCGATGATTACATTTCCGGGAAAACGTACATCAGTATTCATGGGGAGATTGTCATAACCGACAATGCGAGCCAATTCTTCAATCAAATCGATTTCTTCATGGATGTCTATACGCCAACTTGGCGACACTACTTGTAGTGCTGTTTCAGAATGATCAATGATTTTACATCCGATTGCTTCTAGGCAAGTTTTTGCCTTTGATGAATCCAAAGAAATGCCGAGTAAGTCATTGGCACGTTGAATCCTTAGTTGAATTGTTGTGTCTGCATGCTTATTAGGATATTCATCAACCATTGCATTGGCAATATATCCGCCTGCCAATTCGATGATCATTTGTGCGGCTCTTTTTGCGGCATGTTGAATGATATTGATATCAACGCCCCTCTCGAACCGAAATGCAGCATCACTTGAGATTCCCAAAGTTTTGGCTGTTTTACGAATTGAAGATGGTTGAAAGTATGCCGATTCAATAAACACCGATTCAGTCTGATCGGAAATCTCACTGTTTTTCCCACCCATCACGCCTGCAATTGCAATTGGTTTTTCTGCATCACAAATCAACAACATATGATTGTCCAATTTGCGGGATTTGCCGTCAAGCGTTTCATACATTTGACCGGACTCTGCTCTTTTGATGATGATGGTGTTGCCTGCAATCAAATCTGCATCGAATGTGTGCAGAGGCTGCCCCGTCTCGAACATCACATAATTGCTTACATCAACCACGATGTTTTTTGGACGTAGCCCAATTGATTCCAATCTTCTTTTGAGCCAATCCGGAGATGGACCATTCTTGATCCCTGAAATTTTCAATCCTATATAACGATAACACAAATCAGAATCCTGAATCTCGATGGATGGATTACCTTCCGATCGATGCAAAGAATATAATGCTTCCGCCTGATCAGAAGCCGGTATCTTCACTGATGAGATATTGTTTTCGAAACAGGCAATTTCCCTGGCCAGTCCGATATGGCTTAAACAATCCGCTCTATTTGGTGTAATTCCGATTTCAAGAAGGATATCATTCATTCCGAGAAATTCTGTCAAAGCAATACCAATCGGGGAATCATCCGGCAATACCCATATTCCTCCATCATCTTCCCCGAGATTCAGTTCATGTTTGCTGCAAATCATACCATTCGATTCTATTCCGCGGATTTTTCTTTTTCCAATGATGAATCCACCGTTGGGTACACAAGCTCCGGATTGAGCAACTATTACTGTTTGTCCGGCATCCACATTCGGTGCGCCACAAATGATGATGGCTTCACTCGTTCCGGTATTTACCGTGCATATCGACAAAGAATCCGCATTTGGATGTGGCTCTCTGCTTAATACTTTGCCTGTCACAAAACCCGCATATATTGCCGATTCATCTCGGATTGACTCAACCTCGATGCCGAGCATCGTGAGTCCATCAGCTACTTCTGTGATAGGCTTTTGAAAAGGATAGCACTCTTTTAACCAGTTGACGGAAGCAATCATTGAGCAATGAGAAATGTTTTACAAAAGGGAAATCGACTATATCAAGGTTTTGACCATGCAAATATACGGCTCATTTGGCTTATGTGGGTAGAGGAGGGCACAATGTAGGGGATATCTCAAAGTGCGATTGAATCAAGGAAAACCCCTAAAAAATGAGGACTTTTTGATATTTTTGTAGTCTTGTCACCCAATACTACACAAAATATCACTATGAATAATGATGCTCTCATCAGCAAGATAAAGAAAGCACTCTTGGTTTTGCAGATAAGTAATTTCACTGCAGGTTTGGCTTTTTTCGCAGGGTATTTCCTTCAAGGGGACATACTCTTCATCATTGCAGGAACATGCATGATGATTGCAGTAATCGGTTTGCAGGTCTTGAGGAAAAGGATATTTGCCAAATTGGAACAGTGATGCATAGTTTCTTGACTTTACGGATTCAATCATGAACATAGCCGTCATTTGCGGTGGAATTTCACCTGAAAGAAATGTTTCGCTAGTTGGCGGATTGGCTGCCACAAATGCATTGGAATCCCTTGGGCATTCAGTTCGAATCATCGATCCGGCATTTGGATCGGATTGCATACGCAATAAAGAACAAATCACCATCGACCCTTCTATTCTTCCGAGTGCGGAAATACTTGCACTTCCAAAACAGCGAATGTTGGAATGCGTGATGTCTTCAGCATTTGAAGGCATCGACATCGCATTCATGCTTATTCATGGCACAAATGGCGAAGATGGAATTTTTCAAGCATTGTTGGAAGCCAAAGGTGTAAAATATACAGGAAGCAAAGTATTGGCCAGTGCATTGGCGATGGACAAAGTTGCTTCGAAAATGATGATGTCCGCAATGAATATCATGACTCCCCCTTGGGCGATAGCAGTGAAAAGCAAAGGTGATTTCGATGATGATGATGCGCTTCAGGAAATCATCACTGATTTGTCAGGGTCTCTTGTGATCAAGCCGAATAATCAGGGTTCAACTGTGGGCATGACCATTCTCCACAGACCCGATATTGACTCGATTCGCAATGCATTGATTGAAGCAGGAAATTATGCGGATGTCATTCTGATCGAATCATACATTGAAGGAAGGGAATTGACCGTCGCGGTTCTTGGTGATGAAGCACTGCCGATCATAGAGATTATTCCCGAAGGTGGTTTTTATGATTATAAGCATAAATACACCAAAGGTGAAACCGCTTATCATTGTCCTGCAGATTTAAGCAATGATATTGCAGAATTTGTTCAGAATCTTGCAATTTCAGCGCACAAGGTTTTGGGTTGTACAGCATATAGCCGAGTGGATTTCAGATTGGATGATGAGCAAGTCCCATATTGTTTGGAGGTGAATACCATACCGGGTTTCAGTTCCACAAGTTTGGTGCCCATGGCTGCAAAAGAATATGGAATTGAATTACCTGAACTTTGTGAACGCATCATCGCTTTATCCTGATGGCAGTTAGACAAATACATAATGCTCAAGCGCCAAAAGAATCACAGACCGTGAGCAGGGCTCGAAAATTTCTCAATCGAATATCCTTGATGTTCGTGTTGATATTGGCTGCTGGCGGCACGGCGATTTATATCAATAATGTGATGCGCGTCAATAAAATGCTCAATGAAGTAAGAGCTTTGGAAAAGACAAGAGACTCATTGATATCTGTGAATCAACAATTGAAATCAAAAGTTCTCGACATGCAGTCGGCGCCACGAATAACAGAATTGGCAAAACAGAGACTGGGGATGATTCCCAATTCCAAAGCACCTACAAGCGTAACTCCTTGAATGTTGCAATTTTAATATATAAACCATGAACAAGCAAACAGCAACATTGATCAAAGGCGATGGAATAGGTCCGGAAATATCGCATGCCGTACAAACCATTTTCTCCACTGCCAATGTGCCGATCACTTGGGAGGAAGCCGATGCAGGATTGTATTGCATTGAGAAATATGGAAATGGAATTCCGCAGGAAACCTTGGATTCGATCATTCGAAACAAAGTTGCTTTGAAAGCCCCAACGACAACGCCGATAGGTGGTGGTCATAAGAGTATCAATGTGACAATTCGTAAATCACTTGATTTGTTTGCCAATGTTCGTCCTTCAAAATCTTTGCCCGGTATCAAAACTCGTTTTGACAATGTGGACTTGATCATCGTCAGAGAAAATCTTGAAGATACTTATGGTGGAATCGAGCATATGCAAACACCTGAAGTAGCACAATGTCTTCGTTTGATCACTCGTTCCGGATCTCGCAATGCAGCCAGATACGCTTTCGAAATGGCGAAACTGAGCGGTCGCAAACGCGTGACTTGCGTGCATAAGGCCAATATTCAAAAAATCACAGATGGATTATTTCTTCGTTCATTTCAAGAAGTTGCAGCTGATTATCCTCAGATTCAACATGATGATATTTTGATTGATAATCTATGTATGCAATTGGTTACGAAGCCCGAACAATTTGATGTATTGTTATTGCCAAATTTGTTTGGTGACATCGCATCAGATTTATGTGCCGGTTTGGTTGGCGGTCTCGGTGTTGCACCCGGAGGAAATATCGGTCAGGATTCAGCCGTATTTGAAGCAGTGCATGGTTCAGCTCCCGATATCGCAGGGAAAGGACTTGCAAATCCAACCGCAATTTTACTCTCCGGTTTGCAAATGCTTCGTTATCTGGGATTGAATGGTTATACAAAAAGAATAGAAGACGCTTTGCAGCAAACCTTGGAGGCAGGAATCAAAACAGGCGATTTGGGTGGAAAGGCGTCTACTCAAGAATTCACAGATGCCATTTGTTCAAGAATTGCTCCTGAAGATACCGTGTCCGGACAAGAAACACCAACAAAAATCATCATTGCACGTGAACCGCTCACAAAGGAACAACAGGATTGGAATATTCACGGAATTGATGTGTTTGTTCGTTCAAAAACAGGATCAATCCCTGCTTTACCCGAAACCATCGGATCATTCAAATTGGCGATGATTTCCAATCGTGGAACAAAGATCTATCCGGGCAATGCACCAGATATCTTGATGGTGGACTATTATCGCGGTCGTTTCTATGCCCAGCAGCCCGTTCAGCGCGAAGACATCATTGCTCTGCTCACCGCATTCCCCAAGGATTATCCCTGGATGCATGTGGAAATTCTTCATAATGAGGGAGATAATCCTCTCTTTTCAAAAGCTCAAGGCGAATGATCATTTCGGGAGCTCAATGTAAAGATTTCCTGAAATTGAATTCTCATTGGAGTTTTCTATCTTTGCCTTTGCTTATGTTTACTTCAACTCAATAGATTGTTCTGGAGAACCTTCGATCATGAATATAATCAAACTCTTTTCTTTCAAGGGACTTACACTTATCGTTCTATCTGTGTTTCTATGGGGATGCGGCGAAAAATCGAAGGGTCCCGAACCGCTTGGTTCGCTCAAAGAATATGTTGACCCCGCAACATCATTCAAAGTAAAGTATCCACAAAACTGGAAAGAGCTACAAAAAGAATCCGGCAGAAGATTCATGGCTTTTCCAAGTAAAGATGCAAGCGAATCTTTTAGAAAAGTGTATGCCATGCCCGGAGAAATAAATCATTCATCGGCCCAGATAGCAGTGTTTCTTCAGCCATTGCGTGGAAGAATTCTTGATTCAGTTGTGCTTGACAATATGACTGACATGATCAATGATTCTCTTTACACCGAAAAAAGACGCACGACCATCGCAGGTCTTCCGGCATATCGTGTTCGCTATAGATATAATCTGGCCGATGGATTATATGAAGGTGAAAAGTACATCGTTGTGAAGGATACTTCCTATGCAACAGTGCTTGAGTTTAGTGCATTCAGTGATTCTTATTCATTCTATAAACCAACCTTCGACAATATTGCAAAGAACTTTATACCTGCTTCAAATCCGATTGCGAAGAAACCTGACACATTGGTTCAGAACGCCGAAGCTGCGCCACCTTCACCAACAAGCAGAATCGTGAATGGAACCGGATTCGCTATTTCGATACCGGACAATTTCAATGGTGTGCGCACGAAAAATTCGGGTACAATCTATTCAGTGAGTTTCCAGGGCGATCGTCTCGACTGCACTATTCAAGTTGATGTGATCGACGCTTCAAAGCAAAAGAATCTCTCCAAGATTGTTGAGGACAATAAGAAAGCTTATGGCGCCGCAAGTGCATCCAAAACAACATTGGGCGGGGTTGAAGCTTATTACATGAATTATTCATTTGGCAGCAATGTGCAAAGCCGCGTTTATTTCGCAATCAAAGGCGATAAGATGTTCCGCGTCACAATGAATTATTTCATTCCAAAACAGGATGTCTATAAACCTGTTTTTGAAAAGAGCATCAGCACATTCCGCATGTTATGATGAAACAATGAACATATTCAAGGCACTTCGTCGGTTCACGAAGTGCCTTTGTTTTTTGAAGCATAATGATTGAAGTACAACGAACTCTTTTGGAATGGTATGCAAGGGATGCGCGCAGTTTTCCTTGGAGATATGTCAACCCTGAGCCATATCATGTTCTCATCTCGGAATACATGTTGCAACAAACGCAAACGCAAAGAATTGCCGAACGTTTTCCTGTATTCATCGAGCAATATCCGAATGTTCAAATTTTGTCCGAGACAACAAAACAAGAAATTATCATGGCATGGCAAGGTCTTGGATATAATAATAGAGCATTGCGTTTGAGAGAGTGTGCTATTACAATAGTTGAAAAATTTGGTGGCATTATTCCGGATACTTATGATGAATTGATTTCACTGCCCGGAATCGGACCCTATACTGCATCGGCAATCATGGCATTTGCTCATGGCAAAGACATGGCAATCATTGATGTGAACATTTTTAGAATTTATGCCCGGTTAATGGGAATAAGCGATCCTGCCGATGCCAAGAAAAGCATGATTGCTTCTTTTGCAGATCAAGCATATCCCAGAGGCAAAGCATCGGAATGGCATCAAGCTTTGATGGATGTCGGAGCAAGGTGGTGCAAGGCAAAACATGCGCTATGCAATGAATGTCCGCTACACATCCATTGCAAATCAGCTTTTCAAGTGAACATGCAAACAAAAAAGAAAAGCAGAAAAGAACCATCGCATAGAGATGTGCCAAATAGAATATGGCGAGGAAGAACCATCGAGTGTCTTCGAAATCGACCTTTATATGCCGAAAGCAAAGAATTGCTCTTGTCTGCAATCATTGAACATCCTGTGAATGAACAGGATATTCATTGGTTCGATCAAACAATTTTACCTGCATTGGTAAAAGACAGTCTGATAGAGTATGATATGCACACTCACATTGTATCCATTGCATCATAATAATGCCTCAATATGGTAAACATGAAAGGCCCCATAGAGAAAACACTTCGCACATCAGCATTCCTGCTGTTGACGTTTTCTTTCATCATCATCGGAATCATTCTGAATGTGTTTGGGATTCACTCTCAAGTAGTTCCCATATTGCTCTTTGCATGGATAGCCGCCAACATGGTTGTTTTGTTATTGATTCGCTTCATCATCCGTAAGGGCATCACAATACCGCTCCGCGAAGTGATTGAAATAATGAATAGTTTTGTAGGTGGCATTTCTTCGGCAAGGGTGAATTCTTCTCAAGTATCATCTCATGAAATCAAGGAATTGTCTGAGGCATTCAATGGATTGGCGGAAAAATCATCGAAAGACATCTCTGAATTAAAAAAACTAGAACAAGTCCGCAGTCAATTTCTCGGGAATGTTTCTCATGAATTGCGAACACCAATCTTTTCCATTCAAGGGTATTTGGAAACACTGTTGGACGGAGCATTGGATGATTCAACTGTTAGAAGAAAATTCATTGTGAGATCCCATGCCAATGCAGTAAGACTCAATTTGTTATTGTCGGACTTGATAGACATCTCAAAAATAGAATCCGGTGAAATGAGAATGAGTTATCGTTATTTCAATATAGTTGAAATGATTCAAGATGTATTGCATTCACTTGAATATCAAGCTCAGCAATACAAAGTGGAACTCAAGACTTCATTCGATCAGGACGAAGTATCGGTGTATGGCGACAAAGAACGCCTATCACAAGCGCTGACAAATCTTGTAGAGAATGCAATGAAGTACAATAAGCCCGGTGGAAGCGTCTCAGTCGAGTTGGAAATGAATACCTCTGTGGTGAAGATTTCGGTGAAAGATACCGGGATTGGAATTGCAGAAGAGCATAAGGACAGAATATTTGAGCGCTTTTACAGGGTTGACAAAGATCGGTCCAGGGCAGTCGGGGGAACGGGATTGGGGCTCGCAATCGTTAAGCATATTCTGGAAGCACATCAAACAACCCCGATTGTGGAAAGCATTCAGGGAGAGGGTACTACAATATCATTCTCATTGAAGATTTAAGGATTATCGGCATAAATAGATTGCCATGTTCATGGGCAATATTTTGTAATTTTGTTTTCCTTTCACCATACAATTCGGAATACCATTTATGTCACATACAGATGCTTCTTCACTCAATTTTCATCTTTCTGAAGAAGTTCGTGCGATCAAAGATGTTGCAGCTTCATTTGCGGATAATGAAATAGCACCACATGTTCTCCATTTTGACGAAACACAAGAATTCCCGCATGAGATTTTCAAGAAATTAGGCGAACTTGGTTTTCTCGGAATACTTGTTCCACATGAATATGGTGGAAGCGGCTTGGGATATCAGGAATATTCAGTGATCGTTGAAGAGATTGCACGCGTATGTCCTGCAATGGCATTAGGTGTTGCCGCTCACAATGGATTGTGCACAAATCATATACTGAAATTTGCAACTGAAGAAGTCAAGCAAAAATATATTCCTCGTTTGGCATCCGGCGAAACCTTGGGTGCATGGGGATTGACTGAACCAAGTGCAGGAAGCGATGCAGGTGGAACACGCACGACAGCTGTGAGGGACGGAGATCATTATATCATCAATGGTTCAAAGAATTTCATAACCCATGGTAATGTTGGTGATATAGCTGTGATAATGGCCGTCACGGATCAAACCAAAGGCAAGCGTGGCATTTCAGCTTTTGCAATTGATAAATCAATGCCCGGCTTTTATGCATCGAAGAAGGAAAATAAACTCGGCATGCGCTGCAGTGATACAGCATCACTTACATTTGACAATGTACGTGTTCCTGCTTCTCATTTGATTGGAAATGAGGGCGAAGGTTTTGTTCAAGCATTGCAAGTTCTTGACGGAGGGCGCATCTCCATTGCCGCTCTTTCGGTGGGATTGGCGCAAGGAGCTTTGAATGCATCGCTTAAGTATTCAGTTGAACGTAAACAATTCAATCAGCGTCTTGCAGACATGCAGGCTATTCAATTCAAATTGGCAAAGATGGCCATGGATATTGAAGCGGCGCGATTACTCACATATAAAACTGCTTGGATGAAGGATAATGGACAGGTGATTATCTTGGCTGCATCACAAGCTAAATTGCATGCCAGTGAAATAGCGGTTCGCGCTGCGGAAGAATCAGTGCAAATTCATGGCGGTTATGGATATATCAAAGAATATCCGGTTGAAAAGTTTTACCGTGATGTTAAGCTGCTGACAATCGGTGAAGGCACAAGTGAAGTGCAAAAACTAGTTATAGCTCGACAATTATTGATGGACTAATTACAAAAAGAGGCATTCAGTTTTGAATGCCTCTTTGTTCAAGAGCATGCAATAATCTTGTGGACATAGAATATCCCTCAAAAAAATAATCGAAATAATAATCGCTGATTCATCATCGAAAAGAATATCAAGAGTATTGTTTTATACTCATATCGTGTGTTAACACCATAAAGTCAATAAATTATATGAGAATAAAAAATATTTTTAATCAATAAAGTACCCGAGCTCTCCCAAACGCTGTTTCAGCTTCGGAATGTCGGATCTGTTGACGATGATGCGGAACCCTTCTGCTCTTTTGGTTATGAGTCTTAACTCAGGGTCTGTTCCGAAAAGTTGGGCCAATTCGGATTGATCTTTCAATTTGAACACCAGCGCTGCCGGTTCGGGGATAAGTGCATTTGCTTTGTCGATCAAATCTTCGAAAAATTGTTCCCAATTATCAGGAAGATCTTGTCTGATGATGCTTTTGAATTGTTGGATTCTTTGCTGAATATCTCTTACTGAGTGACATCCTTTTGTGAATATGGTTGAATCAACTTGGAAAAATTGCCCACTGATTCTACGAGCAAATTGAGTGAGAGCCAATTGCCTATGTGCGGCTGTGCCACGTACTGTGATCATGAGTCGCTCCGGATCGAGCAGATAGGGATCTTCTTCTTGTGGTGACTTTGTGATGACATCTTCACTTTGTTTTCCAAGGAAGATTAAGCCCAATTCAGTGATTCTGGTATATGTCAAGCCGTCCCATGGAGAAAGGAAGGTGAACCCTTTCAATTGATAGTGGTGATTTGTTGGTTTATTACCAAGAAAATCAAGCATCCCCAATGAACCGAGTAGACCGAGAATGCCTTTGATCAATGTTGGATATATTGCTTCCCGATATGTAAGAGGATCAACCGAGGGTTTATCATAGGTTGAAAGATTCAGATAAGCAACTTCTTCTTTTGCAGGTAGTTCGGGATAAAAGGGAGGTAGTTGTTCGTGCACGATGAGTGAGTCAATCAAAGACTCTATATTCATCCACCCTTGCTTTGGAAACATGTCAAGCAAATGGGGGATTCCTGCGCAAATGGATGATAAATTGTTTTTTGTATGATTATCATTCAGAAAATGCAGGAGATAGTCTTTGATTGGTAATGCATTGTTCACAAGTAACTCATAGCAAGCTCGTGTTACATCGATTCCGGAACCTGTTGCTATAGTTGTATCATCGGGTGCATTCAACAATAACCAAATCAGTGCAGAGGTTTGGATTGTGTCATATTCGCGCTGATCAGGATATAGTTCGGGTAGTGAATACATCGAGATCAACGATTTTGTCTTCTTCCTTTGCAAAGAATTCGGTGATGAACATTCTTCAATATAAAAGTCAGTCCTGATTCTTGGAATCAGATCTTTGATGATTTCAGGTAATCTATGCTCCGATTCAAAAACACTCCATCCGCCTTTCGGGGCTTTAGGAAGCTCTGATGAAGTTGATGGAGTGGCTGAAATCGGTGCTTTCATTATATCCCTGAAAGCAAGTTTCAAAAGTGGGGGTAGCGTGAACCATACATTCTGGAATCTCGGTGCTTTCGATGTTTGTACTCTTCGCAGAAGTGGAGGAGTCAGCTCATCAAGAGCAAGCAATGAATATTCAGGTTTTGCGATTGCCATTGATGGCAAGACTGAATCTTCCGAATACTGAATCGTTGTGATTTCATCTCGATCTTTGGAAGAAGATTGAATTGCTTGGCATGATCCACGCCAAACTACTGTTTCCAAGATGGCATAGACAGGTTTATGCAGATAATGCAACAATGCTTCGGCAAGCTCTGCTTGTGTTGCAATAGTTGCATATAGCATCGCAATCACAATCTTTTCAGGAATCTCAGTTTGCTTTGCACCTTCTATGAAATCTTGCAAAGCCGGATGCGATGAGTGGATCAGAACTTGACCACGTAGATATTCTGTATAAGCCAATGCAAGTTCTGCATGACTATAATAATCGCAAATATCCTGAACCAAGGGAGACAAATCATCTTGTATGATCATTTGACTCTCCATCGCCTAATATATATTCAATGTCTTCTTCAGTCAAAGCTTTCAGGGAGCCACCATCAGTCGAGATGATTGCATCGAATAACTCGCGCTTGCGATCTTGCAGTTTGAGGATTTTCTCCTCAATGGATCCGCGAGCGATAAGTTTATAACTCAATACCGTATTCTCTTGACCAATTCTATGAGATCTATCAATAGCTTGATTTTCTGCAGCAATATTCCACCATGGATCATAGAGAAAAATCATATCCGCAGCAGTAAGATTAAGTCCCAAACCACCGGTTTTCAATGTCATGACAAATGCTCTGATTGAATCATCCTTCTGAAATTTTTCTACAATGCTTTGTCTATTCGTGGAAGAACCAGTCATTACAACATGTCCGATACCTTTTTTGGTGAGTTCTTCTTCAATTGTGGACACTGCTCCGATATAATTAGAAAAAATCAAAATCTTATGTCCATTGGCCAATGCATCGACAACATGTTCCATCAGCACTTCTCGCTTTGGAGAAATGATGGTGCCTTCGGTTTTTACTTCTGGACATGATGCTATCTGGCGAAGATCGCTCAGGGCCTGCAAGATGTGGAATTGTGATTTCTGCAAACCTTCTGTCTGAATTTCTTCACGAATTGTTTGATAATAGAAATTGCGTCTTTGTTCATAATATGACATCTGTTCGGGAGACATCTCGACAAAGATTGTTTGTTCGATTCTATCAGGCAATTCTTTAGCAACTTCCTTCTTTAATCTACGAAGGATAAAAGGAAAAATCTTTCTTCTGAGTTCGGATGCAATTTCTTTACTATTCTCTCTTTGTATTGGTGTTGCATATATTCTTGTGAATTCATCGGGTCCGCCAAACATGGAAGGATTCAAAAATCTAAATAATGCAAAAAGTTCACCGATATTGTTTTCAATAGGTGTACCGGATAATGCAAATCTACATTCAGACCTTAAAAGCAAAGCGGATCGCGCCGTACGAGAATTGAGATTCTTGATATTTTGTGATTCATCCAGCACCACCATATGAAATTCTTTTTCTCGCAAAGCTTCAATATCATTTCTCAATACCGAATATGTGGTGAGGATCACATCGGATTCAATAGCCATGTCCCAATCTCTATTTCCACCATAATATGTATAGGTTGAAATCTGAGGGGCGAACTTCTTGATTTCTTGTTCCCAATTGAACAATAAACTTTTTGGCATGATGATGAGCGATTGCTTTTTCTCGCCAGGATACAATGAAGCAAGCAATGTGATTGTTTGAAGGGTTTTCCCCAATCCCATGTCATCAGCCAAGCAACCGCCGAGACGATTATCATGCAAATAGCGCATCCATTTAAAACCCAATTTCTGATAATTACGGAGTTCGGTGTTTAAGGATGGAATGGGTATTTCTCGATCTTGATAAGTTGAGAAGCCGCGGAATATTGATCTTGCTTTTGGAAATGCTTTTTCTGCCGCATTTTCATCAAGTAATTCTTCGATGATTGGTAAATCAAAAAATGAAATGCGTGTCTTCTTTTTGGACTTTTGGAAGATACGTTCAAGTTTCCGCATGAACTCTGTATTTGGTAATGCTTGTGTTCCATCGGACAATTGAACATATCCATGGTTTTTGAACATGGCCAATGCATCAAAAACCGTAAAGTGTTCTTCATCAATCACAACACCCACATCTCCCTCGAGAAAATCGATGCCATGACTAAGGGAAACAGATAATGTTGGAGTGACAGATTTGATTCTGTATGTCTTGAGGTTTTCAGACCCGTAAACCACAAAGTTCTGGACAATATGTTCTAATTCTTTTCTGATAAATTCTCTTGCCAATTCTTCCTGAATGATAAATAATGTTCCATCCACTATGAAATCGGAAGAAGTGCGAGCAAGTTTTTTGATTTGGGACAATTTCTTTGAGAGTCCTTCAACAAGCGGTGCGATATCTTTATCAAGAATTCGAGAAATCAACATTCTTTTTTCTGCCGGGTTCACGGACACATAACGTTGGATGTCGAATTCTTCGATGAGTGTGGGTTCCGTTTCCGGAATCGATTGTGAAAGACGGAGATATAGGGTATTGTCTGCATCGATTTTCTCAATGAACACACATTGCTGAGTGGCGATGGGTTCACCTTCTTCAACGATGAAATTCTCATATCGAATGCTGATTCCGGGATAAGTACTCATCAATAGAGAAAGATATTTTTCCAATTCATGAGGGAAGACAAAGGTTTGAAACAAGCGCAATGATTGTGGTTTGCCACCAAGTGATTTGATATCAATCAATGTTCCTTGAGCATAGACGCAGGTTTCGGTGATGGCCATGATGGGGCTGATGATTTCATGATTGTATTCCACTGCGAATGTTGTTTCAAGTTGAGGTTCCGCATCCTGAATTGTTATGATCACTTTGCCGAGCTGTTCATTGTCTGCAAATTGGATAGGTCGCATTGCCGCATCCACGACATTCGGACAATTTCTCAATTGCCATAAAACAGTCTCATTATCTGCAAGGTATAATCTCCCGGATGGTTTTTCCCAATCAATCTGAAATGCAGTACGAAGTTTTATGGCATCAATCAATTGCAAAATATCACGAACGGGGCCGGAATATCCTCGAGGATCCGGCTCAATATCGCGTCTGCTATCATCTATGATGCGTAGATATGCACCATATTCATCAACATTGATTTGAAAATACAATTGCAGCGGAGTTTCACGGTTGGAACCCGAAGAAACCGATCGCCTTTTCATGGCTTGATATAAAGGAGATGTATTGTCCATATCTTTTGGCATTGTTATTGCAGTCCTATGTTTCAGTAGTTTTCAATGAATCATAGGTTTTATCATGAGTTCAGCATTAATCGTCAAAGCCGTACCATGCTTTGGAGATGTTTGCGATGCCGATTATCGATTTATCAGTGAGCGTGGAACATTGCTTACGGAGATTGAGCATGCATGTAAGGATACATTGCATGCGATTTCCACCACCCAAGGCATTTCGGCTCTTACTTTGATGTGCACAAGGAATGAATCAGGGAATTATACCGCTGAGATCATTGATTCCAGGACATCTGAAAGTCTCTTCGAAGTATTGCCTTTCTAATCATACTCCTCTCATTGCAGGATCCCAGATGAATTTATGCATCTGGAGCTGCATGCGTGCATTCAACGAATCTTCGAGTATCCATTCGGCCAATGTTCTGAATGATAGTGCATCAAAGACGCAAGACATCAATACGGCCCCACAGACATTACTCAAGTCATATTCTTCAATGATGTGTTTTGCCCATTCATAATCTGAACGTGAGGCCAACACGAATTTCACTTCATCTGTTTTTGTGAGCTTGAATAAATTCGGGAGATGATTCAGTGAGCTCATATTGGAATCCGGACATTTCACGTCCATAATTCGAATGACTCTTGGATCGATATGTGAGATATCCATATGACCACCTGTTTCAATCGCCACTGTATATCCTTCTTCGCAACAATGCTTCATCAATCCATGTACTGCGATTTGTTCCAGTGGTTCTCCACCTGTGAACTCAATGAACTTACAATCATAGCTCTTGATTTTCTCCATGATTTCACGTCCTGTCATTGAAGCGCCACCGGTTCTTTTGTCAAGTGCATATGGTGTATCGCACCAACTGCAACGCAGGGAACATCCATGTAAGCGTATGAACACACAACGTTCACCAGCTCTCAAACCCTCACCTTGGATTGAGTGAAAAATCTCGCTTATCAAGTATTCGGCTTCAAGCGGATTGATTGAATCTATAAGAGTGGCATCCGGTTGTGTGAATTTCGCCATTGAGATCACTCCGCATCAATGTCAATGGCATGTATCACTTCAGCTGGTTTTACGGTGACTATGCCGGGTTGTTCGCAGACGATGCCTGCGGCATAATTAGACAATGTTGCTGCTTCCTGCACGCTTGCCCCTCCTGCCATTGCTGCTGCGAGCATTGCAATTGTGGTATCACCTGCACCTGATACATCGGATACTTTTCTTGCTCTTGTTGGAACAGAAGACACATTGCCATTATCTTCAAACAACATCATACCCTGATCGCCAAGTGTTAGCAGGACATTGCTGCATTCCAATCTTTTGAGAAGTTCTTTACCTGCCTTTTGAATATCATCTGCTGAGCGCAATGAATATCCAAGCGCTTCTTGTGCTTCTTTCCGATTTGGTTTGAATACAGCCACGCCTTTGTAATCAAAAAAATGATTGAATTTAGGATCTACGAAAACAGGAATATTTCTTGCTTCTGCGATTGAACAAATCGACCGAATCAATGATTGGGTCATAACGCCTTTATTATAGTCTTCCAATATGATTCCCGACAAATCAGGGATATTCATCATTGATCCAGTGAGCATGTCGGCTTCGGCATCACTAATCGCATCGCGAATCTCACGATCCACCCGAAGCATTTGTTGATTATTTCCAATGATTCTTGTTTTGACGGTTGTGGGTCTGTGATTCAGGCGAATCATGCCTGTTGAAGAGCAACCCATAGATTCAAGGATATCCAATAGCATTGCGCCCGTATTATCATCACCAATCACACCACAGAGCAGAGGTTTAATGCCCAATGCCTGAAGATTTCCGGCCACATTTGCCGCCCCGCCAAGATGAAGTGATTCATGCTCCAAATCAATGACCGGGACCGGTGCCTCTGGGGAGATGCGACTGACGGAACCCCAAAAATACCGATCGAGCATGACATCACCCACAACAGCAATGGTCTTTCCCGTGCTGTGAGCAAGAATTTCTTGCGCTCTCGAAGAAGAAATGGATTGCATGATTTTACCTGCCAATTACCTGAAAATTCACATACTTTGTTCAAAAAAAAGCAAGTAGCGAAGATACGGAAAAAACAGGTCTTTTGCACGTTTTCTTTCATGGCTATTTCCCTCATTTGATGGGTCGGGAGTCCTGAAATCACAAGAATTATCGTATTTTTGCACTTTGCGGCACAAGGCGGACGAGACAAAATTTCTACATGATGCCATGACAATACCCTTTTCTGCACAAGATATTGAGGCGATTGCCCGAGTGTTGGATATTTCTCCGACGAAGCAGGATAGTGCTTGGACTTGGCAAATGTCCAATCAGGCAACGGGTCAGGCACAGACGATTATTGTTCATGAGTCTGTTGATTTTGGGAGTGATGAAACAAGTTCATTGATTGCCGTTCAGACCGGTCACGGATATTTCGAATTACATGGTTGTACCCATGTGATGTTGTTTGAGCCGGATGAGGTTATTTTTTTAAGGGTTGACGATGTGCATGTTTCGAGCATGGTGATAGGAAAAAATTGCACATGTTCAATGTTTGCCCCGATTAAAAGAGAATTATTACGCACGGATCCAATACTCCTGGATCCTGCTGTGTTGATGTCAGCAATGCAAATGTCTATAGCGGAGAGTATTCTATCATGAGTTCTCGTAACAATAAAATTCAAGTTCAGGTTTTCAATGATTCCAATCAGAAGCCTGTCCCCCGGACCAAGATTCAGGAAGTGGTCCGAAGAGTCTTTGCAAGTGAAGGAATCAAAGAAGCCGAAGTGAATGTGATCATTGTCACTGATGAGCGTATTCATGAATTGAACATTGAATTCTTGAAGCATGATTATCCTACGGATGTGATCACCTTTCCGATAAGTGAAGATCCCTTGGAAGGTGAGGTATATATTAGTGCAGACACCGCTCGTAATCAAGCTGTCGAGTATGGTGTAACTCTTACTGAGGAAATCCTTCGATTGGCTGCTCATGGTGCTCTTCATCTTGCAGGATACGATGATTCAACGCCGGAAGGGAAAAAGCAGATGAGCATACTGGAAACGAAATATATGCATGCCGGTAATTCCCAAGGATGAGGTATTGATCATGTATGATCGCATCATGCAAATAATCTCCGAAATGATTGGCCGCATGCAGGAAGGTGACAAGCTTACTGTTATGCAGTTCAAGGAATTGGAAAATCGTGGGTTCACTGTTGCAGAGATTTCAACTGCTTTGAGTTGGATTGCTGAGCGTATAGAGAATTCCATGCTGGAGAGAACTGATCATGCTTTGCGTACAGAGCATTCCCATCGCATCTTGAATGATTCCGAGCGGCTGATGTTTTCGGCTGAAGCATGGGGAAAACTCATTCATTTCAGAGAGATTGGATTATTGCAATCCGAGCATGAAGAAATGATCATTGAACGTGCATCGATGATGAATATCGGCACAGTTGACAATTCCACGCTCACGATGTTGATAGTTTCTTTATTGTTTCAGGATGAAGATTCTAAACACTCTGTACATCGCATGTTATTGAAGGGTGATGAGCAGATTCATTGAGGCATGACCCCGTAGTTCAGCCGGATAGAACGCAAGTTTCCTAAACTTGATGTCGGAGGTTCGAGTCCTCTCGGGGTCGCTCCCTTATTCCTGGCCGGCTTCCGCCAAAAGCTTCCACATTTCCCGTTTCAGCACTTCTATATTCTCCCCTGAGACAGCTGATATCATCAAAACAAGATGATGTTTCCCAAAATCCAGTGCTTCAAGAATAGGTCGATCGGCATCTGTGACTGTATCCATTTTGCTGATACAAATGATACGGGGTTTTTCAAGCATGGAGGCATCATATTTACGTAATTCCTCGCATAAGACCGTATATTCTTCAATGGGATCTCCGCTCATTGCATCAAGAAGGAATACGAGAACTTTTGTACGCTCAACATGTCGAAGGAATTGTATCCCCAATCCTTTTCCTTCATGCGCACCCTCGATTAGACCGGGAATATCAGCCATCGTAAATGAACGTTCATTTCCAACATAGACCATCCCAAGATTTGGAATCAATGTGGTAAAAGGATAGTCGGCAATTTTTGGTTTTGCTGCAGACATCACTGAAATCAATGTGGATTTTCCGGCATTCGGAAACCCGACAAGACCGATATCGGCAAGTATTTTCAATTCCAATTCGAGGGTGAATTGTTCTCCTGGTTCCCCGGGTTCAAAAGTCCTTGGTGCTTGATTGACCGAAGTCGTGAATTCTGCATTTCCCCGACCGCCTCTACCACCTTTTGCAATCATCGTGCGCTGTTTGTCTTCAGTGAGATCCGCAAGGACTTCTTGTGTTTCGACATTTCTGATGACTGTGCCGGCTGGGACGCGAATGATCTTGTCTTTTCCACTTTTGCCCGTGCAACGTGAAGTTCCACCTTGCTTTCCATCTTCGGCATGATATTTCCGTTCATAACGAAAATCAAGAAGAGTGGTTAATTGTCTGTCGGCCTCAAATACAATGTCGCCGCCATTTCCGCCATTTCCGCCATCCGGTCCGCCGAGAGGCACGAATTTCTCTTTTCTGAAACTCATGTGTCCTTTTCCGCCATTTCCGGAAGAAACTTCGATTATTGCATTATCTATGAAATTCATGTGAAGGCCCGATGCTACATTTACTTGACGGAAAAGCCATCATGTGCACAAAAATACGGTATTCCCACTGCATCCCCTCCGCAACTGCATCGAAAATCGTAAATTGCATGCAGGAAGGGAGGGTTTTTCCATCCATTATCGATTTGAGAATTATGCCAACTATCACATCATTGGATCCGCGCATCACACGCGCACAACTTCCTGCAGATCAGGAACAGCCATTTGATCCAAAAGAACCGATGGATCAATTTCAAACATTTGAAGTGTTTGTTCAAAGTAAAACGGGCGGACATCATGCTCATGTTGGATCCGTGCATGCACCGACACCTGAGATTGCCATGTCTTATGCTAAAGAACAATATGGTCGAAGAGGGCAAACCTTCAATATCTGGGTAGTCGAAACATCGCATATACATGTGTTAGATCAAGCAGATGCCGATTTCTTTGAAACTGTTCCGGAAAAAGGATACAGAGAAGTTGCTGCGTATGCTAAAATTCGAGACAAAGTTGAAGCATTCAAAAAAAATCAAGGTTGACGATGTCCGGCAACGAGCATAATGAGCAATATGTGGTAACCGCCAGAAAATGGCGTCCCCTGACATTCAAAGAAGTTGTCGGGCAGGATCATATTGCCACAACATTACGCAATGCGATGCTCACCGGAAGAGTGCATCATGCATATTTGTTCACCGGTCCGCGTGGTGTTGGAAAAACTACTTCGGCGCGCATCGTTGCAAAAGCATTGAATTGTTTAAATCCCGGACCTGATGCCGAGCCTTGCAATGCCTGTGCTTCTTGCAATGATATCATGGATGGTCGTTCCATTGATGTTATTGAAATCGATGGTGCATCTAACAATAGTGTTGAAGACATAAGAAAGCTTCGTGAAAATTCGCGCTATCCGCCAGTCCATGGCAAGTATAAACTGTATATCATTGATGAAGTGCATATGTTGTCTACATCGGCATTCAATGCGCTTTTGAAAACATTGGAAGAGCCTCCACCGCATTTGATGTTCATATTTGCAACGACTGAAGTTCATAAGGTTCCGGCAACCATTCTCTCACGTTGTCAACGATTTGATTTTCGTAGAATGGAAATCGACACTATTGTTGGGCAATTGAAAAAGATTGCCGAAGGTGAGGGTATTTCCATTGATGAAGAATCATTGATAGCAATCGCTCGCAAAGCAGATGGCTCGATGCGTGATTCACAAAGTATATTTGATCAAGTCCGAGCATTTTGTGGAAATACAATCATTGCCGCAGATGTACATGATGCTTTGCATTTGATAGACACAGAGTTTTTCTTTAGAATCAGTCGAGCAATTCGCGAAAAACATGTTGCCGAAATGTTTTCAATTGCTCGTGAGGTGATAGTAAAAGGATATGATATTCAAGAATGTCTGAATGGACTTCTTGAACATTTTCGAAATATTTTGTCGGTGCAAGCAACGGGTTCTACTTCTCTCATAGAAAGCAGCGCGACATATCTTCAGCGCTATGAGCAGGAAGCTGCATTGTTCACTCAAGCAGAAATGTTGCGATTGATGCATATCGTAACCAAAACAGAACATGGCTTGAAGTTTGCCGCACAGCCGGGAGTTCGTCTGGAGCTTGCCCTCACCCAAATGGCATCGCTTGATTCAATCATTGATATATCAGAAGTATTGCAATCATTGAGAGGGGAACAAAGTTCAGAGCCAAAAACCACAAGCACCCCTGAAAAAAAAACTCCTGAGCTAATCAATACCTATGCTCAACAGGTGTTTGAAAAAAAAGACGCAAACGAAAAACCCAAACAGCATGCTGAAATCACTCAAAAATCATCGCTGACTGCCGATATCCTCAATCGATGGGATGAATTCATTGATTCTACGTCCCCCATTCTACAATTTGCTTTGAATACTGTTGAACCAAGAATCGAGAATGACACATTATTCATTCATACTGAATTGACCTTTACATTTGAACAGTTGAAAACCAATGCAGAAGCTCTGAAATTATCATTGCGCTCATTTTATGGAATTGACATAGATGTGCATTTGGTGATTGGCAATGATGGTGCGAATCAGGGAATGAAAAAATCCATCTTTGAATCAATAGCACCGCAAGAAATCCATGCTCAGAATGGGGGATTAGGCATCATAGGTGCTATGCCTTCACATTTGGAAGCGATGGAACAAGCCAAACCAATAATAAAGGAAAAAGAACTGAGCGATGTAGAAAGAACACTAGTCAAAACGTTTGGTGCAAGGGAAATACCAAAACGTTGAATCAGATATGCTGATCCCTTAAGCTACCCACAAATCTCACATACCGATCTATATCTGATTTGGTGGTTGCCAATCCCACTGAAATGCGCACTGCCCCACGCATCTTTTTCAAAAAATTTAACATGTCAGAATAATTGCCTTTGGTCCTTCCACTAAAGAAGCGGGTCAATTCTTCGGTTGTGACGCAATTGAATATCTCATCAATTCCCGGATTACAGAAACAACCCGATCGAAGTGATATCATGTGTTCATTTGCTCTTTGTTCCACGATCTCAAATGGAACGGCGGATCCATCAGGGTTAAGAAATGTCATGATTACCGTGCCACCAGTTTTGGTTCTATCTTCCGGACCATACATATTCACTTGTTTCATTCCGGTGGAATGATGCATCGTCCGCAATTCACCACAGAGATAATTCATCAATGATTGAATGCGTTCAGAAATTTTTTCTCGACCAATGGACTCGATAAATCTCAATCCAATTGTAACTGCGGGTATGTCCAGGTAATTTATCGTTCCATTTTCAAATCGTTCATGATTATCATGTAGATAGTGATGCGGTGAGAGCACTGCAACCATGGTGACATTACCTCCGGCAAACCATGGTTTTTTGAGTAAATCGAATGAAGACTTTTTTACGAGCAAACATCCGATGCCTGTGGGATAACCGAAGATTTTATAAAATGATAATGACACAAAATCAGGTTGGACTTTTTTGAGATCCAATCTATTGGTGGGAGCAAAAGCCGCTGCATCGAGCAAGACATTCCATCCACGATCTTGTGCTTTTTGTATCCATGACAAATCATGTTTCACACCGGAAACATTGGATTGTCCCGGAAATGCAAAAAGTCTATGATTTTTGTCCTTATGTCCGTCAAGCTCTCGAAGCAATGCATCTTCATCGATCATCAGATCTTCGTAATATGTCTGTACATATGTAAAAGCTCCATTTTTTGATCGACAGTATTCTCGTATTCCATTCACTGAATTGTGATTATCCGCAAGAAGTACGAATTGTGAATCTTCACCGAATGGATAACATTCACCAACAATATGAAGTGCTTCAGTTGCATTCTGAGTAAAAATGCAGAAATAGTCTTCAGCATTGAAAAATTTCAATACTTCCTCACGCGCATCTTCGGTGAGCTTGGTCGCAAATTGAGACGATGGATT
Source organism: Ignavibacteria bacterium (assembly GCA_016873735.1). GTDB lineage: Bacteria > Bacteroidota > Ignavibacteria > Kapaibacteriales > UBA961 > UBA961. The sequence goes on along the minus strand of VGWD01000006.1, from coordinate 66,296 downwards.
GGTTGAATGGGGATTGCCCAATACATTTTCACGCAGCATCGCCTGATGTTGCATCAATTGTGATTCTGCATACAGATTGCCACCGGTATAGTCCAAATAGACATGCCCTGCTTTATCCAATCTCGCATACTCTTTTTCTCTAAGAGCATTGAATAGAGCATCATGTTGCAATGGTGATTGAACAGGAACGCTTTTGAAGGATGAAAGTAATCTATGTATCATGTATATTGGGCCATATTAAGTATGACGAAATTAGCATTTTTTATACACTTACAATAAATCAAAATCATTGTGTTTTTAGTTTCTTTAAATGGTGAAAATATGGCAAGAACAAGCATTTATCTGAATTTTCCGGGAAATACCGAAGAGGCTTTCTTGTTTTATAAATCCGTTTTCCGTGGTGATTTCGGAAATGATGGTATTGCTCGTTTTGGAGATTTGACTCAAGATGAACAAATATCAGACATGAGTGAAGCTGTAAAGAATATGATTCTTCATGTGGAATTGGAGATTACAGGAGGTCTGATTCTCATGGGCACTGATGCTCCTGAACAAATGGGATTTCCTGTGAAGCAGGGAAAAATGTGAATATCAATCTTGAACTGGATACAAAAGAAGAAGCTGATCGATTGTTTCACGCGCTTTCTGATGGAAAAGCCGAAAGGGTTCAGAGTGAAACAGACAAACGCATGTCATTGACAAAGATCACTGAGAAAGGAATTGGATTATTGGAAGAACTGCATCAACCCATGCAGGAATTTGCAACTGCATTGGATAAACTCTATTCACATAAAGAGTTGGTTGAGCTTTCGGAATTATGTGAAAGAATTATAGCGATTGACATTAAACCCGAGGGTGAACATCAATGAGCATATTGATTCACAAATCCGAAACAAGGGGACATGCCAATCATGGATGGTTGGATACATATCATACATTTAGTTTCGGCATGTATCATGAACCAAGTAGAATGCATTTTGGGATGTTGAGGGTGTTGAATGATGATATGGTCATAGGTGGCGCAGGCTTTGGAAAGCATGGTCATGATAATATGGAAATCATCTCAATTCCATTGCAAGGGAGTCTTGCTCATACAGATTCGACAGGTAATGAAGGCATAATCACGACAGGTGATATTCAAATCATGAGTGCGGGAACAGGCATCATGCATGCCGAATACAATGCAAGCCAAACCGATCTTGTGAACTTTCTTCAGCTGTGGATTTTCCCCAAAAAGAGGAATATCGAACCCCGCTATGATCAAATGAAGTTTGATCATAGTGAGCTGAAAAATCGATTATGCCCAATTGTTTCAAATAATCAGAGCATCGAAGCATTGCGTATCAACCAGGATGCAAGCCTCTCTCTAGGAGAATTTGATGAATCAAAGATTGTAAAGCATCAACTAGCATCAATAAGTCATGGAGTTTATGTATTTGTCATCGAAGGTAAGGTGACCATTTCAGGACAAGAACTTCAAAGGCGTGATGGAATTGGAATTCAAGATGAAGAATTCGTGTTACTAGACATCGCATCAAGATCCAAGATATTACTCATAGAAGTACCATTATAAAACACTTTTCACTTTTTCACTATCCACACATTTTTGGAGCAGGTATGAAATCCTTTATTGCAATGATAGTAATCCTCGTATTTGGAGCTCTGTCATCAAATGCGCAAAACACAAAATGGAATCTAGACAGATCTCATTCTTCCATCAAGTTTTCCGTTAGCCACATGGTAGTATCCGAAGTTGATGGAAAATTCGGTGATTTTTCAGTTAATGTCGCTTCAGACAAAGAAGACTTTTCAGATGCGAACATCGATGTCACGATCAAAGCAACAACCATCAACACTGATGATGCAAAACGCGATGAACATTTGCGCAGTGCTGACTTTTTTGATGTAGCAAATCATCCAAATATCACATTCAAAAGCAAATCAATGAAGAAGACAGGAAAGGGCACATATAAGTTGTCCGGTGATTTCACCATGCGTGGAGTTACCAAACCCGTCACTCTTGATGTGAAATATGGTGGAACACAAAAAAGCCCATGGGGTCAAACTGTTGCGGGTTTCAAAATCACGGGTAAAGTTAATCGCAAAGATTACGGTGTTTCTTGGAGCAAGTTGCTTGATCAAGGTGGCGCTGTAGTTGGAGATGTGGTTGATCTCGCGGCGAATATCGAAATCACAAAATAATATCCTATCCTGATAGCCGAATGGCGCTTTGATTGTTCTTATGTGGAGCAATCGATGCGCCATTCTTTTTTTCACATAGCATTCACAGGTTTTGTAATTTCGAATGAAATACAAGTGAACATATGAAAGCAGATGAATTACAGGTGTTTTCACCATATACAAGAGAATTGATTGATTGCGTTCAGATGCACAATCACCAGGATGCAGAGCGCATGGTGGATCGTGCATATGCTCTATTCCATAATCGAGCAATGCATCTTCCTTTGCATGAAAGAATAGCGATATTGGAAAGACTAATTCCTATCATGGAAGAATCCGTGGAATCGCTTACCATCATGGCTGCGAAAGAAGGCGGTAAACCCTATCTTGATTCAAAGGTGGAAGTACTGCGCGCGATTCAAGGTGTGAAGAGCGCGATTGACACCATGCATACGATGCATGGGACAGAAATTCCAATGGGATTGACTGCGAGTTCACAACACAAACTAGCATTTACCATTAATGAACCGATTGGAGTGATTTTCGCGATTAGCGCATTCAATCATCCTCTCAATTTGATTGTTCATCAAGTGGTACCTGCAATTGCAGCAGGTACGCCTATCATAATCAAGCCGGCGAGTTCCACCCCGAGAACATGCCTTACATTCATCGATATGGTTTATGCAGCCGGCTTACCTAAAGAATGGTGTCAAGCATTGATTTGTACTTCATCCTTGGCCCAACAACTTGTTTCTGATACCCGCATAGCATTTCTTTCTTTCATTGGTTCGGCCGAAGTAGGCTGGAAATTACGTTCTCTGCTTGCACCCGGAATGCGATGCGCACTTGAACATGGAGGAATGTCACCGAGCATACTTGCAGAAGATGTTACAATCGAAGAGTTCATAGATAAGATAGTAAAAGGTGCAATGTATCATTCGGGTCAGGTATGTGTGAGCACGCAGCATTTGTATGTGCATCAATCATGCATTGATGATGTTGCATCTGCATTGAAGGAAAAAGTTCAGCGATTCAAAATCGGAGATCCACTTCAACATGAAAGCGATGGGGGACCCCTCATACATCCAAATGAGGTAATGAGAGTTCAGTCATGGATTCGGGAAGCCGTTGAACAAGGGGCAAAAATAGTCTGTGGCGGAAATATAGTATCTGAAACAATGCATGAGCCAACAGTGTTATTACAACCGGCCATCAATGCAAAGGTATCTACTTCGGAAATATTCGGTCCAGTTTTATGTCTGCATGCTTATTCCACGATTGATGAAGCAATCAGCACCATAAATACTTCTTCTTTTGGATTTCAGGCATCAATATTTACAAAGAATACTGATATTGCATTCAATGTGATGACATCATTGAATGCAAGTGCCGTGATGCACAATGATCATACGGCATTTCGAGTGGACTGGATGCCTTTTGGTGGACGCAATCAATCAGGATTGGGATGGGGAGGAATTCCTTACTCAATCAAAGAATATTCAAGAGAAAAGATGATGGTCTTCCATTCTCAATATCTACGGAGATGAAGAATATGAAATGTTATATGGTCAATATCACATTGCCGGAAGAATTCACTCCTGAATTCATGGCTTTGATACCTTCCCAAAGGGCCTATATCAATAAGCTGATGGGTCGAGGAGTGGTTTCAACATATACATTGTCCATTGACAGAACCACATTGTGGGTGACTATGTTCGGTGATAATATGCTTGAAATCGAATCCTATATTGATAAATTCCCGATGAAGGCATTCATGGACATTGACATTGAAGAAGCAATGTTTCATAACAATGCTGCGCATTATGTGTTTCCAATGTCATTGAATTAATGTCATACTCCTTCACACTCGAAGCCATACTTGCAATAGGCCTCAATGATGCAATCGGGAATAAGGGAACATTGCCTTGGCATATACCTTCTGAACTACGATTGTTCAAAAGCATTACTGAAGGTCATACATTGATCATGGGGAAGAATACATTTGTATCACTGCCCTCTCTATTATCCAATCGACATCATATCATCTTATCCAATACAATGCCTGTCACTGATGGAGTACATATTGTACCATCCATGTCTGCAGCATTGAATAAAGCTGATGAATTACATTCCGAAAAAGTATTATTGATTGGAGGTGTATCGGTGTTTCATGAAGCATTGCATGAATGTTCGGTGATTCATGTTAGTAGGGTTATGCTTGCACCGGAGGCGGACACATTTTATGCATTCAATACTTTGCATCATCGGATAGATGAGTCGGTATGTTTTCGAGATCCATCAACAAAGGTGGACATCATCTATCAGAAATATAAAAGGATCATCTAAAGCGCAAAGATTTTGTCGGAGAAATACGCGAAGCAATAAAAGAGGGGATGAAAGTTGAGAGCAATGACAAAAAGAGGGCTGATCCACATACAAGATAATAGTGCCATGCTTTCATTGATATGGGAAGTGAATCGATAAAGTATAAATCGCCATTCAATTGAATGATTTGATAGTTTTGCTGCAGTGTGCAGAGTCCATAGCTGCAGATGCAACCAATGAATATTCCCATTAAACCCAAACCAATTCCTTGCAAGGAAAATATAATCATTATTGATGACGGCTTCAAGCCGAGAGATATCAAGATGCCGATACTTTTTGTTTTTTCGATGACGATGATCAATAAACTTGTCAGAATATTCATGACTGCAACTATTCCAATCAAGCTTAGCACAATGGGAATAGGTTTCTTTTGCAATTCAATCCAATGGAACATGCCTGCATGCAAATCGAATACCGTTTGTACGAATAAAGGATATGGAACGATTTGTTGAATGTCTTGGGCAAGTAGAGGGATATCTTGATCAGGCTTAACCATCAATTCATAATGAGAACGTGCTTCCACATTTGTGCCGAAAAGAGAAGCCAAACTTTTTCTTGGAAGAAAAATATAGAGCTCATCATACTGCGACATACCGGTTTTATACAATCCTATGATGAGATACTTTTGAGTGACGGGCAAAGGGACGCCCGATCCTGTGGAATCAATGATCATGGATGTGATGATTGCAGTATCTCCACATGTCATGTTCATTCCATTGGCAAGTCTTTCTCCGATGATGATTTCCTTGATCGAATCATGTGAAAAAGTGAATCTTCCTTTTCTCAATTCCTTTGGTCTGGAAGAAAATTCACGTGCATCATCTATTCCCTTCAAGAGCACGCCTTCTATGTTTCCACCCCTTTTTTTGATCAAACCTTCTTTTTGCAATGCTGTTTCTGAAGAAGCAATAGCTGGATGTTCCAAGACGGATTGGGGCAGAGGCGGAGGCATTTCTCCATTGAAAGACTGGATGCGAATATGAGCCGTGAACTTTACTGCATTCTGTTCGAGGGCCAATTTAAATCCATCAAGAATTGCCATTGAGAGTAGGAGAGCCATGCACCCAATAGCTATGCTGAATATTGCGACAATCCGTGTAAATGCAATGAAACCTCGCTTTCTTAACGAGGTTCCAAATCTGTGAGCAAGATAGATGAGTCTAAATGGTGACATCTCAATTTGCTATGAAATTCACAAGTTTACCCGGGACAATGATTGATTTTCGAATGGTGAGTCCCTCAAGATGTTTTTTGATGACTTCATCATTCAAAGCGATGTCATTAATTGCATCTTCATTTGCATCGGCAGGAACGATTGCTCTAGATCGAATTTTGGAATTGACTTGCAATACAATTTCAACCGTTGATTGTTGCAATTTGTCAGGATTAAATTCGGGCCAATCCGCTTTTGTGATGGAAGTGTCATTACCAAGAATTTGCCACAATTCTTCACACATATGCGGTGCAAATGGAGAAAGTATGCGTATGAAAGCATTCATCGACTCATGAGAGCGAATAGTGGTGGCAGTATATTCATTTACGAGAATCATCATTTGAGAAATTGCGGTATTGAAACTCAAGGATTCAATGTCTTCGCCAACTTTTTTGATTGTTGAATGAAGAACAAAATCAAGTTCGGGAGAATCTTGATGACCCTTCTGCACAGAAGAAAGCAGCATTCCTTCTTCATCTGCAATCAATCTCCATGCGCGATTCAAAAAGCGATTGACTCCTTCCACGCCTTTTGATGACCACGGTTTTGCAGCTTCCAAGGGACCCATGAACATTTCGAAAAGGCGCAATGAATCTGCTCCATATTGTTTGACGATATCATCCGGGTTGACAACATTTCCGAGTGACTTGGACATCTTTCTTCCATCTTCGCCGAGTATCAAACCTTGATGAAAAAGCTTTGCAAATGGTTCTTTGGTGGATACAAGACCATGATCGAAAAGAACTTTATGCCAAAAGCGTGCATATAACAAATGCAATACCGCATGTTCAGCACCACCGACATATAAGTCTATGGCACCGCTATTCTCATTCTTTCCTGACCAATATTGCTCTTTATTTGTATCACAAAATGTATCCGGATTATGTGGATCCATATAACGAAGATAATACCAGCAAGAACCTGCCCATTGCGGCATGGTATTCGTTTCAAGCTTGCCCACTTTTCCTGTTTTGGGATCATGCCAATTGATCCAAGCATCAACAGTTGCAAGCGGTGATTCTCCTGTACCAGCAGGTTTGTATTCTTTTACTTCAGGCAATGTGAGCGGCAATTCATCATATTCGAGCGCACGCTTCGTACCATCTTCATAATACACGATTGGTATCGGCTCGCCCCAATATCGCTGTCTTGAGAATAACCAATCTCTCAATCGAAATTGAATTCTTCCATGACCGATACCTGATTGTTCCAACCACTCGATGCATTTCTTCTTTGCTTGCTCGGTTGGTAATCCCGAAAATGAAACCGTATTGGGATTATCCGATGCCATGGATATGGCATATTCTGTATATGCTTCTGCTTGAACATCGATGATGCTATCATCAAGAGGTTTCACTACTTGAATGATTGGAAGAGAAAATTGCGATGCGAATGCATGATCTCTTTCATCATGTCCCGGAACAGCCATGATTGCTCCTGTTCCATAATGTGCAAGAACATAATCTGCAATCCAGATTTGTATTGGCTCTTGATTTGCCGGATTGATTGCAAATGCACCGGTATTGACACCTATCTTTTCTTTTGATAACTCGGTCCTTTCCAGATCGCTCTTCAAGGAAGCTGAAACTCGATAATCCTCTACAGCTTTCTTTTGCGAATCGATTGTAATGCTGTCCACCAGCGGATGCTCCGGCGCAAGCACAATGTATGTGGCACCAAAAATGGTGTCGGGTCTGGTTGTAAAGACATGCACCGAATTGGCATCATCAATCTTGAATGAAACTTCGGCACCTTCTGATTTTCCAATCCAATGCTTTTGCATTTCCTTGGTCGAAGTTGGCCATGTTACAAGTTCAAGATCATTGAGCAATCTATCGGCATAGGTTATGATGCGAATCATCCATTGTCGCATTGGCCTGCGTTCGACGGTATATCCCTTATCTTTCCATTCGTCCACTTCTTCATTTGCCAAGACTGTTCCCAATTCCTCGCACCAATTCACGGGAATATTTGCAGTATAGGCAAGACGATGAGCATCCGTATATGCTTCGATATCTGCCGGGTTGGAAATTGAATCAGGAATAGGTAACTCGGAAATTGGACGTGCTTTCTGGAGATTCTCATCATACCATGAATTATAGATTTTGAGAAACATCCATTGCGTCCATTTATAATATGAAGGATCGGTTGTGTTCACAGAGCGATTCCAATCATAACCCAGGCCAAGGAGATTCAACTGTCTTTTGAAGTTTTCGATATTGGTTTCGGTTGCGATAGCCGGATGTATTCCTGTAACCATTGAATAGCGTTCAGTGGGCAAGCCAAATGCATCAAACCCCATTGGATGTAGAACATTGAATCCGCGGAGAGTCTTATATCGAGCAAAGATGTCGGTGGCGGTATATCCTTCGGGATGTCCGATATGCAAACCTGATCCACTTGGATAAGGGAACATGTCGAGGACATAATATTTGGGCTTTGAAATATCTTCTTTGACTGCATAGACATTATGCTCAGTCCAATATTTCTGCCATTTATTCTCAATTTCTATGAATGGGTACGATGCCATGATTTGTCCGATGATGATGAAGACTATGCTTCGAGTGATTGCAATGCGCACATGGATGCATACATACCGCCGAGTGCAACCAATTCCTGATGGGTACCTGATTCAATGATTCTACCGTGATCGAACACATGTATGCAATCTGCATCAAGAATTGTTGAAAGACGATGAGCGATGATCAACGCTGTTCGATTTTTCAATACATCTGCGATTGCTTCTTGCACGAGACGTTCTGATTCGGCATCCAAAGCGGAAGTGGCCTCGTCAAAAATAAGGATTTCAGGTCTGCGAGCAAGAGCCCGAGCAATTGCAAGTCTTTGCCTTTGTCCACCTGAGAGCAATACTCCGCGATCACCTATGATTGTGTCATATCCTTCCGGCAATGCATTAATGAAAGTATGTGCATGGGCAATCTTTGCCGCTTCAATGATTTGTTCACGCGTGGCATCAGAACCGAATGCAATATTTGCAGCGATTGTATCATGAAAGAGAAATGCTTCCTGCGATACAATGCCAAAGAGCGATCGATAGGATTCAAGCGTGAAATCATGTATTGGTTGAGAATCAAGCAGTATTGATCCTGAAGTTGGATCATAAAGTCGAATCACAAGATCACTCATGGTAGATTTACCGGAACCACTCGAACCTACAAGAGCGATCTTCTTTCCTTTTGCTATATCGAATGACACATTTTGTAATACAGGATGTTGACCATCATATGAGAATGACAAATCTTGAATTGATAATGCGGTATTGATTGAAGTACATATTTGATCGCCATCCTTCACGGATGGTGACTTGTCAATAATGGAAAAGATACTTTGTGCAGCAACCAAACCTTTTTGTATGGCTGCAGGTGTGCTTGTGATTTGAGCAATGGGAGACATGATGCTGAACAGAGCAAAAAGAAATGTCATGAGTTCATGTGCTTTCATATTCCCTGAATACACTTCATTACCACCGATGAAGAGTACGGCGCATAGAGAAATGATTGCAAGCATTTCATTGATGGCAGGAACGAGATCGACTATCTTTTGATTTTTGATGGCTGCTCTTACATATGTTCTGGTTTCTGTATGGAATGATAAGCTTGCTTTGTCTTCGCTGCTTGTTGATTTTACGATGCGAATACCTATTAGAAATTCCTGCAGTACCTGGGTCAATTGTGCCATAGCATCTTGCATGCGTAATGCATATTTCTTGATTGGAGCGGTTGTGAGTTTTACAAGAATCAAACTTCCTATGCTTGTGCTGAATGCAATGAATGTAAGATATGGTGAATAGGTAAGGAGGACGCCGAGAAACAATGCAATTTCGATTGGTTGTCTGAACAATGTGAAAAACAAAGGAGTGATTGCACCATTCATGAGTCCAACCGAATTCAACATAAGAGAAATGCTGTCCCCAACTTTGCTCTTATTGAAGAAATCCATTGACTGCGCCATGATGCGCGTGAACAGTTGATCGCGAATGGATTTGATGACGCCTTCTCCCAAGCGAGTATTGACATTATTCCCGAGATACTTTGCAAGATTCTTCAGTGTGAACAATCCAATGATGAGAAGGCCGAGTCTGAAGAGTGTTTCGGAATAAGTCGATCCGGTCACCACATTCAACACCGTTCTGAAGAACCATTCTTTGAGTTGAAAGGAAACATCTTCGGCTGGCACTTGCATTTTTTGCATTGTGTTAGGTTCGAATAATGCTTGTAATACAGGTTGAATCACGATGATTGTCACCGTGCTCAGAATCGAGAACAGTGTATTCAAAAAAATAGACAAAACAAGCAGGAGCTTGAATTGTTTGAGATAACCAAGAACTCGAAAAAGCAAGTTCACGATCGTTCCGTATTAATGTCTAAAATGTCTCATTCCTGTCAACATCATCGTAACTTGATGTTCATTTGCTGCGCTGATCACCTCCGCATCACGAACCGACCCACCGGGCTGAATAACAGCCGTTGCACCGGCTTCAACAGCTTGCAACATGCCATCCGCAAATGGGAAAAATGCATCGGATGCAACTGCGCAACCTTTTAGATCTATTCCGACATCCTGTGCTTTCTTTACGGCTATGCGAGCTGAATCAAGTCTGGACATTTGTCCTGCACCAATTGCAAGGGTGCGATCAGACGAAGCATAGACTATTGCATTGGATTTCACATGCTTTGCTATGCGCCAAGCAAAATACATTGCCTTTGATTCTTCTTCAGTAGGATGACGATCGGTGACTATACGCACAGCATCATTATTAAGCAATTGAGCATCCTCATTTTGAATGAGCAAGCCACCAGCAACTGAACGAATATGATTTCCATTGATGGCTTCTTTGAGAGCATCATTATTACAGAGTAAAAGTCTTCTATCTTTCTTTTTCGTGAGCAATGCCAAAGCTTCATCAGAAAATGAAGGTGCAATGAGCACTTCAGCGAATAATGCGTGAATTGTCTCTGCCGTTGGAAGATCAATTTCTCTATTGAATGCGAGTATGCCACCAAATGGTGAAACAGTATCAGTGGCAAATGCTTTGTGATATGCTTCTGAAAGTGTTTCTCCGATGCCGACCCCGCATGGATTATTATGTTTCACGATGACGGTTACGGGATCATCGAATTCCAATGCTATGCGTGAAGCGGCATCGATATCCATGATATTGTTATACGACAATTCTTTTCCATGCAATTGCGTAAAGATCGAAGAGAATGAACCATATAATGCTGCATGTTGATGTGGGTTCTCTCCATATCGTAATGATTGGTCTTTTGCAAAGGATAGATTCAGCATATCCGGAAAAGCAATACCCTGCTGCTCTGCAAACCATCGAGAAATCATGGCATCATAATATGCAGTATGTGCAAATGCTTCACCTGCCAATTGTTTTCGAAATGCAAGGTTTATACATCCATTATGTTGCAATTGCTCAAGGAGTCCATGATAATTCTTGGGATGCACCACAATGGCCGTCCATTCGAAATTCTTCGCGGACGCTCTTACCATGGCCGGACCACCAATATCTATGTTCTCAATGCATGTTTCAGGATCAATCCCTTTTTGTGAAATAGTTTTTTCGAATGGATAGAGATTTACGATTGCAAGATCAATTGAATTGATTCCATGTTCTTGCATTGCTTCAACATGTTTTTGATTATTCAATCGCGCGAGCAATCCACCGTGAATCTTTGGATGAAGCGTTTTTACTCTTCCATCCATGATTTCGGGAAATCCCGTGATATCATTGACCTTCATCACCGGAAGTCCGGCTTCTTTGAGTAGAGATGCAGTGCCACCGGTTGAAATCAATTGAATGCACAATGCATGAAGAGATTTGGCAAGATCAACTATTCCGGTTTTGTCTGAAACACTGATTAAAGCTGTTTTGATGATATGAGATTCGGGATGCATGCCTGTTAACAATCGTGAATGATGGAAAAATTACGAAATCCATTTGAAAGAGTGGAGAGTCATGGACTACGACGCAAACGAGCGCCATAGAAACCATCGAAGCCATCTTTTGCAGGGCACCATCTTCTGCTTTCGTCAAGAGTCCAATTCTGACCTTTTTCAGAAGCAAGAAAATGTGATATGCGATCTTCTCCTTCTGAAGGAAGGATGCTGCATGATGCATAGACCAATATTCCTCCTGGTTTGACCATTGAACTATAAGATTCGAGCAATTGATTCTGTATGCCAATCAATTCATCAATGGATGCATTCGTCTTTTTCATGAGTGTATCCGGATTTCGTTTCAGTATTCCGGTACCACTACATGGTGCATCAATCAATACCGAATCGGCTGATGATTTGAGTTTCTTGATTTCTTTTGAAGAGGTTATGAGGCGGGTCTCAATATTCCATGCTCCTGCTCTTCTGGCTCTTCTCTTGAGTTCTTCAAGTTTGTATTCATAAATGTCCATTGCTATCAATCGACCTTTGTTCTGCATCATAGCAGAGATATGCAATGTTTTTCCACCTTCGCCCGCACATGCATCAATAATGCGTTGTCCAGGGAGAGCTTGCAACATTGGGGCAATCATTTGAGATGCTATGTCTTGCATTTCAAACTTGCCTTTTCTAAAAACATCGGTCGTGAAGATTTTGTCGGAAGATGCTATTTCAATCCCTGTATCATTCACAGGAATTGCAATTGCTTTGATATGATGTTTTGCAAGTGCGTCGATTAATGTTTTTCTGTTACATATCAGTGTATTGGTTCGCAGAAACACTCTCGGTTCAGCTATTTGAGACATTGCAATGTCATGCCATAAGTCTTTTCCTATTTCTTTGATGCAACGTTCATTGAACCAATCAGGAAAAAATGCAAAGATGCCTTTCTCTTCAATGGTCATTTCACAATGTGTAATCAATGCATCTATTTCTTCTGGAATATATCGAGCACGTAATTCTTCGGGGATAGTTCCGCCTGACAAAGTGAACCACAAGGAAACATAATGAAGCGGTTTTGGTTCCGCTTTCCAGGGAGCATGTTTGAGTATTTCCCATGTTCTCAGCATGGCATAACCGGATTCAACGATGAGTGATCGTTGTTCGGCAGAATATGCACGATTGCGAAGGACATGCCGGATTGAGGTATCGGCTCTTTTTTCTTCAATCAACATACCGTGTAATTTGTCTTTCAATGCTTTGAGAAGAATCGAAATGTCTTCTTCTTCGATGCGTGGTAGATGCAGAGGATTACGAATGGCCATCAGAAAGACTCCGGCGAAAACGAACCTGCATCATGATTGGTCCAAGCTGTTCCTATTGTTCTTCCCGATAATGTCAAGGCAGCAGCCGCAAGTGATGGCAATGCATCTGAATAAGCACAAACATATGCATCAGCATTCAGGCATTCATGTAAATACGGGCTTCCAAGCAGTAATGCAATCACGGTTTTGTCCTTGCATAACACATCTATTGCCTCGATGATGGAAGGATGAATCGCTATGTGACCTTGATATGATTGCGGCTTCATCAATAGAGCAAGAATCACTGTATTCACATCGTTTATGGTTTGTGATAATTCGACGCACTCATCATGTGTGATGCTTTTATTGATGAAGCCGAAATCACATTCTTGCTCAAGTGACTGAGCCATCACGCGAAAGAGTGCGACTGCTTTATCCAATGTTGTTTGAGATTCATCACCAAGAATGGCAAAAGCAGCAAAAGGTTGATCGTCAGAAAGAGGCAGGTTATTTTTTGGATCATGAATGCGGAGCGCTCTTTTTGCAATGTCCAGCGCATGCATTGCATGTTCTTCCATAACCTTGCTTTCAAGTGGAGGCTGAAGCGAAGGAATAGATTCCAAACCGCACCATTGTTTTTCTGTAAATATGCGCGAAACATTTCTGATGAGCACTTCACGAAATGCAGGATATTCATTCACATATGCAATCAAGCCATCAAGTGCTTCAATTGCATCATCTGGAACAAGTGCAATGGTTGCTCCTGCATTGAGACAAGCGATTGTTGCTTCAGCAGATGAATATGTTTTGCTTATGGCATGCATGTCCAATGCATCTGTTACTATGATGCCTTCATATCCCCATTGAGAACGAAGTATGTCTTGCATGATGATTGGTGAAAGTGAAGCAGGTATTCCTGAATCATCCAATGCTGGAATCGACAAATGTCCGATCATGATGGATCGAACTCCGGCATCCATCGCAATCTTGAAAGGCATGAATTCTCTTTGCTCTAATTGTTCTTTGGAACAATCAATCAATGGCAATGCGGAATGCGAATCCGTGGATGTATCTCCATGACCAGGAAAATGTTTGGCGCATGCCATAACATGTTGAGATTGCATTCCTTCGATATAAGCTCGAATATGAGATTCCGATTGTTCGGTCGTTTCACCAAAAGATCGAATATTGATGATTGGATTATGAGGATTTGAATTAATGTCGCACACCGGAGCAAAATTCCAGTGTACTCCAATCGTTAGGGCTTCATTGGCAATATATTCGGCTGCCTTTCTTGTAGCATCCGGTGATTCCGATTGCATCATCGCCATGGCATGAGGCATATCAGTCCCACCTTCGAGTCTCATTGGCAGACCATGTTCATAGTCAGCGCTAAAGAGCAGTGGAATCGTGGATTTCTTTTGAAGTTCATGCAAGAGTAATGTAGTGGCATCAGCTTCACCCTGAAACACGCAAAATCCCCCAATTCCTCTTTGAATGAGTGTGGCTACTTCATTGCGCAAAGTTTCTTCATCGGCATAATCTCTTGGAACGAGACGTGGCATGATGCATTGGGCTGCCAATTGCTCATTGGACAATGTATTGGGATCGGGTAGCATACGGTAATTCAAGAAATGATGGCAAAGATAACCATTTGCCAATGGTCAAGGAATCAGGAATTATTCATAATCTCGCGGGCTGCGAAATGTCCTGACAGAATCACGAGGGGAATCCCTCCACCGGGATGAGCGCTTCCTCCGCAATGATAGAGATTGCTTATGCGAGGATCCTTGTTTTTGGGTCTAAGAAATGCACTGAACATTGAATTTGAAGAAGAGCCATAAAGCGATCCACCTGTTGCATGGAATTCTCTTGAAAAATCATCCGGACTTATGATCTGGGGCTCATGGGCGATATATGACCTCATGCCGGGAAGGAAACGCTCAATCATTGTTAACACTACATTCTTATATGATTCAGATCTATTGGGAGTCCATTCTCCGTCCTTTGATGTAGGAGGCGTGTTTACGAGCACAAACCAGTTTTCTTTGCCAACTCCTGCTTGACTTTTATCGGTCTTGCTTGATACGCTGATATACACAGTCATTTCTTCCGGAGCTCTATTCGCATCAAAAATAGTTGTAAACTCTTGTTGATATGCATCTGAAAACAATACTGAATGATGAGCCATAGAGAATGGATTGTCATTCATGGGAATAAGCAAGACAAATCCGGATGTAGAAAGATTGGGTTTTTTCTCTTGCTTTCTTGAAAGCAAATCATGTTGAACATGAAATACATCGGCATTGGATATGATATGCTCTGCTTCGATTTGATCACCATTCGAAGTTGTAATGCCGATTGCTTTTGTTCTTTCGGTCATAATTTCTGTGACATCGGTGTCAAAATGGAATATTATGCCCAATTCAATGCAGCGTTTGTACATCGCATCAGCGATGGCATATATTCCGCCTTGCGGATACCAACCACCGTATTCAAACTCGATGAATGGAATAACCATGAGCGTTGCCGGCGCAAGAAATGGAGAAGATCCATTATATGTTGCAAAGCGATCAAAGAGTTGAACAAGTTTGGGATTGGAGAATCGTTCTGCATTGAATGCATGAAACTTCTGCATGAACTTCATTGATGGAAGTGCCGGCAGCATGGAAAGATTGGTTGTTTTGAAGAATTCTTTGAATCCCTCGAATGGATTGAATAGGAATACATCCTTTGTTGCATGATAAACTCTGCCCGCATGGGAGAGATAAGCATTCATTTCCTGCATGCTTTTTCTACCGAATGTTTTTTCGGTTTCTTCATTTCTTTTGAATGGATTAGCATGGCAATCATACTGAGTGCCATCGAGCCACCGATAATGACAGATGGGGTCAATTGGTAAGAGGGAAAGATATGCATCAAGTTTCACTCCCGTTTGCTCGAATGCATCACGAAGAATGAAGGGCATCGTGATAAGTGACGGACCTGCATCGAATATGCAATCGGAATAATGAATGCGGCGCATTTTTCCGCCTGGTTCGGAGCGTTTTTCGAAGATGCTGACCGTATATCCTTTGGCAGCCAATTGCATTGCTGCATTCATGCCGCCAATCCCGGAACCAATCACGATCACATCATTCTTCATCAAAATCAATCCTTTTTCTTCGAGTGACTTTCTTTGCACTTGTGACGCGCTTGGACTGGAGACGATTTTCTTTAGAGACCCGCGTCGGCTTTGTTGCTTTCCTCTCTTTGGGTACGATCAGTGCTTTCTTGATCATTGCCTTTAATTGCTTGATGGCCAATTCTTTGTTCTCATATTGACTGGCGCCACGTTGTTCGGTGATGACGATGAGTCCATCTTTATTGACTTTTGTATCGGGCATTGTTAGGAGTCGCAAACGAGCTTCGGCAGGTAACTCAACATGTGCGAATACATTGTAGATGAGTCTGACTTTTGTTTCAACTTTATTTACATTTTGTCCACCGGGACCGCTAGAACGAGCTGTTTTGAACATAAACAACTCTTCAGGAATGCTATAAAGCTCATTGATGCGCAATAATTTCTGAATCATGATTTTTTCCCTTTCTTTTTATGATCAATATGAAAAAATCCAAAGAAACTACCGCAAAGACCACCCATGATATGTGCGAATTGCGAAACTGCATCTGGCTTGAATGAAGCAACAAATTCCTTACCCAAGAACAATGCAACGATGATGATGAATGTCAGAGGAATATGTCCGCTTTTGATATTGGCAAAAGAACTCAGCAAAATCAACATGAATACGATACCGCTTGCTCCAAGTAAGCCGGTATTCGTAAAAAATATAACAATGATTCCGGTGATTAAAGCCGTGATCACAATCATCATAAGCATTGTTGAAGATCCGTATTTTTCTTCCAGCAATGGCCCTATTAATAATATCAAAGTCAGATTTCCAAAAAGATGCTCCCATGAAACATGTCCTAGAACATGCGTGAACATTCTGACATAACTCAAAGGATTCAATAGGCCTGATGGCCATGCGGTAAACAATGCCGTTGTTGATGTCCCGGCTGTCAATGAAGATATAATCATCACAGCAAAAGCAATGAGCGAGAATGTTAGAATGACCGGGGAATTATAATATATCTTCATATGTCAAGGATCTTCAATTTCGAGTACATTACCTTTTTTATCGATGATGCCCCATTGTGCTTTTCGATAATTATATCGCGGATCATCTATATCGATGTCTGATTGAGTAGAATCAAGATTCACACGAACTTTGCCTTGTTGAAAATAGCCATAATCAAATCCGCAACATCCTTCGTCGATTGCACCGAAAGAGCGCGCAATGGCTCTCTCGCCTTTTGCATTGATAAACATGACGAGTCCTTTTTTACGAACAGCCGCAAGTCCCTCGCTAAAACGATGCGCTTGATCAAATTGAGGTGGTATGGCCCATTCACCTGCATGATTGATATAGCCGAAACGATACTTATCATGCGCCACGCATAATCCTTGATGAAATTCAGGGAAATAATAAGTTGCCGCTCCGCCAAGCGTACCTTCGATGACACGATCAAACACCTTGCTTCCATTTTTGTCTATGAACAGATAGAATGAATTCGTGGAATCAATCACTGCGCATTTACCTTCGGAAAACCGCGGTCTGGCTCCTCCATCTCCACCAAAAATCGGCGGAATTCTCACATTACCATTTCTATCGATGAATCCAATCAGATTATTCTTCCTGAATGAATACATGCCTTCTCCGGCAAACCATAAATCGGGAAATGAATAGGGTAAGATAATTGTGCCGGTTGAATCGATGATTCCGCATTGCTCATTTGAATCACAAATGATTGCATATCCATCTTCAAATTCCGATGCATAATCAAATTGTTCTACGAATGCTTCTTCTCCCGATGGGAGAATGTAGACATAATGCTCTCCATCAATGAGCTTTGGCGTCAGATCTTTGGAAAGAAATCCTTTCTTTTGAATTCCACAAGCTGAGAGTAGTACCATCATGATCATGATGCACATCCATTTCATTGTTCATCCCCTGAAATGAGAAAATGATTGAGCGAATCACAAAGGAATATTGCCATGCTTTTTCCAAGGATTTGAATCTTCTTTTGTCTCCAATATGGAGAGCGCACGAATCAGACGAGTTCTTGTTTCGGAAGGTTTTATCACATCGTCGATATATCCTCTTTCAGCAGCTGCATATGGATTGCAAAACTGAGCATTATATGCTGCTTCAAGTTCTGCTGCTTTTGCAACTTTGTCTTCGGCGGCTTCGATTTCTTTTTTGAAAAGAATTTCAACTGCACCTTTCGCGCCCATTACTGCAATTTCAGCAGTTGGCCATGCGATATTGTAATCAGCGCGAATATGTTTTGAGTTCATCACATCATAGGCACCGCCATATGCTTTTCTGGTAATCACCGTTACTTTGGGAACAGTTGCTTCGCAGAATGCATATAACAATTTTGCACCATGCCTGATGATGCCTCTCCATTCTTGATCCGTACCCGGAAGAAATCCGGGAACATCCTCAAATACCACAAGTGGAATATTAAAGGCATCACAGAAGCGAACGAAGCGAGCACCTTTAATTGAACTATTAATGTCGAGAACACCGGCCATTGATGCCGGTTGATTGGCCACGATTCCAATTGGTCGTCCATCGAGTGTGGCAAATCCAATGACAATGTTCTCCGCATAGTCTGCATGAATTTCAAAAAATTGAGACTCATCAACAACCGTTTTGATCACATCTTTGATATCATACGGTTGATTAGGATTCTCAGGGATGATTGTGTCCAGCATTGTACAATTTCTGTCGGACTGATCAATCGTTGGGATATGTGGCAAGCCTGAGGAATTGCTTGAAGGAAGATAACGCATCAATTCACGAACGCGATTAAGTGTGTCGACTTCATCATCACATGCAACATGAGCAACGCCTGATTTGGAAGCATGTGTTTCAGCTCCGCCAAGTTCTTCGAATGTCACTTCTTCATGTGTTACGGTTTTAACAACATTGGGTCCGGTGACAAACATATAGGAACTTCCCTTCGACATGAACACGAAGTCCGTAATGGCGGGAGAATAGACAGCACCGCCGGCGCATGGACCAAGAATCACGCTGATCTGCGGAATGACGCCACTTGCCAACGTATTGCGTAAAAATATGTCTGCATAACCACCAAGAGATACAACACCTTCTTGAATACGAGCACCACCGGAGTCATTGATTCCAATGACCGGCGCTCCAATCTTCATGGCGAGATCCATGATTTTGCAAATTTTCTCTGCATGTGTTTCGGAAAGCGAACCACCAAACACGGTGAAGTCTTGTGAAAAAACACATACGGTTCGTCCATGAATTCGGCCGGTTCCTGTGATGACTCCATCACCAAGCGGTCGATTTTTTTCAAGACCGAAATTCGTGGAACGATGTCGTACAAACATGTCTATCTCTTCAAAAGAATCAGGATCAAGCAGAATTTGTAGCCGCTCCCTGGCAGTCAAAGCACCCTTTTTGTGCCTATCGGCAATTTTTTGCGCACCACCGCCAAGCATGGCTTCTTTACGTAAGGTATCCAGGAGCTGAAATTTGTCTGACATGATCTGTTTCCATAGTGATATTCAAGGATGCAATATGCGAAATTCGGGGGAGACCCTCCAGAATTGTCATCCGGACAATATTCATGGCTTGATTTTTGTAGGACATAAGACTCATTACCTTATGATGCATAATGAATAAAGTATATGAGCAGGCAGTTCAGGAATTCCTTTCGGCATGTGAATTGCAGAAAGGTTATTCTCCACATACGATAGAAACCTATCGTTTTGCGCTTATGGAGTTTCTGGACTACTTTATATCAGAATATGGCATTAAACCAGAAATTAATGCCATAGAGCCGGCTGATATTCGACCATTTTTAGGTTATCTTCATGATCGCGGACTATCTAAAAAGTCTTTGAGAGTGAAAATAGCCGCTGTAAAATCATTCTTCAAATTCGCTTTTCGGCAATCGTGGATCGATCGCAATCCCGCAGCGATCGTCTCCACGCCAAAAGCGGAGAAGAAATTGCCTTCATTTTTGCAACCCGGAGAAATTGAATCATTGATGGATTCTTTTGATTCTTCTTCGCCCGGCGGAGCTCGAAACATAGCAATTGCGGAATTATTATACAGTTCTGGATTGCGTGTGAGTGAACTCATACAACTTCCCATGCAAGATTTGGATATGCATGCAGGAACCGTTCGTGTGATGGGAAAAGGTAAAAAGGAGCGTATTGTTCCAATCGGTGGTAAAGCGTTGGAAGCATTGGTGGCTTATATCGGTTTAAGGTCATGCTTGACTACTCTGGATACCGCAAAACCGGATGGAAAAGTATTTCTGAGTGATAGAGGAAAAGTGATGAACCCCTCCGTCGTATACAGAATCATCAGAAGAGCGATGAATCCTGTGACGGAATCACCGCAGAAGAGTCCTCATGTATTGCGCCATACATTTGCAACGCATTTGTTGGACAATGGAGCTGATATAAGTTCGGTTAGTGAAATGCTTGGACATAGTTCATTGTCTGCTACACAAGTGTATACGCATGTCTCTGTTGACAGACTAAAACAAGCATATCAAAAAGCTCATCCCAGAGCATAATGTGAAAGGAAAGAATGAAAATACATGAATTTGAACATGGTCTGAAAAATCGCGTCGCAATCGTGACCGGTGCAGCTTTTGGAAATGGAAGTGCTTTCTGCGAACGCCTTGCTGAAGAAGGTGCAATCATTGTTATAGCCGATCTGGCTGATGCAAGTGAAACCGCAGAGAAAGTTCATCAAGCCGGAGGCAGAGCGCTTACCGTGAAAGCAGATTGCACAAAAGCCGAGGATGTTAAAGCATTGATTGATGTGACGCTGAAAGAATTCGGTACGATTGACATTCTCGTGCACAATGTTGGTATGTATGATGAAGCTCCGCTTGAACTCATCACACATGAGCAGTGGAATACAATGATGAATATCAATCTGACGAGTTTGTTTTTGGTGACACAGGCAGTGTTACCAACAATGAAGGCGAAAAATTTTGGTAGAATCGTCACATTGTCTTCAAATACCGTATGGTTAGGAACACCATTTCTGTCGCATTATGCTGCGGCAAAAATGGGCGTGATAGGATTCACAAGATCACTAGCATCTGAAATTGGAAAGCACGGAATCACAATCAATGCAATAACGGTTGGATTAACTGCAACCCAAAGGCCTTCAGATGTGCGTTTATCAAAAACCATTCTCGAACATATACTCCCCGAGCAGGCAGTGCATCGTCCGGATGAACCGGAAGACATTGCCAATCTCGTGGCCTTTCTTTCATTACCGGCATCCGGAATCATCACAGGACAAACCATCAATGTGGATGGTGGTGCCGCAAGACATTGATTCATGACTTCACTTTTCAAAGAAATATCGAATCTGGCTACTGAACAAAGAAATCTGCGTTCAAGCGACATTGATCTTATGAGCACAATGGAAATTCTGCAATTGATCAATAGCGAAGATGCAATGGTTGCCCATGCTGTAAAAGATGAATTAGCTCATATAGCACAGGCAGTGGATATCATCACGGAACAATTCAAAGTAGGTGGACGATTGTTTTATGTTGGTGCCGGAACAAGTGGAAGACTCGGCATCGTTGATGCTTCGGAATGTCCCCCAACATTTGGAACTGATCCGGAAATGGTTCAAGGAATCTTAGCCGGGGGAGAACAAGCTATCTTCAAAGCACAAGAAGGTGCAGAAGATTCGCCAGAACATGGTGCTCGAGCTTTGATTGACAATCACGTGAATCATCATGATGTGATCTGCGGGATTGCTGCTTCAGGAAGAACACCATTTGTGCGTGGAGCATTAGATAAAGCAAAATCAATGGGTTGTCATACATTGTTGGTAACAACAAACTCAAGAGAACAAATTGGTCAATTAGGTGTCAAAGCAGACATCATCATCGCTTCGAATGTAGGACCGGAAGTGATAGCCGGTTCAACACGCATGAAAAGCGGTACTGCACAGAAAATGATTCTCAATATGCTTACAACAGCATCCATGATAAGATTAGGTAAAAGTTATGGAAATATCATGGTGGATTTGCAATTAACAAATGCGAAATTGCGTGAGCGAGCAAAGCGTATCATCATGGAAATTGCAGATGTGGAATATGAGAAGGCAAGTGAAGTGCTGGAATCAGCTCATGGACATGTAAAAACTGCATTGGTGATGCTTCTTGCAGATGTTGATGCACAAACTGCAGGTGAAAAACTGCATGATGCAGATGGATTCATTAAAAATGCGCTACAAGGATAAACAGTGAAAAAGAAACAATTTGCTCCAAATACCCAACAATTACGAAGTGCATTGAAATCACATCGTTTGGAACATCTTCATCAGAATACGAAGATACTCTGCACGATGGGTCCGGCGATTGCTTCGCAAAATAAAATCATTGAACTGGTATTGGCCGGTGCAAATGGATTCAGATTGAACATGTCTCACGGTTCACATGAAGTACATCTAGAAAATATCAAAATCATTCGAGCGGCAGAGAAAAAGCTTGGTATCTTTTTGCCTATCGTTGCGGATTTGCAAGGTCCTAAAATTCGCGTGGCAGACTTAAAAGATCAAGTCATTGATTTGAAAACAGGTGAACAATTTGCAATTGCAGATAGACAAAAAGTGAAAAAATCTGGAATGAAGATTCCAAATAATTTCATTCCCGTTGAATTTCCGGAAATAGCAAGTGATGTTAAAAAGGGCGATATCCTTCTTTTTGATGATGGCCTCATGAAAGTAACGGTCACATCAGTCAAAGCACCATTCGTGAATGTGATGGTGATGAATGGAGGAATACTCAAATCGAGAAAAGGAATCAATCTTCCGAATGTGAAGGTGAGTCAACCATCAATGTCGGACAAAGACAAAAAAGATGTGAAGTTCGCAGTGGAACAAGGCGTTGATTATGTGGCTTTGTCATTCGTGAGAAAACCGGAAGATGTGTTGCATATCAAAAAACACATTGCAAAACTCGGTGGCAAACAATGGGTGATAGCCAAAATAGAAAAACCGGAAGCAGTTTCCAATATTGAAGATATCGTGAAAGTCTCAGATGTGATCATGGTGGCCCGTGGTGATCTTGGTGTTGAAATACCGGCTGCCGAAGTGCCAACTGTTCAAAAAAATATCATAACCGTCTGCAATCGCTATGCAAAACCAGTTATAACTGCAACGCAAATGTTGGAGTCCATGATCAATAATCCAAGACCAACAAGAGCAGAAGCCAGCGATGTTGCAAATGCAGTGCTCGATGGAACAGATGTCGTAATGCTTTCAGCTGAAACAAGCGTCGGAACTTATCCGGTGGAAACCGTGAGTTATATGCGCACGATTTGTAGTGAAGCAGAATCACACTGCAAACAAGATGATATGCGCATACGAAGAAGCATGATGGGATTGCCAAGAAAAGAGCACAATACTGATCTGATTGCGACTGCAGCAGCCACCATAGCCGAGAATCCGGACATTGCAGGCATTTCAACATTGAGCTTGTCGGGAGAGACGGCATTGCTCATTTCAAATAGAAGACCAAATACACCCATCATAGCAATGACGGAATTTGCTGAAATTGCAAGAAGAACAGGTCTGTTTTGGGGAGTGACAGGCGTGCTCATAGATAAAGCTGGAGGTACGGATTTCACCGTGGAGCACATGAAACAATTCTTGAAAAAAGAACAATTCTTCAAAACCGGTGAATCAGTCGTCATAACAATCGGAAGACCACTCGTGGCAAGATCTCGAACAAATATGTTGACGATTGAACAGATTCCATGATTACTTTTTCGGTCCATCAGGAGAATTGAGAATCGCATTCTGCAATGCACTCAATGTTGGATTGTCAGACTTGATATTCTCTGCGATTGACAAATATGCCTTGGCCTCTTTCAATCTTCCGGTCATCCACGCATATTGAGCGAGATTCAATACTTGATTTGCAGTAATTGACGTTAATCCTTCATGTAAATGACTTGTTCGCTTGCCAATCGAAGAAATCAATGGTTCGAATGATGTATTCAACAGAGGCAATGATAATTCAGGTAATCCTGATGGTGGTGGAAGTAATACCCTGAATGCAAGACCATGAGGAATCTTTGCATATTGTTGTGCAATATTTGATTCCTGTTGCAATACTTCTGTCGTGATATAAACAGGTTTCCTATATACCAATGATGAATCGATGATGGCATTCAACACTTCCTCATATCTTGTCTGCAAGATTTCAGCCGAATAACTCTTCTCTTGTTCGAACAATGTCAATTCTTGAAGAAATGTATTTAGCTGTGGATTGATTATCTGCAAGAAAGGATATTGCCTTTTCATTTGAGAAGGATACCATGTTCTTCGCAATAATTCCTTCTCAACCATGATGATATCCGGTCTATATCCTTCCACAATTTGTTTATAAAGGAATCCGGAACAGAGAAAATCCCATTGCGCAGATATGATGACGCTATTTTTGGGGAGTGGGTCAATCATCAATGAGATATATGATGAGACAGAGCGGTCTTCATGCTTATCATTCTCTACATAATTCAAACCTAGATTGAGCATTGGAAGAAGCAACACAGCATAATGATAACGCTCAATCTTCTGAAGCAATCCATATATTCCGTATGCGGCAAGAATGAATGCCCCGATGAAACCTGAAATAAAATATGTTTCAATGTCATGAATGCCATAATTCAATGCATAGACAAGATTGCCAATGATGAGCATGACGCAAAACACAAGTATGCTTTTATTTGTTTTCCATGCAATCAATACTCCATACATGATTGGAAGTAACATAATCCAAGATGTCATGCCAATGAGTGCAGACCAATACTTTGGAAAATTTTCTTTAGCAGTTCCTTCATTGAACATCCAAACTTGATATTGTTTTCCAAATGCATGATAAGAGAAAGCATCCCAGTTGCGATGCACTTCTCCCCAATTGATGATCGGATTCTGTGCGCTTCGAATTGGTAAGTATAGCCAAACCAATAATCCCACGATAAACAAAGGTATCAGCGGGAGAAGTCCACGGAATTTCTGTGAAGAGAAATCGATTTTACCCGTTGTCCAGTTTGAAAAATATCCCAATATCATCGCGGGAGCCAATAATATCGTCGTGCCATGATTGGTGAATGACAATCCAATGAGAAATCCCCAAATCAGTAAATGATTGGACATGCCTCCATGCTTCATTGCTTTGATGAAAAAGTATATGCTTAGCATAAAAAGTAGCAATTGCAATGAATACACTTCAAGGGAAGTTGCTTGTGACCATACGGTAGATCCAAAAGCGAACATAAGGGAAACACTAAAAGAAATACTGCTTGCATGTTCTTTTTTACAAGATGTAAAACTCAATGCTTCTTCAAGTATCAAAGAGAATATGCTGATTGATCCTGCTGTCATCAATGCTGCGAGTAGATTCAGATCATAGACTGTAGAGAAAGGCGAGATCAAACTCCAGACATGAGCAATGATTGTATATAAAGGATAGCCGGTTGGATGAGCAATACCCAAATTATGTGCCACTGCGGCAAGTTCGCCGGAATCAGTGAATCCGATATCAGGCATCATTGTGATTATATATATGATGCTTGACAATGTAAATAGGAAGAGCGAACGCCATAAGGAAGACTGAAGTATCTTATTCATCATACTACTCATGTAATCTTGCATATAGTTTTTTTGCCATGACTGCCATGCTGACATCATGAACACGAATAATCGAGCAATGTTTATTCATGAGCAATGCATGCAGGAGATGAGTCGGTACATCTCTATCAGCTGGATTAGTTATGTCGAGTGTGGATCCGATGAATGATTTTCGAGAAATCCCAAGAAGCATAGGATATCCTATATCGTAGAATTCATGGAGTGATCGAAGTAATTCCCAATTGTGGTCCATCGTTTTTCCAAAACCAATACCGATGTCAATAATGAGTTTATGGGCACCGTATTCCTTAGCCAATGCACATCTTTCCATGAGATGAAGTTTTACTTCTTCAACAATATTCGCATACTGTGGATTCTGTTGCATGGTTGCAGACACTCCCTTACGATGCATCAAAATCAGCGGTACATCAAAGTGGGCTGCAATTCTTGCCAGTTCAGGTCCTGAATCTAATCCGGAAATATCATTGATCATGCAAGCACCAGCATTCATTGCGGCTTCTGCAACTTCGGATTTTGTTGTATCTATCGAAATCGTGATATCGGAATTAAATTTCCGAATTCCTTCTATTACGGGAATCGTTCGATGAATTTCTTCTTCAATGGAAATGATTTCTGCTCCGGGTCTTGTGCTTTCACCACCAATGTCGATGATATCAGCACCCTGCTCTATCAATGAATTCGCGTGAGCTATAGCTGTTTGATGATCGGCATAGAGTCCGCCATCAGAAAATGAATCAGGCGTAACATTCACGATACCCATAATGAAAGGGAATTGACTCATTTTTTAATATCCGAAATAAACCATGAATCTTGTGATTTCTGCAATGTGAATGTCACTGTATTCAAATAGTTGAATGAGCACATGATAGCATGTTTTGTGGGGAGCAAGGTATCTGTTAGCGTATATGCAATGTCTTTATTGCGAATTGTATGAGCCAGTTTTTCCAATTGAGGAAAGCTTTCAAATCTGTCCTTTGCTTTCATCTGCTTGCCATTTGGATGTATGAGTAGATCAGATGCCCCGATGATATTACCGCTATCAAGCTCAGCCTTGAGCAGATATATGGTTCCTATGGAAGTTTCCTGTGTTGGATTGACGATGCCTGATGGCCCGGAGCCAATACGAACAAGCTCGCAGGATGAACAGAGGAATAAGCACAATAAGTAGATGTATTTCATAAATCAAAAAAATCAATAGTAAAATTCAGAGCTTTGTTCAATGCCGGAGTTGACTCGGTAAATGGATGAGTGCTACCGAATATATGCCCTGTTGCAGGTATTACTTCCAGACGGGTATGCATGGCATGTTCTCGAAGCATTCTTGCCTCACGAAGCGGAACAGTCATGTCCTGCTCAGCATGTACGATGAGTACTTCGCATGTAAGTTCATGAATTGATCTTAGAAGTGAATATTCTTCTCCATGCAATTCAAGATCTTCGATATAAGAGTAATTCATCATCACGGGAATGCCCGCTTCGGTTTCATCCACTTGAAATATACCTGTTTCTTTCCAGATGTTTTTTTGCCTTTCGCTGAAACGACCAAATCTTGAAATAGGATTCCACAAAGCCAATGTATGTATGCATGGATTCTTTTCCGCTGACAATATCGCAATTCCGGCACCTCTGGAATGACCAATCATCATCAATATTCCATTCCATCTTGATGCAATCATGGAATACAAATCAGACGATGTGTCTTGCAATGCACTTATGATCAAGTTTGTATCGGCCAATTCCTGAGTGACTGTATTCTTGGCAAAATCATCGGGTTTATCAATGTAGGTTGCCTCTTTTGAATAACCATTCAGTGACATATTCCACGAGATTGTGATTGCGCCACTCTTTACGAACTCTTGAGCGATATAGGGAAAAAATCCCCAATCTTTTGAACCTCGAAAACCGTGAATGATAAGTATGATGGGAGCTTCCCCCTCATCCGGCATTCGAATATCCCCATGAATCACTGCATCATGATATGCGTTCAAATGAAATGGTAGATGAATCATGGAGAAATCAATATCATCTCGCGTTGAACATAGTGTTTGCTTTGCATCTGCAACATATATGTACCGGCAGCGAAAACATGTGGAATGGTAAATTGTTGTTCAATGTTTTTGCCGACAAGTTCATGTGTATAAAGGAGCGCTCCTTCAAGTGAATACACGGAGATAATGCCCGATGCAGGTTCATCCATCGTGGAAGCATAGGAAATGGCAATGCGATCCGGAATTGGATGCGGTGGCCTAAGCTTCATCACAAGTAGCGAAGTAAGCTTGAAGCCGGTTAAATCATTGGCACATGTTCTTGACACAGACAAAGAGCCATTGACTGTGTCGATTGAAATGGCCCGATTGGTTTCGGGATGAATATCGGTAAATATGATCGGGGTAAATCTATGCTGAGTTACCAATGCTCTACCATGTATTCTTGAGATGATGCCTCCGTTTAGTGGAATCTGATCGGCAGGGATGTTCCATGTGATCAAGGAATCATTCTTGGTAATCATTGCTTTTGGAAATGTTTCAAGTATGCTGAAGAGACTGCCATCCAAAGCAACCGAATAAGACAATGAACGAAGTCTTGCCATGCTTAAATCCCCCTGAATCTGACAATATATCGTCATTGTATCACCATATTCAACTGTATAATCTTCAGTTGAAAGTTTGGCAGTATAGGCTTCCTTAGGGGTGTCCATGGAAATAGGTATGTGCTTTAAAGAATTGCAATCACGATGAGCATGTATGCGCAGCATATCATTTGGTGAAGTACCTTCAATCAATGCAATTGCTCTGATGCCGAGTTGCACTGTATCACCTGCAGACAAAAGTGCAGGCAGTGAACGTGATTGCGTGATAGCGAATTCTGAGCTTTGTTTATCAATGATAATGAAATCGACCATTACAGAGAACTGCGATACATTGGTTATGGTGATCGGTATTGTTACGCTATCATCACGATACATCGTTCCGAAAGCAATCGCAGTTGGTTGAGTTGCAATCTTGATTGTATCAATCAAACCTGTACAAAGAATGGTCAACCGTTTATCGCAAGTCAATTCTTTGATTATTATTGAATCGCTCCATGAACCAATGTTTCTATTGCTTGGACGATATAAGATCGGAAGAGAAATAGTCCCATTTTCGGGAATTCTGAGAATCGTATCCTGAAGGATGAGTGATGAAGAGCTCGTTGAAATCGAGCAATCACCTGCCTTGAGACCCGAATTCAGAATTGTCACTAAGATTGTGGTGTCTTTGGAACATGGTTCATGAATGCCGAAATCACAAACATTTCGATTGATTGAAATAATAGGTGAAGTATATGTTCCGCGCACATTCACGATTTGATTTTTGCCAATATTCTTCCCGGAACTTGAAGCTATTTCAAGTGAATAAGAATAGACACCTTGCTGTCTTGGCGTGAACTTAATAATCAATGGAATTGAATCACCGGGTTTGATGATTGCAGGAAGTGTTTTGCCTAAGTCAAATGAATATGCACTTGATACTGTCGACTCTGTGATGGAGAACAATGTATCATTCAACATGCCTGGATTGCTGATCATGATCGTATCGACCAATGAAGTGTCATCGCATGTTAATGACATGTCAAGAAGTGTATCGCTCAAAGCGAGTCTTGCCTGTCGAACTGTGATTCGAAGTGGAATGCAGACTGAGGTCGGACATTCTTTTGATACATCAATGCATAATGTATCGATCAAGAGTGTGTCTGTCAAACTTGGAGTGATGATAAACGAAACCTGACCTGACTTTCCGGGATTGATGATTGAAGGTCTCGGCAATGGATCTGCAAGTCGTATCTGTTGATTGATGCGTAATGTCATGCGTTGTATATTAGCAAAAGCAGTCCCAATTGAAAACAAATCCGCATACAATGTGGAGGGAATTCCTTGGTCAACCGTGGCTGTCAAAACCGAATCTGCAAATGAGATGATGGTTGTTATACCTTGCGCTTCAACAATCAAAGGAATGGTGTCTTTACATGGGCCGCTAATCACAAGCAATGTGTCTGTATATCTACCCGGTTTTACTGTTCTTGTTTCTATGGATGCAGAAATCTGACCATTTATCGTAAACGGAAAAGTTGTCGGTGCAATCACTCTGGACTTGCCTGTCTTGGATATGATGCCGTGAATCTGAGTTGAACCTGATCCATTGACATCAATTGTAGCTGAACATGTTCCTTTATCATTGATGCAGTGTATACCTGCCCAAAGTGAATCGCGTGTAGGAAGGGCAATGGTATATCCTCTCTTGCCAAGTATATTCACGATGCGGGGCGATACTCTATTCATCATCGTATCGGAATGATGAATCAGGAGTTTTGACATTGCAATTGGATCCAAGGGCAATCCTTTTCGATATAACACGCTAATGGTTTTCTTTGCGCCTGGTGCAATATTCATTGGAAGTGTATGCGGACCCAATGAAAATGCAGCGCTGTCTCCACCTGAAATCTCCAATCGATGTATCACCAACATTGCATTCCCGGTATTCGTGATCGTGAATGTAGAATCCTTCACAGGATTGCAATCTGCAAGAATCACCATATTATCGGGCGATGTGATCTTTGGAGATGTCCCCATGCTTTTCATCGTGATTGTTTTGTCGCACATCCCAAATTTTAAGAGGAATCGCTGATGCGTGATCCCTGTATCATTCATGATGATTCTATATCTCAAGAGTGCTGAATCACGTGCTGGTATCCGAAGGGGAAGCGCATTATTCCAAAGAAATGTATGTCCGGGCGGAAGATCCATCGGATTGATTGCAGTCAAAGTGATTTCAGCATCAGAGCGATTATGAATCATGAATGAAGAATCACTCGTTGTTCCAACCAATCTCGAACCGATATCGACAGTATCTCGAAAACCTGCACTCAATGTGATATCAGCAGCAGTTCCTTGCAGAGGTATGGTGAATGATTCCAGAGGATTAATCATGCTGACGCCGATGGTGGCTGAGCGAACACCTGATGCGGTCGGACGGAATGTGATAGGGACGAGTCTTTCCTCGCATTGTCCCAAAGCAAAAGTAGTGAAGGGAACGATGAAATCACTTGCTGCCGGACCATTCACGGTGATGGAGACAATTGTGGATTCAAATGAATAATTGCGAATGATGATTGAATCATGTTTTACTGAATTGACGCAAGTATTTGCAAATGTGAGACCATTCTTTGGAACAACTTCATGAAATCCACTTACCATTTTATAAATGCCTTCACCTACAACCCAGCCGGAGGTATCGGAGAACATCGTGATATCATCCAATGAGCCGGTCGTTCCACAATTGCGATATTCCCATGTTTTTCCCGCATCGGATGTATAATACACCGAACGATCATATCCACATGCCCAACCTGTTGTTGCAGATGTGAGAAATGTTCCGAACATATTATCGGGAGTCGGAACGCGATTCCAACTTTGTCCCTTATTTGTCGTGAAGCACATTCCCCCTCCTCCTCCTCCCCCTTGACAAGCATTTCCACTCCATGGTACAAGGAAACTATCGCCAAGCCAGGAAATTTCTTCTTGCCATGCATTAATAGTATTTGCTCGAGAAAATACGCTCCATGTTTGTCCGGCATTCGTCGATTGCCAAATCAAACCACTACTCGATGCATAACCTATATCACTTGCTTGATCCAAAATCAAATCGCACATCCCACTTTGAGGTTCAGAACCTTGGAATAATGTCCAGTTTATTCCACCATCGGTTGTTCGATAATATAATTGAGGTCCACCACAACCACCACCAACAACTAATCCAAGATTTTGATCTTTGAAATAACATCCCCATAATGAACCTTGAGTATTCGGAGGTGCAATGCTGAACCACGATGCACCGCCATCGGTAGATTTCCAAATACCCTGCGGACCCGATGTAAAACCGATTTGAGGACTGACAAAATGAATGCTTTCCAACATCGGATTTTGAAATTGATTAACTTTCACACCGGACCATGTGTTTCCACCATCAGTTGTCCTTACAATCGATGCATTGAATCCGCAAGCCCAGCCCAATTGAGTATTTCCGGGAAGAAAGAAAATGTCCAGCCAATAATTGTTTGCATATCCAGTGGGGAGATTCACATTTTTCCAAAATTGCCCCATGACTTCTTCTTGAATACCGAAGAAGAATATCATGCACACAATGATATGGACAATCCTAGTCAATGATCGGCTCCTTATTCACATGTAATGCTTGTTTAATTTTTGTATATGCTATAACGAGTACCAATAAAACTCCTGTGATCGTTGCCATTGCCCCGGCTATGGATCCATTCAACATATCCGCAAGAAAATATCCTGCTATAGCGGCAATCATGCCGAATATGCTTGCAGCAAACATGATATGATGCAATTGCTTAAGAAGAAGAAATGCCGTTGCAGGCGGCACTATGAACAAAGCAACGACAAGAATCGCGCCCACGGAATCAAATGCAGCAACCGTAATGAATGACACACATGCCATCAACAGATAATGCCAGAATCCTGTATGTATTCCGATTGATTGAGCATGTTCGGGATCAAATGAAGCTGCCAGCATTTGTCTATAACCTAAGAAGAAAATCAATATTGTAATCAGCAAAACACCACTCATCATCAATACTGCATATGGTATTTCCAAACCAATAAGATTCACCATATCCAATGGAACATATGCGATCTCACCATAGAGAACGCAATCGGGATCTATATCTACATTATCTGCAAATGCAGTAATCATGATCACACCGATCGCAAATAACATGTTGAATATGATGCCTATTGATGCATCAGTTTGCATGCGGCCTTTGCGATGAAGAAATTCAATAAGGAATGTAGTAAGCAATCCTACGGAAGCAGCGCCGATCAAGACCGGTAATCCTGTTCTTGAACCGGTTATCAGGAATGCAGCCACTATACCGGGTAGTATCGCATGTGAAATTGCATCGCTGATCATGGAAGTGTTTCTGACAATCAGAAGAGACCCCGCCAAAGCGCAGGCTATGGCAGTGAGACAACCCGTTAGTATGATCCAAAAGACTTCCACGACTAATCCTGAAAATATACCTGCAAAATAGTGAAAATTGACCGTTCATCGGGGTAAATACCGGGAAGTTTCATCTGGTTTTCAAGGACATCAAAAATTGAGCATTTTTGTATATCAATTAAGGCATCAGAATCTCATGAAAGAATTGCAGAATTATATTGCCGGAGCATGGCAATCACCGGTAAAAAATCAGTGGCTGGATAATTCGGAACCTGCCACCGGAAAAGTTTATTCACGTCTACCTGATTCAACAGCGGAAGATGTTCAAATGGCGGTTGATGCTGCCAAAAAGGCATTCCCGATTTGGTCAGCAATGTCTGTAGAAGAACGTTCGCGTATCATGCTGGCTATTGCACAGGAAATGAAACTATCATTTGAATCGCTTGCTGAGGCTGAATCCAAAGATCAAGGTAAACCAATTCACTTGAGCAAAGTGATGGATATTCCAAGGGCAATTCAAAACATTGAATTTTTTGCTACTGAAATCCTTCACATGGCTTCGGAATCGCATGGTACAAAAGGTGTATTGAATTATACAGTGCATTCTCCAATTGGAATTGTTGGATGTATTTCTCCTTGGAATTTGCCATTGTATTTGTTCACGTGGAAAATAGCGCCTGCATTGGCAACCGGTAATTGCGTAATAGCAAAACCATCGGAGCTCACTCCGCTCACCGCAACAATGTTCGCAGAACTTTGCATGAAGGCGGGTTTGCCTCCGGGTGTTCTCAATATTCTTCATGGAAACGGAAAGAATGTTGGTACGGCGATTGTGGAACATCCGGATATACGTGCAATTTCTTTTACCGGTGGAACGGTTACCGGTGAGCAAATTGCATCGAAAGCCGCGCCAATGTTCAAGAAATTGTCACTTGAACTTGGAGGAAAAAATCCGTCGATCATCTTTGCGGACTGCGATATGCAAGAAGCCGTGCAGCAAGCCGTTAGATCTGCATTCACCAATCAAGGTGAGATATGTTTATGCGGATCGAGAATTCTCATTGAAGATTCTGTGTATGAAGTTTTCTGTGATGCATTCATACAAAAAGTCAAACAATTGAACATAGGTGATCCATTCGAAAACGGCACAAATGTAGGAGCTTTGGTATCGAAGTCGCATTGGGAGAAAGTATTGTCATATATTCAATTGGCCAAAGAGGAAGGTGGAACGATTCTCTGTGGTGGTTCGCCGGTTCACCCTCAAGGAAGATGTCAAGATGGTTGGTTTATCGAGCCAACGGTGATTGAAGGATTGGGCAATGATTGCAGAACAAATCAAGAAGAAATATTCGGTCCTGTAGTCACCTTGCAACGATTCTCTTCTGAAGAGGAAGCAATAGCACTTGCGAATGGGACCAAATATGGCTTGGCAGCAAATGTATGGACTCAGCATTTGGCAAAAGCCCATCGCATCGCGCATGCCCTTGATTTTGGCATCGTCTGGATCAATTGTTGGCTTATTCGAGATTTGCGAACTCCATTCGGAGGGATGAAAGATTCAGGTGTTGGTAGAGAAGGAGGTTTTGAAGCTTTGCGATTTTTTACAGAAACAAAAAATGTCTGCGTGAAATTCTGATCATTGTGTTCTCACGCTGAATAGTAACCATGTCGAAAAACCAAGTGTCAATACATAGAGCATTGGTTTTACAAGCGAATCGAAAGCATTCCAACCATCATTTGGTACCGTGGCAGTACAGAATGTATAGCCGGGTTGTTGAACCATGTGTACTTCATTCAAGGGTATGGTATCGGAACGTGAAAACAGGGGTATTGACACAATGCGTGATTTTCCTTGCTCATCTATGCGTATCGTTGCTGACATTCGGCATGTTCTTGACAAGAAATCTTGTTGATCGGTCAAGGCATAGATTATTCTCATTTCGATTGGCGTTACTGTCACTGAATTCTCAGCATTTGATGTCCATGTGATTTCTGACAAACGACTCATCATCTCATTGCGTATAAATTCCTTTTCATCATTTCCACCGACAATGTTCAGGGCATAATGTGTTGATGTGATTTCTTTTTTCAATGAAAGAGAAAGTTGATCAATAAGCTGTCTGAACATCATTGCATTCGTGGGATGGGTTTGAGCGAATGTCATGCATGACATACTCACCATCAACATGATCGACAACAGCATTGCGCCAAGTCTTTTCATGTTGAATCAACCCTTTTTTGGAGTTATGTGTTGTTTGAGCAGTTTGATATCGTGTATGAGAGCATCTTCATGTTCGAACAAGGATGGACGCAAGCGTATGGGACGTCTTCTTCCATGCAAATCTATTTTGATTGCGCTTAGAGTATTGACGCGAAATCGTTTGTCTTTTACAAGAATGATGGAGCGTATGTCCTTTGCTTCAAAAGTCCGACTGCGATATCTGTTTTGAAATGTAATGTTGTCTTTGCCGATGAGTATCACTCTTCGCGCATGATGATTGATGATTAGGGAGAGTGAAGATATCAGTACAAAACAAGCAAGGAGGATTACTATTGGGTCAGTCAATGTAATTGACAAAGTTTTCTCATCTATTGTGCCTTTGAGCACAGCATACACCATCAATGCTGCTCCGTACATAGCGAGTGATTTCCAATAGAAATCTACTTTATAGCGATATGCATGATCCACTGTGTTCTCCATGCCGAATCTCCAAATTCAATCTTTTATGTTTGAATATTTCAGAATGAAGGCATATTCAAGTGCCAATTCTTTCAGATAATCAAATCGTCCCGAGGCGCCAAAATGCCCGGCTGTAAATTTCGTATACAGCAAAATAGTGGAATTTCCCGTGTTATTGTCACGCAATTTGGCAATCCATTTTGCGGGTTCCCAATAGGAAACCCTTTGATCATGATAACCGGCTATCGCAAGTATGTTTGGGAAGTCTTGATGAGTAATATTGTCATATGGAGAATAGGAAAGCATATATTCAAAATCTTCTCGAACATTTGGGTTACCCCATTCCTCATATTCAGTCACGGTCAATGGAAGTGTTGCATCAAGCATGGTATTCATCAGGTCGACGAATGGTACGCTCGCTATGATAGTATGAAATAAGTCCGGACGCATATTGGCTATTGCGCCCATGAGCAATCCGCCGGCGCTGCCACCTTGCACGGATAAGCGCTCTTTGGCAGTGAAGCCGTTCGATATCAGATATTCGGCACATGCAATGAAGTCACTAAAGGTATTGATCTTGTTTTGAAGTTTGCCATCCAAATACCATTGCTCACCCATGTCTGAACCACCCCGTATATGAGCACGAGCACATACGAATCCACGATTGAGTAAACTCACGAGTGATGAAGAAAATACAGTGGGCATGGAAAATCCGTATGATCCATAGCCGACCATGAATGCCGGAGCGGATCCATCCAAAGTGATGTCCTTTTTACGAATGATCGTCAGGGGTACTTCAATACCATCTTTCGCTTTTGCAAAATGCCGTTCAACGATATAATCACTGGGATGAAATCCTCCGGGTATTTCATCCTGCTTGACTATGTTCAATTCTCGTGTCAGGAGTGCATAGTCATATACTGTTGGCGGACAAATCGGAGAGCTGTAATAGAAGCGAAACATATTGGAATCGCTCACTGGGTTCTTGCCCGGAGTTATGTCATAGACAGGGTCGGGGAATGACATCATATAATCCTCCCCGTCGAAGCAATGTATATGAACATGCTCCAATCCATTTCTTCTTTCACCAATTACCAAACGATCGGTATATGAAACGACCCATTCCAATTTTGTGTCTTCACGATGAGGCAACATTTCGGACCATTCTTGAGGCGCATCAATATGAGCATTCAATAATGAGAAATTTACCCCGGCCCGATTACTTAAGATATAAAGTGAATTGTCATGTGACGTGACATGATATTCATGTCCATGCTCTCTTCCTGCGATGGAACGTGGATTGGAGGATATGTCTTCAGCAGAAAGCATCCACACTTCCGATGTAGTTTTGCTTGCTGATTCGATGAATAGCTGTTTTCCGTCTCGAGATTTGTCTATTCCCAAGAAAAATGCCTCATCAGGTTCATGAAGAAGAATCATATCCTCGGATTGAGATTTGCCAAGTTCATGCCTTGCGATTTTATAGGCACGACGTGTATCATCAAGAAGCATATACAAAAAAGCATCGGAATCAGCATACCATTCGATAGAGGTGTCCACTTCTTGCAATGTATCATGTAGCACAACTCCTGTTTCAAGATCCTTTACATGAACAGTAAAATGTTCAGATCCATTTAAATCAATAGAATAAGCAACAAAACGATGGTTCGGACTGACTCTTAATGTTCCCAAAATAAAATATGGATGTCCTTCAGCAAGTGCATTTGCATCAAGTATGATGTGTTCAACATTATCGCCCAATAATTTTCTGCAATATATTTTATATTGTTTATTAACCTCGGTTCGATAATAATACTCATACTGGCCAATAATCTCTGAAGTCGATGTATCAGCTTCTTTGATACGTCCTTTCATTTCTTGATATAATTCTTCTTGAAGAGTTTGTGTATCTGACAGGGTGTCATTCACAAACTCATTCTCTGCATGAAGAAAAGAGAGGACTTCATCAGTGTCTTTTTCTCGCATCCAATGATATGGGTCTTGCAGTGCATAGCCATGCATCATTGTGACATGATCTGATTTTCTTGGTATGGTCATGGATTATTACTTTGTCAATAATTCTTTCAAGAATGCTTGTTGTTTTTCAGTTGCTGCCTCATCCACACGAATGATGCTGCGATCTAATTTTTTGGAGGACTTTGGTTTTGCCTTGAGTGTAATGATATCATCGCCTCGTTTAACTTTTAGAGTAATATCAGACTCACTGTCAGGATCATTGATTTCTGATGCAATGTTAAATTCTTCATTTGCTTGATCTGCCTGCATATCATTCACTTCAATGACAGTGTCCCCTTGCTTTGCTCCAAGTATATTGTCTTCTTTTCGAACATTGAGTATCAAGTTGGATCCATCCATGCGGGCTCTAACTCCCGGAAATGAAAATCCTTGCACGGAATCTTCTTCAATAAATTTCCAACCGACTTTTGAGAACATTTCCGCATATGGTATGTCGGTTGGTGAATCAAAATATGTTTGTAGAAATGGTTGAATATTCTTTCCTGCGACCGATACTATCTCAGAGAACAATACGGAATCTTCAAATGGTCTGTCAGGACCGAACTTTTTCGTCAAGGTACGAATGAGTGAAAGCAATGTAACAGTTCCATTTGTTCTTTCTCGTAAAGTAAGATCAAAAAACATTCCAAGTAATGCGCCTTTTTCATAGACAACTCCGTACATCTTTTGATATTCAGGTAGGAGAACATTCTTGCTTAATTCTGTCATTGCTACCGGTTTGGGCATCATGAATTGCGATCCAAACAATTTTTGCCTTAAAGTTTGGCGTAATTGCTTTTCGGACATCTCGCCTGATTGAGCACGAGCAAGAACAGAGAAGTACTCCGTTACTCCTTCATAGAGCCAGAGATGACTGGACATTTTTGGCTCACGAAAATCAAAGCTTGCAATTTCTTTACTATGTAAATTCAAAGGTACAAGAATATGTAAGAATTCATGAATTGCTGTTTGAGCAATCCATGATTTTAATATAGATTCATCGGTAGTCTCCGGAAGAAAGTATACTGAACTGTAATTATGCTCCAGTGCACCATAGGCTTCTTTTCTACGGAGTTCTTTTCTATCCATTCCAGCAAAGAAAAAGATGAATGTATATCGATCGACAGGCATTGTACCCAGGAATTGTTCTACAGTTTTTGTGACCGGTTTGATGACTTTGCTCACCATTTCTGCATTTACTTTGCCACCGGTAGAATATACCGCAATGGATATCTTGGTTCCGCCTTGCATATAGCTGATGGTATCCGGTTTTGAGAACATTGCAGGATTATCGACTAATGCATCATAATTCTTGGCTATCAACATGTCTACAGTATCACTGATGCTCTTTTTGGATAGGGAAGTTGAGCAGAAGAAAGAGGCAGGTTTAATGCATTCAATCGTATAGGGAATCTGCTGCATATTTGAGAAATATCCCAGAAATCCATGTGCACCGAACATGATATTCGAATCTGATTGAATATTAGTACCACACGGGTTGAACACATCGAGAGTATGAGTGGTGTCATCATAGGTATCATTCACGTCATATTCAATCTTGGCAAGTCGATTTGCCCCGATGATCAGGAATTCATTGTCATTCAAACGTCGCACGGGTATAAAACCACCCTTCGCATCGGTTGCTTTGAAGTTTTTCACAAAATACCCGAAATCCATTCTTGCATATGTACCCGGGATTGATGCAGGCATGATATAGAGAATTTCGTCTGTATTAATCTTTGGTGGAAAGAGGGTTACATGCGCTTTATCATCTTTGATATTTTTGAAATCAATTGTTGCTTTGAATTCTTGAGAGAGGAGTGCGGAGTTCATAAGGGCAATGAATAACATCATGCCGATCATGCGAGGTATTGTGTATTTCATTCTGATTCTTCTTCCTGTTCCACAAATGTTAAATCAATTTGTCTTTTATCAATATTCGCATTGCTGATTCTTACTGTCAATTTGGTGCCAATGCGAAACACCTTCTTTGTTTTCTTTCCAACCAATCTAAACTGAGACTCATCAAAATAATAATAATCATCACTGAGATCGCTCATATGAAGTAGCCCTTCGATATTGAGCTCATCCATGAGTACGAATAGTCCAAAACTTGTTACACCTGTTACTGTGCCATTGAATATTCCGCCTTTATATCTCATTGCTAATTGGGCCGAAGCAAGGCGTATGGATGCTCTTTCGGCATCAACTGCGAGTCTTTCCCGCAAGGAACAATGTGAAGCAGCTTCAACAACATAATCTTGAAGATATCGTAGCCTTTGATCGGATGGTTTGCTAAGCATATACTCTTTGAGCAATCGATGAACAATCACATCTGGATATCGCCTTATCGGTGAAGTGAAATGCGTATAGTGTGTAAATCCAAGTCCATAATGTCCGATATTTTCTTCAAGATAAATCGCTTTTGCCATTGAACGCAACAAGAATTGATTTATCACCATAATCTCAGGAAGATGTCCTGCCTGTTGGAGAATCTGATGCAATTGATTGGAGCTTGGTGTACCATTTGGAACGGTAATTCCAAGCTGGCGAACAAAACCCAATACGCCTTTCAATTTCAATATGTCTGGCTCATCATGCACTCTGTAGATGAAAGGCAATGTTCCTTTTTTCAAAACATTCTTACTCATGTCCTGCAAGGCGATGGCAACTGTCTGATTTGCAAGCAACATGCATTCTTCAACAAGTGAGGTTGCATCAGTTCTGGATTTCAGAACTGCTTTAACCGGATTCTTATGTTCATCAAGGACAAACTTTGTTTCTTGCGTCACAAAATCAACTCCGCCGGATCGATAACGCTTCTCTCGCAATAAAGTTGCAAGCGAATACAATTCCAAAACAAGTTCTTGAAGCGCGCCATGTCCCGTATCGATGATCTCTTGCGCTTCAGCATAAGTGAAGCGTTTAGTGCTTTTGATCACCGTTTCATCTATGTCATATGATACTACATTCCCTTGCGTATCGCATTCCATGAATACGGAAAAGGCAAGTCTGACTTCATTGGGCTGAAGAGAGCAAATGACATTTGACAAGGATTCGGGGAGCATGGGAACTACTCTGTCAACAAGATATGTGCTTGTCGCTCGCTTCAGGGCTTCTTGATCCAAAGCCGAATCTTCTTCCACATATGCGGTAACATCTGCTATGTGCACGCCTAATACTTTACTGCCATTTGCAAGAATCTGCAAAGACAAAGCATCATCGAAGTCTTTTGCATCATCAGGGTCAATCGTGATGATTATGAGATCTCTTAAATCTCTTCTTTGCCTTAGTATTTTTTCATCGGGAATGACCGCCACTTCTTTTGCCAGGCGTTCAACTGCATCGGGGAAGGAATTTGGAAGATTGAATTCCTTCATGATTCCTGTGAATTCAACGGATGGGTCTCCGGAACGACCTAGTATTTCCATGATTTCAGCTTCGGGAGATTTGTGTCTGTCATCCCATTTAAGAAATCTACAAATCACTTTGTCACCGTGAACTGCTTTGCCCAATTTTCTCTTGGGTATCAGAAAATCAACCGGATATTTGTCATCATCGGGTATCAAAAAACAAAAATCGTCATCGCAATCAATGGTGCCTGTGATGGGCATTTCAGATCTTTGCAATACTTCGGTAATTGTTCCATATGGTTTTTTTCCTTTTTTGAGTGCAAGTAATTTTACCCGAACACGATCGCCATCAAGAGCGGTGTTGAGATCTTGCTCTCGGACATATACGGTGGGAAATTCCTTTGCGCCTGTTTCAACCATTCCTCGATTATATTGAAAACGCATGATCCCCGTGAACGCACTTATCTCGCCAAGAGGCCTTAAACCGAATCGCCTTCTGGTTGATTTATAGATTTGCTTACGCTGATCCATATCATTGAGTTTGATTCTCAATGCATCGTATTCTTTGCTGTCTGATTTAATCTGTAATGCTTTTGCCAAATCATTGAGTTTCATCATCTCAGGGGCAGATGTTTTCAGAATCTCGAGAATGCGTTCGGACAATTCGTCATTTGGTTTAGGTGTTGGAGGCATGAATGTATCAGTGTAAAAGTGACATTCGAACTTGCTCGCTCAGCATGTTCAAAGGTAATGGTCCATGTGCAAGAATCGCATCATGAAAAGTTTTCAATGAGAACTTGGAGCCGAGTTTGCTTTGTATCTCATTTCTTAATGTCATTATATGCAATTGCCCCAATTTATAGGACAATGCCTGTGCCGGCCAAACTATGTAACGATCAACTTCGGATCGTGCATCAAGTTCGGAATTTCCGGTATACTTCATCATGAATTGCACGCCTTCTTCACGATTCATTTTTCCGGTATGAATTCCTGCATCAATAACCAATCTGCATGCCCGCCACATCTCGAATGCCAATGAGCCGAATCGTTGATATGGATCTTTATACAGATTCATGTCATGCCCCAAACTTTCTGCATATAATGCCCAGCCTTCGACAAAAGCATTGATTCCCAATTGTTGACGAAACCAAGGAAGACCCGGCAATTCCTGAGCAATTGCTATCTGAAGATGATGGCCCGGAACAGCTTCATGCAAAGCCAATGCGTTCATTGTATGTTTAGGTCGCGATGCAAGATCATAAGTGTTCACATAGAAATAACCCGGCCTGGATCTATCTAGTGGAGCTGAATAATAATATGCCTGTGGAGCAGAAATGGCGCGATATGCTTCAATCTCTTTTAAATCGTATGGAGATTTTGGTAATCTTCCAAATAGCGAAGGTAGCTTTGCATCCACGATGGATAATATTCTGCGATATTCATCCATCATTGGTTGTTTGCTGCTGTAAAAATTGTCGGGACTTTTAATTAATTGCTTTCTGAATTCTTCTGTGGTACCCTTGAAACCAAGCTCATTCAATACATCCTGCATTGCCTTGTCGATTCTGGCAACTTCACGCAATCCAAGCGCATGAATGGAATCCGAATCCATGTCCATCGTTGTTTCACGGCGAATCATATGTCTATATAATTGTTTTCCTCGTGGCAATGAAAAAATGCCATCGATAGTTCGAGCATGATCCATGTATTCAAACATCAGATATCTATGCAAGTCGGAATATGCGGGCATTATTGAAGCATTGATTGCAGACATCACTTTTTTTCGAATGCTTTGCTGTTCTTTCTCTGTGAATGTAGACGGCATGTGCTTGAGTGGTTGTGCAAATGGCAAGCTGTCCGGATCTTGGGTAAAAAAGGGATAAATCTGATCCAGTATCTGTTGAATTGAAAACTTGGGTGCTATGATCTTGGCTTTGATACCCTTATTCATATTCGCGATGATATCATTCATTTGTTTTGGGAAAGCATTCAATCTGGCTATATAATGATCATAGTCCTGCAAAGTCTTGAATGGATGATATTCGATGATTTGGGGAAATTCAATATGTATTCCATCTTGCTGCGTAAGCGGAAGATAATGAAGATTGAATTGCTCCGATTCTAAATGTTCATTTACATCTTGTCTGAACAAAATCAAGGACAAAGAATCTTCGCCATGCAATGAAGATATATCGATGTCTTGCACTCTTTCAAGAAAAGCACGAAGAGTATCAAATCTTTGTCGTATTACTTTTTCGGAAAGGTCAGTAAGCTTGTCATCATAACGATGATCCCCGTCATAGGTAGCACCTTCGGGATAAGAGCGCATTGAAAATTCTTTGTGATCAGCAAAGAGTTCTTGGAGT
Source organism: Ignavibacteria bacterium (assembly GCA_016873735.1). GTDB lineage: Bacteria > Bacteroidota > Ignavibacteria > Kapaibacteriales > UBA961 > UBA961. Next base: position 23,108 of record VGWD01000006.1, on the reverse strand, counting down.
GATTGCTTGGGATCTTTAAGTGAGCATGCGGAGAATGTCATTCCAAAAAGGATAAAGCAAAATAACATGAAACATTTCATGTGAGCAATCCGGAATTTATGTCGAGACAGATATGATGTTTGCATGTATTCGTAGATGCTTACAATTCCTTTAGCAGCATCGAGATGATATGAGAAGGCGTGATATTATCCGCTTCCGCGCTGTAATTTGTAACAATGCGATGTCTCAACACTGGTTCGGCAACTGCACGAATATCATCTATTTCAGGAGTGAATGCACCACGGAGTGCTGCTCGTGTTTTTGCTCCAAGTACTAGATATTGCGATGCTCTTGGACCTGCTCCATAGCTTAACAAATCTTTGACAGTTTTTGAAGAAGATGTTTGCGGACGTGTTGCTCTTACAAGTGCAACGGCATAGTCGATTACATTGTTTGCCACAGGAATCTTTCTCGCTGTGTCCTGATAATGCATGATGTCCGATGCATTAAGAACAGGTTTGATTTCAGGCTCAATCTCCGTGGTTGTTGTACGAACGATGTCGGCCTCCTCGGCTTCGCTTGGATAATCCAACCATAAATTGAACATGAATCGGTCCAGCTGTGCTTCGGGTAATGGATATGTTCCTTCTTGTTCGATTGGATTTTGCGTTGCCAAAACAAAGAAGGGTTGCTCCAATTGATAGGTTTTACCCCCATTTGTCACTGAATGCTCTTGCATTGCTTCAAGCAGTGCTGCTTGTGTTTTTGGCGGAGTACGGTTAATCTCATCTGCAAGAATGATATTGGAAAAGATGGGACCTTGTACAAAACGAAATTGTTTTTTTCCGGTTGACACATCGTCTTCAATCACTTCTGTTCCAGTGATATCGCTGGGCATCAAGTCCGGAGTGAACTGTATGCGATTATATGATAGGTTCAATGATTTGGACAATGTTCGAATGAGCAATGTCTTTGCAAGACCCGGCACACCAACCAAAAGACAATGTCCGCGTGAAAACAAAGAAATAAGCAATTGCTCAATGATGTCATGTTGACCAATGATTGCTTTGGAAATTTCTTGTTGTATCGTTTTGCTTGCCTCAGCCATTGATTGTACTGAAGCGATATCTGATTGAGAACTCATGAATATCTGTGTAAATGCATGTGGAAGCGTTTAGTGACGCTATAGGAAAAAAATTGTTTCTTTGACGGAATCGATGTCACCAACCCTCGGCCGTTCCATTGCTGTGATGTCGTGTATCCGATGCCCCTAAAATAAGGCCTTCCCAGGGATTCACCGCTATACATTCTGCAATGCCGATCACGCGTTTTTTGCCAAATGCATATCCCATGTTCTGAAGGGTTTTCATTGTTCCTGCCGAAAAAGCTCCTTCTTCATAATCTATATTGTCAGGCATCCATTGATGATGGAATCTTGGTGCTTGTACGGCTTTGGAAATAGGCATCCCGAAATCCAAGCAATTGGTCAGAATATGGAGCACGGTTGTGATGATGGTTGATCCGCCGGGAGCGCCAATAATCAGCCGAGGTTTTCCCTCGCGAAGCACGATTGTCGGTGTCATGCTGGAAAGCATTCTTTTCCCCGGTTGAATGGCATTGGCATCACCACCCATCACGCCGAATTGATTCGGGGTATTCGGCTTGGCAGCAAAATCATCCATTTCATTGTTGAGGAAAAAACCCGTTCCTTCAGCTATGAAACCGGAGCCAAACCAAGAATTTATGGTAGTTGTTACACTCACGGCATTACCTGAAGAATCCAGTACGGAATAATGTGTTGTTTCATTACTTTCCTTCATGAAGGATTTTGGATCACCTGCAGTGATCATAGTAGATGGAATCGCTTTGTCTTTTGGAATTCTTGAGGCGAGTCGATCTGCATATTGTTGTGACAAGAGCAAAGCATAAGGAATTTGCGTGAAATCCGGGTCGCCCAAATGGACTGTTCTGTCGGCAAAAGCAAACTTCATGGCAGACAACATTGCATGTGCATGCCTAGGCGAATGCCATTCATCTTTGTTGAATGTGTATTTACTCAAAATATTGAGCATTTGCAGAAGTGCGATTCCTCCTGAGCTTGGAGGGCACATACTAATGACATCATAACCTCTGTATGACCCATTTACCACTTGTCTTTTGATTGCTTTGTATTCCGCAAAATCTTCTTCGCTGATGATGCCACCATGTTTGGACATTGCTTTGGCAACCAATGCGGGAATTGTACCCTTGTAAAAGCCATCTTTTCCTTTTTCTGCTATCAATCTGAGTGTTTTGGCAAGATCGGGTTGCTTCCAGCGATCACCAACAGTATATGGATTTCCATTGTTGGTCATCACTTTCATTGTGGATGGAAATTTCTTGAACAATGACATATCTTTATTGAATTGCTTGATCATTGAAGCATCAAGAATAAATCCTTCCTCAGCCAATGCGATGGCCGGTGCCAAAACTTCTTTCACAGACATGGTGCCATATGCAGATAGGACATCCAATAGTCCTGCAACAGATCCAGGAACACCGGATGCCAAAGCCCCTTCGCGAATCTTATCATTCATCACATTTCCACGAGCATCAAGAAACATGCCCTTTGTTGACTTTTTAGGTGCTTTTTCTCTAAAGTCAATTGCGATGGACTGACCGTTTTTCAATTGCGCAATCAAAAAACCTCCACCACCAATATTTCCCGCGCCAGGATATGTGACTGCAAGAGCAAATCCTGTTGCCACGGCGGCATCAATCGCATTGCCACCCTTTTTTAAAATGGATAAACCAACTTTTGAAGCAAGAGAAGATGCAGAAACAACCATGCCTCTTTTTGCTTTCGCGGAATGTGCAAAAGCAATGTTCAGCCCCATGATTGAAATGATGATCATTGAAATGATGCGAATGCCGTATTGAATAATCATGATTGTTTTGTGTTTGATGAACCAAAGCGTGATGCAATCACGTAAAAACCGGGGATGGTATATAATGTTAGAATCAATGAGAATATTAAGCCACCAACAACAGCCATTCCCATGGAAATTCTACTTTCCGATCCTCCTCCAATTGCCAATGCGATCGGCAATACACCGAGTATGGTTGCGAATGATGTCATGAGAATGGGACGAAATCTGCTTGTGGCAGCATCAATCACCGCTTCAAATGAAGGCAATTCTTGTTCTCTTTGATGAGCGAATTCAATAATGAGAATTGCATTTTTTGTGACAAGTCCGATCAACATGATGATACCGATTTGACTGAATATGTTCAATGTTTGATTGAAATACCATAATGTGAACATTGCACCAGCCAATGCCATCGGAACGCAAAGCAAAATGATGAGAGGATCGAGAAAACTTTCGAATTGTGCAGCAAGAACAAGATAGATCAATATTAAAGCAAGAAGAAAAGCAAAGAGCAAACTTGAAGAACTTTCTTCGAAGTCTTTTGAAGTTCCTGTCAATGCCGTGCTATATGATGGATCCAATACATTATCGGCAATTGTACGCATGGCATTGATGCCGTCCCCAAGAGTATAGCCGGGGGCAAGGCCTGCGGAAACAGTTGCAGAGACCGCTCGATTATAATGATACACAGATGGTGGAGCGCTGCCTTCTTCGAAATTCACAACATTATCCAATTGTATGAGGATATTTTCTGCAGATCGGACATATATCGATTTTATGTCGGTTACATCATTGCGTTCGGGCCTTCTTGCTTGACCAATAACTTGATATTGTCTTCCATCCTTTACAAAATATCCATAGCGTTGTCCTGCAAGTGCGAATTGCAATGTTTGCGAAATGTCTGATGTGCTAATACCTAAACTTCTTGCTTTATTTCTGTTTATGCCAAGTCTTAATTCCGGTTTGGTGAATTTGAGATTCACATCAACAACTGCAAAAACAGGACTCTGTGCCGCTTCATCCAAAAATGTAGGCAATATTGCTCGTAATCTTTCTATGTCTGTTGCCTGAATCACAAATTGCACTGGCAATCCACCAATACCGGCTCCACCCGTCGAGATCGTCTGTTCTTGAATCACGAGTCCTTTTGCCTGAGGCAATTCTTTAACGAGTTGAGTTACATAATCCCCGATTTGCATCTGGTTGCGTTTTCTTTTCTCGGGATCCGAAAGAAATAATCTGACAAATGCAGTGTTTGTTGAACTGGTTCCAAAACTTGGTGAGGTGACGGTTAATAAGGATTGAACTTCGGGTACTGAATCTTTCAAGAGTTTTGATATTGAAGAAACATATGCATCCATGAATTCAAATGTTGCTCCTTCATGTGCGGTTGCACTCACTCTCATCCTTCTTTTGTCTTGCAAAGGTGCGATTTCGGAGCTTAGCGTTTTTCCGAATATCCAAATCATGCCAAATGATGCAATTGTTACAATCAGCGAAGGAATGGGGTTCTTGATGAATATGCGAAGTGAGCTGCGATATGCTGCAAGCAAACGATTCAACAAAGATTCAATGCTATTGTATAATGCTCCGTGCTTTGATTGAATAGTGATCAATCGACTGCTCATCATCGGTGTGAGCGTCAATGAAACAAATGCTGAAATCAATACGGAGCCTGCAATCACGATACCAAATTCCCTGAACAATCTACCTGTCAAACCCTGTAAAAAAATGATGGGAAGAAAAACCGCAGACAAAGTGATGGTAGTTGAAAGTACCGCAAAGAAAATTTCCTTTGAACCTTCATGGGCTGCTTGCAGAGGATTCAATCCATGTTCTGTTTTGGCGAAGATGTTTTCCAATACAACGATTGCATCATCAACGACAAGACCTGTCGCAAGAACAATGCCGAGAAGAGTCAAGACATTGATGGAATAGCCCAACACATACATCAAAAAGAATGTCCCTATCAATGAAATCGGAATTGCTATTACGGGAATGATTGTTGTTCTCCAACCTCTGAGAAATATAAAGAGAATCATCACCACAAGCACAAATGCAATGATCAATGTCTCGATCACTTCATTGAGCGAATCTTTGATGGCAATTGTGGTGTCAAGTATCACTTTTAGTTGCAAGTCATCAGGCAAGTCTTTTTTGATGAGCTCGATCCTTTTGTAAAACTCTTTTGCAATCGCAATATGATTTGACCCGGGTTGTGGCGTGATCGCCACTCCAAACATTGGTTTTCCGTCGGTTCGTAAAATTGTTTTGATATTTTCTGCTTCAAGACTTGCCCGACCAATGTCCGAAAATCGAATCATGCGTCCATCAATGGAACGAATGATCAGATTATTGAACTCTTCTTCAGTTGAGAATCTTCCAAGCGTGCGGACGGTGACTTCGGTCGTATTTCCCTCGACGCTTCCGGAAGGAAGTTCCACGTTCTCTTTATCCAATGCTGATTTGATGTCGATAGGTGTTAGACCATAAGCAGATAATTTTGCAGGATCCATCCACAAACGCATAGCATATTTTCTTTCCCCCCAAATCCTTATTTCGGATACTCCGGGAATGGTTTGCAATTGTTTTTTGATGGTATTGGCGGCGATATCGGAAATATCAAGAAGATTTCTTTGATCACTTTGCACGGTAACCACCAAGATTGCATCGGAATTTGCATCTGCTTTTGAAACAGAAGGGGGATCCATGTCTGCAGGTAATTGCCTTTGGACGCGAGCAACGCGATCACGTACATCATTTGCGGCGGTTTCCAAGTCACTTTCAAGAGAAAACTCCACAGTGATTGTGCTTGCACCATCACGACTGATGGAAGTGAGTGAGTTTATTCCGGCAATGCCATTGATTGACTCTTCGAGAATTTCAGTGATTTTTGATTCAATTACATCCGCATTTGCCCCGGGATAGGCCGCATTGACGGTGATAACCGGTGGATCCACCGCAGGAAATTCCCTGACTCCCAAATAGGTATAACTGATGATGCCGAAGAGTACAATAACTATTGACATCACAATGCTTAGGACGGGTCTTTGTATGCTGATTGAAGATAGTTTCATTTACGCTTTTTCATTGTTGGTAGTACTCCAATCAAATCACGCAACACGACTGATGCGCAGTGTGCTCCAAATGAAGCGGGGATATAAGATATGGTCCCATAATATGAAACTTTGTTCTGAGTGTTTTCGGTCAAAGCCAATGCTTTTTCAGAAACTTCTTCGGGTGAAAAAACAGCGATGATACCATGCCTGATATCATTACGATGTAAGCGTTTCTTTACATAACGCGCCAGCTTGCAATGATGTACCTTGCTGATATCACTTATCTCAATCATGGTGGGATCTGTTTTTCCTCCCGCACCCATCGAACTAACGATGGGATAACCTTTGGCATGCGCTTTTTTTAGCAGGCTCACTTTTGGTGCAACGGTGTCGATGCAGTCAACCACATAATCATATGGTATTTCCAGTAATTCATCCGTGATGTCTTTTTCGATGAATGTTCTATGCACGGTCAATTTCAATTCAGGATTGATATCAAGCAATCGTTCAGCCATCACATCGGCTTTCCATTTCCCATTTGTGGAAATCAATGCTGGTAATTGTCTATTAAGATTTGTAGTATCAACAGTGTCTCCGTCAACGATGGTGATAGCTCCGACGCCGCCTCGAACAAGAAATTCTGCGGCAAAAGAACCCACGCCTCCTAGTCCGATCACCAAAACATGTTTATCAAGCAGTGAACCTATTTTTTCATCACCATACAGCAATGATGTTCTGCTATTCCAATGTGGCACTAAAGATTCAGATTGTTCCATAGATCTGTGTGAAATGTGTGGCAATGCGTTGTTTCAATGTTCTGATATCTATGCCAAGCAAATGAGAGCAATGCTCATACAATTGCTCGATGCGAATATCTTTTCCATCGGTTTCCAATAAGAATGGAATATCCTTCAATTCAGAAAGATATGTTGACAATGGATGTTGTTCATTCAAGAGTTCTTTGCCAAAGCTGAGAACAATACCATGGTTGATTAATGCTCTTGCGATATGCTTATTTCGATTGAAGCCGTGCATGATCCATGATTTCTTCGGTTTGATTTCTTGATGCAATTGAAGAATCTGATCATGAGATCTCACGCAATGTATCACAAGTGGCTTTCCATATTCCTCCGCAAGATATGCTTGTTGTTTGAAAGCATCAATCTGTTCTTGCATGATTGTGGAGACAAAAGTGTCCAGACCACATTCACCTATTGCCAGCAATGAATCCGCATTGGTTTTGACCATCATGCGAAATTCTTCGATATTCATGTCAAGTATGGATTGCGGGTGTAGACCCAATGTAAAATGATGTCCGGCTTGCACAATGTCTGATAATACAGTGCCATCCATCAATCTTGCCGGATCTAAGGCATAAACCTGCAGGATTTCCGCCTTTTTCTCAATGATTCCTGCTATATGCGTGTGATTGTCTATGTACAAGGCACAAAAAAACTTTGCATGAAAAAAAAAATTCTCTAATTTTACTTTCTCCATTGGAGAGAAAAGCCAACTTAGCTCAGCTGGTAGAGCAGCTGACTTGTAATCAGCAGGTCATCGGTTCAAGTCCGATAGTTGGCTCAAAGCCGAAATACTTCTAGTGTTTCGGCTTTTTTCTTACAAATATACGCACTTGATGCACCCGAATAGAGGATGGTTTTCATCATGAATGCCTCATCAAATCAATCATCCCTGCAGGAATTGCTTGATTTTCTGTTTTCATTGCACAGATTCGGTATCAAACCGGGTTTGGAGCGCATTGAATCATTATTGAACTTTTTGGGTAATCCTCAGGACTCTCTTCCATGCATCCATGTTGCAGGTACAAATGGCAAGGGGTCAGTTTGTTCGCTTCTTTCAGCTATTCTGCAGTCTGCGGGATATCGTGTGGGCCTTTATACTTCTCCGCATGTACGCTTTTTCAATGAGCGTATAAGAATCAATGGACAGATGATTTCCGATGCAGACATTGCATCATTGTCAGCAAGAATGATGGAAGAAATCAAACGGGAGCATACAACATTTTTTGAAGTGACAACCGCGATGGCATTCACATACTTTGCTGAACAAGGAGTGGATATTGCAATCATGGAAACGGGTATGGGTGGTAGATTGGATGCCACCAATATTTTAAAGCATCCACTGGCAACCGTGATCACATCGATCGATTATGATCACATGGAATTTCTTGGTAATGATTTGGAGACAATTGCCGGAGAGAAGGCAGGTATATTCAAGAAGGGAAGTCCCGTCATCATCGGAGAAGAAAGAGAATCATTGATAGAATTGTTCAAAGCGAAAGCTATTGCAATAGAATCCGGTGATATTCACATAGTTAATGATGAGTGTTCATTCATGAATATTCGAATGAATCCTGATTGTTCGATGAATGTGGATTGCGTGATACAAGAAATGCATTTGATTGATTTGTATTGTGATCGGGTTGGATTACATCAAGCAAGAAATATCTTGACCACTCTGCTTGCATTGCAAGCGCTGAAATCAACATTCGATATTGATGACTCTGCCATACGTTCGGGTATTTCTTCATGCAATGCCATGACCGGCATACAAGGGAGAATTCAATGCTTGAGACTTGATCCAACGATTGTTCTGGATGTCGGACATAATACTGCATGTCTCACACGTTTACGAGAAACGCTCGATGCTTGCGGTTACATGGATCAGAAATGGGATATAGTTTTTGGAGTGATGAAGGATAAACCTGTTCAACAGATGTTGGACATACTTTTGCCGATCACACAAACCTTGCATTGCTGTTCACCTGCAATAGAACGCGCCATTGATGCTTCGTCATTGCATAAGGCGTGCGTGAAGCAATCGATGAATGCCGTCTATCATGATTCGGTTGAAGAGGCGATTGACCATGCACTTCAATCAGGAAACAGGACATTGATCACCGGTTCTTTTTATCTTGCCGAAGAAGCAGTGATTGCACTCGAAAAAAGGGGAGTACTTGTCAGTCTGACAAATCATCGCCCGGAAGGGGAGTAAAGGGAAGTCGCAAAGGCAAATCGGCGGTTGCCCAAGCCGTATGCGAACAAAGCGTGGAAATCTTCACCAATCTATCCATGTCCAACTTGTTGATCTCATCACTTACTTTGTGATAATCTTCATGTTCGCCCGTATAGAAAAACAAGACCGGTATCCGTTTCATAGCGAAGCTCGCCTGATCGCTTCTAAAAAAGTATTGTTCAATCGTATATGTAAGATGCATTGAAGCTGAATCAAATAATGTTCTGTTCATTTCAGCATTCAACTCTGCCAATTCTTTGCAGCGAGTATTTCCACCGATATACAATGTATCATTGATAGATCTTCCAATCATGTCCATATTGAACATTCCAACACATTGAGAAATTGGCAATGGCGGTGTGTCTGCAAAAGCTTTGGATCCCAATAGTCCTTTCTCTTCACCGGAAAATGCAACAAACATCATTGATCTCTTTGGCTTTGCAGGAGCATTTGCCAATGCCTCGGCGGATATGAGCAATCCTGTGGTTCCACTCGCATTGTCATCTGCTCCATTATAAATGGAGTCTTTGGTTGGATCATTTGGCTTGGAATACCCAACATGATCATAATGTGCCCCTATAACCACATATTCATCTGGCAATTCGGAACCTTTGATCATGCCCATCACATTGCGGACTTCTACCTTTTCTGTTCTCAAGGTGGTTTGGAAATTCAATACTTCAATTTCACCAAGTAATCTGGACTGAGGCTTGAACAGAGAATCAATATGCTTATGAAGAGATTTTAGTGTGTCTACGGAACCAAAAGCCAATTCCACAAAATGTTCGCCGGCACTCACGACGGGTATATTTGGAGTATCCGCATTTTTCCGTGATAAAGGAAGTGCATCAGCCGGTACATTCGGATATAAAGAGGGCCAAGGGAATCCAGAAGGTCGTAGTTTTAAGGTATTGAGCGGACTTTGCAAAACAATGATGCCAACCGCTCCTTGTGAATATGCAGTTTTCATTTTTGATTGCAATCGAGAATATTTCGTGAAACGTTTTCCATCGAATGGACTGTTCTCATTGTCCATTTGAGGTTCGCCTCGTAACATTACCACTACTTTTCCCTTCACATCCAAATCTTTGTAGTCATCATATTTGTACTCAGGTGCAGTGATGCCGAATCCAGCAAAAACCACTTGAGCATATTCCACATTTGCAGAACCGGAATACTCAAAAGGAACGAAATCATCTTTCAATTGCATTTCCGCAACCATGAATCCCTTCTTCACAAGAAGAGAGGTCGGCTTATCCAAGTGCAAACGTTCAAGAGTATATGTGTGAAAGTATGAACCATTTACAGGAAGTAAGCCGATTTCCTTGAATTCATTGGCTAGATATTCTGCTGATTGCTCCAATTCAGGACTTGGTGTATTTCGTCCTTTCATCTCATCGGATGCAAGTTTGTTCATATGTGTTTTTGCCCTTGAAAGCGATAGCTCAGGCAGACTGAAAGATGGTACTTCGGCAAAAGTGATGGATACATGTAGCACAATGAATAAACAAAGTACGGTTATGCATCTTATAATATGTTCAGATTGACGATGTATGAAATTTGAGTGGAATATCATGACGTTCTTTTACCAATACAGTGATTTTTGACAATAATTCAAGTTCTTCTTCTTGTGGCAGTTCCATTTGCAATCGTTTGCGTAATGCTTCTATTTCTTTATCAAGATGTTTCATGCGTAATCTGGCCAGAGATTCAACCAATAGACGCTCTTCAACATTCTGAGGAATCTTCACATTGAAATCTTTCCATTTATTACTCAATGTATGTTGATCGAACAGAATTTCAATAAGCAGATCACGAACATCATCTTCAAGATCGCCGCGTTCGGATAATACCATATATGGAGGTCTGCCACCATGATTGACAAAAGCAAGCACGACTTCCTCATATAACTTGGCTGCGGTGTCCGAAAGAAAGGCATGTCTTGTGATATTCAGTTTCACGCATAATGTCTTCAGTGATGGTTCATGCGTTAGCGCCAATCGTAAAATTTCTTTCTCTTCCGGTAAGGCAAGTGTCGTGAGAAAATCAAGCGGCTCTTCCGTTGATACCTTTGATACATCTTCGACCTGTTTTTTTTGAATCGTATTGTTGTTTTGACCTTGCCTTGCATTTAAATGACGAACCTTTCGCAATTCATCATAGATATGGGAAAGTTGCCCATAGCTTAGATGCAAGGTATCCGCAATTTGTTGCATGTAAAAGTCATGTTGAAGAACATCGGGAATCTTCGCAACAGTTTCAATCAATGATCGAATGGACTGAGATTTTTCTGCTGGACTATCCAGTAAACCTTGTTTTCTGAATGATTCAATTTTGAATTGAATGATAGTCCATGCTTGCTCAATTGCTCTACGAAATGCTTCCGGACCTCTATTACGTACAAAGCTGTCGGGGTCTTCGCCATCGGGAAGTGCAATCAAACGCACATCGAATCCTTGTTCTATTGCAAGATCCAATCCGCGCAATGATGCTTGTTCACCAGCAGAATCACCATCATAGACAAGGAACAGTTTTTTTGTGTAACGCGAAAGCAATTGTAATTGCTCCACTGTCAATGCAGTTCCACTACTCGCCACTGCATTTCCAAAACCCGCTTGAACAAGTGAAATAGTATCGGCATATCCTTCGGTGAGTAAAGCATGTCCCAATGTTCGAATCGTTGATTTTGCCTGAGCCAAACCATAAAGAACACGACTCTTGTCATAAATCAGTGATTGAGGAGAATTGATGTATTTAGGTTGATTATCATCTTCTTGCATTCTTCTCGCACCAAATCCGATCACTTTCCCTAGATGATCATGAATCGGAAACATTGCTCGTCCACGGAAGCGATCATAAGCAGTATTGTCTTTGTCTCTTCGAAGGATTAACCCTGCATCTTCCATTGATTGTTCGGAAAATCCCTGTTCTGACAGATATTGCAATGTCTGCGTCCATGAATCAGGTGAATATCCGAGGCCGAATAATTGTTGAATATCATCATCAAATCCGCGGCGTATGAAATAGGAATATGTTAATTGTCCGCTTGATTGTTTTAATTGAGCACGGAAATATGCTTCAGCGGTTTCCATCACTTTATACGCAGCTTCTTTTCGAGAAAATTTCAATTGTGCTTCGGGATCCTTGATTTCGTCTTCCGGCAAAGGAATGCCAGCTCTTTCGGCAAGCATGCGAATCGACTCGGGAAAAGTCAGGCCATGTTTCGACATCACGAAATGAAAAACATTTCCTCCTTTACCGCATGAAAAGCATTTGAATATCCCGAGATCAGGATTGACATTCATTGAAGGTTTCTTGTCCGGATGGAATGGGCATAATCCCAAGAATCCTTTACCCGAACGCCTCAGCTGAACAGATTCGCTGACTATATCAACGATGTCCGTACGTTGTCTGATCTCATCCAAAAGATGTTCGGGGTACAACATATCAGCGATTGGGATAAATGATTAAACGATGTTTCAAGAGTGTTGGATTGGTTCCAAGCACGGTGATTCCTGCCGGTACCACAAAAGTCGGGGTTACCAAACCTGTTGAATCTTGAACCAATTGAGGATAATACACGATTGCTTTGATTTCATCTGCGCTCAGAGATGCAATTCTTTTTACTCCGCCCCGAATGATTGCCGAAATCCTATTTGGCTCTATGCTATGTTCGGTTTGCTCCGGTCCACCTACGATATTGACCGGAATATCATTAAATGTCACTTCCGTGATTTGCTGAATATCGCCTGAAATCGTTACTTCCTTGATCGCGCTGGTCACGAGATTCTGCAAAGTGTCTTGAAGTGGAACAGTGAAAGAAAAAGGACCGGTCAAATCACCAAATGAAACTTTCTTTGTGGCCCAATAACGCAATGTTGGAATGATTGATCCATTGCCTCTGACAACAATGCTATCAGGTTCTATGTTTACTCTTCCTACTTGCATATATCCTTTTCCAGGATTAATGCTCACTCGAGAACGAACCGGTAATGTTTGCCTGAATAACATGCCAGTTTTCAATGTTATTGCTTCAGGCAATACCTCAACCACTTTTTCCAAACTGACTGTTGGATTTATTCCTTGAAGCAATTCGGTTTTTGTAAGCTCTACGATGCCATCGGATGAAATGTTTGCTTTTGCAAGATCGATCCTGCATTCTTTTCCGGAGCTGAAATATTGCAAATAGAGCAATTGCCATCCCGAAGTGCGGAGTTTCACGGAAATCGAGTTTGGAGGTTCTATTTCAAGAGATCGTTCTTCGGGCAGATCCACCACAAGTGGATATGTCACATAAACCGTTGTAAGAGAAGTCATGCTCACATATCCCCAAAGCCCCAAAGCCAAAACTATGGATAAAAGGATGGGCATTATGGGTCTTTTGCTTGTCATGAATCTCTGAATGAGTCAATTAATTGTGTTTGCAAATTTACAAAACTCCTTTGTTTGCTTCGGGACTTTTCAGGACACAAGGGGTTTTCAACAGTAAATAATGATATTTTTGACCAAAGTTCACACTTTGTATCTTGCATGAATAGAAATATCCGATATTGTTCCATGAGCCTTCTCGCAATGTTTTTTGCATTGCTCCTCATGAATTGCTCGGGCAAGAGCACAAATGACAAGATTCGCATCGTTGCGACAACCGGCATGATCGGTGATGTATTGGCATCTTGTCTTGATACCCAGGCCATTGTTCAAGTGCTCATGAAACCGGGAGTGGACCCACACTTGTATAAGGCTACCGCCGGTGATGTGAGCTTATTGTTGAATGCGGACATCATCGTTCACAATGGACTTCACCTTGAAGGAAAAATGGGGGAAGTCTTGAAAAAACTTTCTTCAAAAAAGGTTGTGATTGCAATGTCCGATCAATTGCCAAAGCATCAATTACGTATGATTGATGGCGCTCATGACCCTCATCTATGGTTCGATGTTGCATTGTGGACTACATCATTGCAAGGAGTACTGAAACAGATCCAACGACATCATCAAACATTGATAGAGCGTAGCGGTGCTCGCATCTCGAATTATGTGCAAAAATTACATGCTCTTGATCGGCATGTGGATTCAACAATTGCCATGATTCCCAAAAAGCGTCGCATTCTCATCACGGCACATGATGCATTTGGTTATTTCGGTCGTGCCTATGATATTCAGGTCATCGGCTTGCAGGGGATGTCCACATTGAGTGATTTTGGAATAAATGATTTGATGCGCATCGGCGATCTTATCATCCAGAACAATGTTCGCTCGATTTTTGTTGAAATGTCAATAGCACCACGATCCATGCAAGCACTTTTGCATAATGTTCGTTCCCGTGGCGGCGCTGTGAACATAGGCGGGAATCTTTATGCAGATGCATTGGATTCACCAAACACAAAAGCTGGAACCTATATAGGCATGTTTGAACATAATGTATCAACTATCCAAAAAGCATTGCAATGACCATGATTCCACTTGACGAAATTTCATCTCTACGCAAAGAGTACAAGCGGGGAGATTTGATTGAACATGCATTACCAGATGATCCAATGCAATTGTTTGCTCAGTGGTTTTCCGAAGCCGGTCCCATGAATATTCCTGAACCAAATGCAATGATCCTCTCCACTGTTTCATCCGATGGCAGGCCTTCATCCAGGACTGTGTTATTGAAGGGTCTGGTAGAAGGATCTTTCGTGTTTTTCACCAATTATGAAAGCCGGAAGTCTCAAGAGATTCAGCAATTTCCTCATGTATCATTATTGTTTTTATGGCTTGAAGCCGAACGTCAAATTCGTATAGAAGGTATTGCGACAAAAATACCAAAGATCGAAAGTGAATCGTATTTTGCTTCAAGACCCAGGGAAAGTCAATTGGGTGCATGGGCCTCCGAGCAAAGTAAGCCAATTTCCTCTCGCGAAGAACTTGAACAATGCTTCAAAGAAATGGAGCAACGTTTTCAAGATATAGAGAATATTCCGATGCCGGATCATTGGGGCGGTTATGCAGTTTCACCTACAAGCATTGAATTCTGGCAGGGAAGGGTAGGACGTCTGCATGATCGCATCATATATGAAAAACATGGCGATGCCTGGACCAAACAACGGTTGAATCCATGACATCGCCTTTATTATTGTTGTGATTCGAGTTCTCTCAATAAGGCCTGTTTTTCAATTTCAAGCTGTCGAATTTTTCTCTCAAGATTATCCAATTCTTCGGGCATCGAATCAATTTCAATTCTCAATTTGCTTGCGGCTTCATCCACCAAATCTATTGCTTTGTCTGGAAGAAATCGATCTGTGATATAGCGGGAAGACAATTGAGCTGCCGCAACGATTGCGGAATCGGTTATGCGTACGCCGTGATGCACTTCATATCTTTCCTTCAAACCACGCAATATTGAAATGGTATCGTCGATACTTGGTTCTTCAACCAAGACTTTTTGAAAACGGCGTTCCAAAGCAGCATCTTTCTCAATGTATTTTTGATACTCGTCCAATGTTGTTGCGCCGATGCATCGTAAATCTCCTCTTGCCAATGCCGGCTTCAGGATATTTGCTGCATCCATGGATCCACCTGTTGCACCAGCACCGATCAAGGTATGCAATTCATCAATGAATAGAATGATTTCTCCATCGGAGTCCGTGACTTGTTGGACTATCGCCTTGAGGCGTTCTTCGAATTGTCCGCGAAAACTAGTTCCGGCAACAAGTGCACCAAGATCGAGAGCAACAATTGTTTTGGACCGCAATGTGTCAGGAACATCTCCGCTGATGATTCTCTGTGCGATACCCTCAACAATTGCTGTTTTGCCTACACCGGGTTCGCCAATGATGACGGGATTGTTTTTTGTTCTTCGAGAGAGTACTTGAAGAATTCTACGAATTTCATCTTCTCTCCCAATCACCGGATCAATTTTGCCTTTTCGTGCTTCATCATTAAGAATGCGGCCATACTTTTGCAATGCCTGATATTTGTCTTCGGGATTTTGATCCGTCACACGTTGACTGCCTCTTGTCTCGACAATGATGCGTTTGATGGCATCTTTCTGAACACCTTGATCCTTCAGCAATTGAGCAGCCGGCGATTGAATCTCCGCGCAAGCAATGAGGAGATGTTCAACACTTGCATATTCATCATTCATCAACTTTGCTTCTTGCAGAGCTTTTTCAAGAACCGCATTCAGATCTTGAGAAATATAATTGCCTGTTGACCCTGAAACCTTGGGTAAAGCGCTCATCTGTTCATTGAGTTTGATCTTCAGATAATTGACATTTGCACCGATTTTCATGAGCATTGGCGGTACAATACCTGATGCATCCTGAATCATTGCTGCAAGCAAATGTATTGGCTCGATTGATTGATTCCCATATCCATGGGCTATTTCCTGGGCAGTTTGCAGTGCCTCTTGTGATTTCAAGGTGAATTTCTGGACATTCATGATGACACCTCAATAATCTGTTTCATTGTTCTACCTATGTTATTGTGCATAATTAGGGCAATTGACGAACAACCGGGAAAGAAATTTCCTTAGCCCTCAGCAAGTACGTATTTTGCACAATCACTAGCGCAATCCATTACCATGTATATTCGCTCCGTCATCATCGAACATCTCCGCAATCATGAGCATTCATCTTTGACATGCTCTCCGGGACTCAATATCATCAGTGGTTTGAATGGTACTGGGAAAACCACCATTCTTGAGGCAATTTCGATATGCGGACTATCCAAATCTTTTCTGCCCGGAACAGATGCGGATCTCATACAAAAAGGCAAGGATTCATATACCGTATCTCTTGTTGCATCTTCTGATTTGGGTGTTCCGTATAAGGTTGGTGTCCGTTATGTTGAAGGACAAAGAAAACTCATCAATTCCAGTATCGGAGACAGGATGAACCCAAAAGACATACTTGGGGAATTGCCATTGATTGTTCTATCTCCGGACTTCAAGGAAATCACATTTGGATCTCCCGATGACCGACGAAAATTTATGGATGCTCTTCTATCGCAGGCAAAGCATGTTTATGTTGATGCTGCAATCACTTTGCGAAGAATTTTGAAACAAAGAAATGCTCTTTTGCAAAAAGCAAGAATGCATGGCATGAGGCCGGATGAGGATTTACTGGATGTATTGACAGCATCCATGATTGAATCAGGGTCGACGCTTGCTTCTCTGCGCGCGCAATTCATAAGAGACTTCACTCCTTATTTCTTGCAAGCTTATGAAACCATGACTTCAAAGAATGAATCAGTGGAAATAACGTATGTACCCGATACGGCGCAAGGTCAACATTTGTCGACAAAAGAAGACTTCAGCGAATCCTATATGCTTGCATATCGCTCATTGAAAGAGGAGGAGATACGTCGCGCATCAACATTGTTTGGTCCGCAAAAGGATGATCTTGAAATCTCAATACATGGAGGAAGGGCCAGAGAAACAGCATCGCAAGGTCAGCATAAATCATTGCTCATCAGCATAAAATGGGCGGAATTCACATATCTCAGAGATGTTCGCAATGAAACCCCCGTATTACTTTTCGATGATATTTTCAGCGAACTCGATGGAGAGAGAACGGCAAGAGTTTTGCAACAAGTATTGGACTCAGGAGCTCAGACTTTTATCACGACAACGGAAGGGGAGAAATTGATTGGGGCATTACCAATGAACACGGAATATGAATTGTTCACTGCGCCTTTTGTGTGAGATTTACCACTTTCTCACCACTTCCTCATAAGGCACTCTAAACCGAGGACCCCAAACACCCTTTTCGGTTCCTTTGCCAATGGCGATGATCATATTGATTTCGGCTCTCCGAGGCAATGTGAGAATCTTTTTTACCCGTTTTTCATCAAAGCCTTCCATTGGGCAAGTATGATATCCTGCAGATGCAATGGATAGCATGAATGTTTGAGCGGCAAGAGCGCATGATTTGTGAACGGTTATGCGTTGTTGAGCTGCTCCGCCGGCTCTGAAAAAAGGCCCCTTCAAGCCCATGATAAAACTCAATGCCTTTCTGAATATTCCCATGAGTCCGAATGGATCACGCATATACATGAATGGCATGAGCTTGCCATAATAGTTCAGTCCTGCCTTTTGAAACTTGTTTGCTTCGCCCTGAATGGTGGTTTGTATCTGCTCGATATTCCATCTTGATCTCTTCTTCCAAAGATCCTGTCTGGTTATGAATACAACTAGATGCTTAGCCGTACTTGCTGCCTTCTGATCCAAACATAATGGTATGAATGCATCGAGCATATCCTTTGAATGAATCCAATGAAACTCCCATAATTGCATATTGCTGCTATTGGGAGAAAGAATTGCATGTTCGAGTGCAGTTGTAATCACTTCATCGGGTATTTCGATGGCAGGATCAAATGCTCTGTTTGATCGTCTATGATGAATGATTTCATCGAATGCTTTGTCATTACTCGGCATTGATTGAATGCCTTTTGACTGATTCAAGAAGTATTTCCGAAATATCCTTCACTTGTACTTGATCAATCTTATCAGAAGCTTTTACACCATCTGTGATCATTGTTGAACAGAATGGACAATTCACTGCAATTGTAGATGCTCCTGTTTCGAGAAGTTCATTCGTGCGCGTGATATTCACACGATCACCCACCATTTCTTCCATGAACATTCTACCGCCACCTGCTCCGCAGCAGAGTCCACGGTCTTTTGATCTTGCGGGTTCGAGAATGGAAAGACCGGGAACATGTTCCAATAATGCTCTGGGTGCTTCATATTCTTCATTGTATCGTCCGAGATAGCAGGAATCATGATATGCGATGGCATTCTTGCTGAGCGAAGCTTTGTCTGCATCAATGGAAAGTCTGCCTGAATCAATAAGGTTCTTGATATACTGCGTATGATGCATCACTTCATAATTTCCGCCGAATTGAGGATAATCATTTTTGAGAGTATTGAAGCAATGCGGACAAGTGGTGACAATTGTCTTTACATTATATGCATTCATCGTCTCAACATTCATTGTCGTAAGCATGGTTGCCAAATACTCATTTCCCGATCTACGTGCCGGATCTCCGGTGCATCGTTCTTCGGTGCCGAGTATCCTGAAATTGATATTCGCCAATTGCATGAGTTCGGCGAATGCCTTTGTTGTCTTCTTCGCTCTATCGTCAAAACTCCCGGCGCAACCAACCCAGAATAATACATCCATTTCCGGATCTTCGGCAACTGTTTTGATATCCATTCCTTCAGCCCATAATGCTCTGTCCTGCTCACTGAATCCACCCCATGGCACTGAATTTGTTTCCATATTGCCATAGATGTCAGGAAGCAGCGCACTTTCTTCATTGAATGAAGATTCCATCATCACCATTGAACGACGCATACCAACGATTGCAGGAACATGCTCTATATTCACCGGACATTCTTCCATGCATGCTCCACATGTGGTGCAAGCCCATAGAGCATCGGGGCTAACATAATCACCAATGAGTTTTTTGTTCCAGATTGCCTGTTCTTCATCATTGAGCAATATCGTAAAGAGCTCGCGTTCTTTTGTATCAAATTCACCCGATTGTTTGCCTGATAAAATGCCATCTGCAGCATTACGAATATCTTCGCGAGAAGCATTTTTACGATAATCCGAAATTTTATCTATCAATGGAGCTTTGTCAATCACGCGATCATGAATCCCTATGATTACCATTCGAGGATCCAACACTTTTCCTGTTTGATTTGCCGGGCACACACTTGTGCAACGACCACAATGCGTGCATGTATAACTATCGAGGAATGTTTTCCATGAAAAATCCTCAATGTCTGTCACACCATATTTCACTAGTGATTCATTTTCGAAGTCGATTTTTTCCAAACGATTGACAGGACCCAAGTTACTGAAAAAGACATTCGGTATGGAAGTTAGAACATGTAAGTGTTTGCTGAATGGAAGATAATTGGTAAATGAGAAAATCAATACCATGTGCAACCACCAAAATATTTCGAAACTCACATGTCCAAGTGGCAGTATGGTGGCAAGTGAACTCGCAACGGGTCTCACAGCCCAAGAAAAATCATCTCCCATCGCTATCCTTGCAGTGTTTTGCAAAAGCAATGATGCGACAATTGAAAATATCGTGAGAAGTATCATTCCTGCTTCAACCTTCTCATGCTCCACTTGAAGACGCTTCACTTTGGTCACATATCGCCTCCAAAGAGAAAGGGCAGTGCCGACAATGATCAATAAGCAAAATATGTCTGTAAGAATAGTGATTGCTGAATATATGGGACCAAGTACATTAAAAGACCATGCCGGATTCAAGCCCTCGATCACACCTTCGGCAGCAGAGAAAAGCAATATCAAAAATCCCCAAAATATCCCTGCATGAATAGGGCCTGCGACTTTGTCTCGAAGGATTTTTGTTTGTGCAAAACCCACAAGCAAGGTTTGCTTGATTCTCTCAGGCAATGATATAAGTCTGTTTTCCGGCTTGCCAAAAGAAAGATATCGGACAAGCTTTCCGGCATTTTTTGTAAAAACTCCGGCGGCAATTGCCAATACCATGATGAAGAGAGTACTTTTTGTTTCCATGAACGCAAACGATAGGTTGAATGTTAGTGTTGCTTCACAACTGATACGCAAATATACCAAGTCTACAGTTTCTTGTGGGTGGTCATTCTCATAGGAAAATTGGAAATTCCTTGAAAATGAAGAGATTTGCATCACTAAATCGTATAGATTGAAGACAACTACTGAACCCCAGTGCAGAAAATTTCACGATATATCTCATTTATGCTGCTCTTGCCTTGCCTACTTTGGGCAGATGGCAATAGAAAACAATTCAGATTGCAATCGCCGGATTCAACGGGAATCACGTTTTTTAATCGACTGATTGAAACGGAAGATTTCAATTATGCAAGGCAGTTTTTTGTCTATTTAGGTGGAGGTGTTGCAGTAGGGGACGTTAATGGGGACAAATTACCCGATCTCTTTTTTACGGGTATGCAGGTGCCGAATGCTCTCTATATCAATAAGGGAAATTGGAAATTTGAAAATGTGTCCAAATCAGCAGGATTTCCTGATACAGCTGCCATATGTTTTACCCCGTCTTTCATAGACATTGATGGCGACAATGATTTGGATTTATATGTCTGCCGCTTCAATGAACCGAATCATTTGTATATCAATGATGGTACGGGAACATTTACTGAAAAAGCAAAAGAAATGGGTCTGGCATTTGAAGGCAAATCAGTGCAAGCAGTGTTTTTTGATTATGATCATGATAATGATCTTGACTGCTACATAGCACAAAATGGATTCACTGCCGGTGGATATGCACAGATTGATGGGTATTCAGACAAACTGTTCAGAAATGACGGCGGATTTTTTGTGGATGTATCCAAGCAAGCTGGAATTGAAGATGATAGATATGCGCTGAGTGTTTCTCTTGGTGATATCAACAATGATGGCTGGACAGACATATTCGTGGCAAATGATTTCGAAGCAAGAGATTTGCTCTATGTCAATAATAAGAATGGAACATTCACCGACATCGCACCCACAAAGCTTCGTCATACCTCACATTTTTCAATGGGTTCGGATATTGCAGACATCAATAATGATGGCTGGATGGATATTCTGTCTGTTGATATGATGCCTCATGAGCATGAGCGTAGAATGACCCAAATGACAATTCCGAAAGTATTCAGTCCTTATTTTGATTCCACTTCCATGACTCGAAATGTTCTACAACTCAATTGCGGAGATCTAAATTTCTGCGATATAGGATATCTGTCGGGTATTGCAGAAACAGATTGGAGTTGGTCGTCATGGATCGCTGATTTGGATAATGATGGTTTGCAGGACATGTGCATAGTGAATGGCATCAATCGGGATGCAATAGACATGGATCTTGCAAGTTATGCCGTAAAGAAAAAGACAGATAAATTCATGTGGCTGATCAATAGCATGCCCAAAACTCGATTGAGAAATTATATGTTTCGCAATAAAGGTAATCTCCAATTTCAAGACATAAGCGATGCCTGGGGATTTTCTGAAAAGCTAAGTACAAATGGTGCGATCTATGCCGACTTGGACAATGATGGAGATCTCGATGTGCTGCTCAATAATATTGATTCCACAATGGCAGTCTATCGAAACTATGTCGCTGAAAACAAAAGTGGTTCTTTTGTAAAAATTACACTGAAAGGTCCGGGAAAAAATACAAAAGGTTTGGGTGCAAAAATTGAAGTGATCACAAAAGATTCTAAAGGGAAAGAAGCACGTCATTTTAGAGAAATGCATGTCAATAGGGGATTCCTTTCCTGCACGGAACCCATCATCCATGTTGGACTGGGCAATGCCGTGGCAATCAAAGAAATTAATATCTACTGGCCGGGAAATGTCAAACAGCAAATTCAGAAAGCTCAAATCAATACACAATTGAACATCGAATATGTAGCGGGGAAAGAAAGTCCCCAATATATTAGAACTAAACCTCTGTTTGAATTGCTTAAGCCGGAAGCATCATTAAACTATGTACACAAAGAAAATCAATATGATGATTTTTATCAACAGCGATTATTGCCTCATAGATTGTCGATCAATGGTCCGGCAATAGCAGCCGGTGATGTAAATGCAGATGGTCTGACCGATCTTGTGATTGGTGGTTCTCATGAAGGAAAAACAATGCTTTTCCTACGGAATGCCAATGGTACTTTTTCAGAAAAAACTCAATCTGCATTTGCTGTGGATTCAAGATGTGAAGATCAAGGAATCATCCTGTTTGATTCTGATTCTGATGGCGACTTGGACTGCTATGTCTCTTCCGGAGGGAATGAAACCGTACAAGATGATAGAGAATTGTTTCAAGATAGACTCTACATCAATGATGGGTCAGGAAATTTTACAAAAGCAGTTCACTCATTTGCGCCACCGCTCGACACAATCGCATCTTCATGCATAGTGGGTGGAGATGTTGATGGTGATGGCGATATTGATTTATTTGTCGGTGGTAGAAATATACCCGGACAATATCCTGAAATTCCGCAATCAATCATATTGAGAAATGATGTGACAAGTCTTGTTGACATCACAAAGGAAAAAGCTCCTGAACTCGAAAAAATCGGAATGATAACAAGTGCTTTATGGACTGATGCCGACAATGATGATGA
>VGWD01000005.1 GCA_016873735.1 Ignavibacteria bacterium | reverse complement strand
TGCATCGAATCACGCTGATTGCATTGGTGTTGATGTTTCTTCAGATATTCCTTGGAACGCAGGTAAGGGAGGAAATCGATGTATTGGCAAAATCACTCAATTTCATGCAAAGAGAAATATGGATTGATAATCTCTCCAAATTATTCCCTATACATCGTTCATTTTCTCTCTTGATATTGGGTATCAACGGATATATTCTGTATTCCTTCAGGTCCCAACCTGATTTTTGGAAGAATGTGAGAATCCCAGCTATATTCCTTTTTTCGGGTTTGATGCTCTCAACGCTATCCGGTATAGTCATGACATACTTTTCTGTTCCTGCCCTGATGCAGCCGGTACATTTGTTCTGTGCTTCAATCATTGTTTGGAGCTTATACCGATTATCTTTGCATGTTCGTGCCTAAAATAAGTTCTTGATTTGCTCCAAAGCATCATTTCTGAATTGAGGTATACACAAAAGATTATCGCCATGCTCATAATCATGTGAATCTCTCATTTTTCTGACCTTTCCCCATGCTCCCTCAATCACGAATAATTCATATTTATGATAAGAACACAATTCATCGATCAACTGATGTGGTTTATATCCGAAAGCAGCACAAGTTTCTTCATTCAATTCTATGAGCCATATTGGGGGAAATGAACCACTCATCATATGTTTCGCCCCGGCCAAAACCTGCATTTCAGCGCCTTCGGTATCCATTTTGATAAAATCAATTCTTCCTATTCCATGCTCTTCGCAGTATGAATCAAGTGTGGTCATTGGAACATGGAATGTTGTATAATCTGTGCGATTTAGTGTAGACATCGAGCTATGACCATGGTACAAACCATCAAATGTATGGATTGCTATTGAACCATGTTGTTCTCTTCCAAGAGCAATATTGTTCACATGGATACCCATTTCCTTATTCAAGGCAATATTCTTTGTACATTTCTCAAAGATGAATGGAACGGGCTCAAAAGCATGAACTTCGCCATGCCTTGCAAGTCGAGAACTTATGATTGAGTACCAGCCCATATTGGCACCGATATCAAATACACGATCCAGATCTCGAATCAACAATTCAAATACTCTTGTGGTCCCGGTTTCATATGTCCCACGAAAAAACAATACATCCCAACCGGCATCTTTGGGTAATACAATTTCCATGGATATTCCATGCAATGAATGAGCCATAAGAGAAGTGTTGTCCAAACCCATGAGAAGGATTCTTCTCCCCAACCGCATAAGAAATCCCTTTCCAATATGGATCGGAACATGTCTGCAATATAATCTGATCAATGAAATGAGAAATGTTCTCATGAAAAGGATACTCTAAAAAAGTATGATTAAGACTTTATTACTTTATACACTTTCAGTGCTTCTTGAACATGATACTCCGCGCTGAGAGATGCCTCAATAATTGAAAGAAGTTTACCATGCTCATCAAAACAATATGTAACTCTTCCAGGTAATAGCCCCATCATTCCTCGGGGTACGCCAAAAAGAGTACGGATGAAATTGTTCTCATCAGAAAGAAGCATATAATTCAGACCATGCTTTTTTGTAAATGCTGCATGTTGAGCGATACTATCCGCACTTATGCCTATAACTTGAATGCCGTGCAGAAGAAAATCCTCATTTGCATCTCGGAATGAACATGCTTCGCGAGTACACATATAAGTATCATCTTTCGGATAAAAAAACAATACGGTGTTTTTACCCTTAATGTCTGAAGTAGATATCTCTGCGCCAAATTGATTGTATCCTTTGAAATCCGGAATACAGTCTCCGATGGTGATGGCCATATTGTCAATGAAGAGAAATGGAACAAAGAACGGACAAAAACCATGTTATACCGGCAAATGAGATGGGAACAGCCAGATTGTCATCAAGTTTGAGTCTGGTTGTTGATGCCTCCGCGATTGCGGCAATCAAAGAACCAATGACAGAAATTCCATAAAAAAGCAAAGGAAACTGAAAGATCCATGTCCATATTGCTGAAACAATCAAAGCAACAACAAAGAATGCCATACTCCCCTGCAGAGATTTGTCCATAAATGGAATTGTTCCATACTTTCTGCCAATCAGTGCAGCTGCGATATCCGAGAGGATAACTATTGAATACCCAATGATTGCAAGTGGTTTTGGGAAAACGGCAATCGTTATGCAGGCAGCAATCATAACCCAAGATGCTCCATTCAATACAAGCGAGGTGCGTTCTCGTTCATGAGGTCTGAGCATTCCTCCAAGAATTGGATATGCGATATTTCTCACAGTTTCACTGTAATACAGTGATATGTCAATCAAAATCGTGATGATTGTCATTGGGAACAATATGAGAAGGGCGGTTTTTGTGTCAATGAAGAAATAAATGATCGGTATCAACATGGACACTATGTGAATGCTCTTTCTTTGTATTTCGCCGAGATAGGTGATTTGGTCAAATTTTGACATTTTTGCACAGTTTGAAAGCAAAGGATCGAATGTGTTAACTCTTCATGCACATGCAAAGATAAATCTTGGATTGCGAATAACAGGCATTCTACCGAATGGATATCATGCAATTCATTCATTATTCTTGCCAATTCGGGGTCTATTTGATGTTTTGACATTCAAATTACATGATGAAAGCATAGAATTCATCGATAATTCCTCATTACAGATACCGGCTGGCAATAATCTCGTTGTTCGTGCAGCAAATGCTTTGAGACAATATACAGGGACAAAGCAGGGGGCAATAATTCACCTTGACAAGTCTATTCCGGCCGGAGCGGGAATGGGCGGCGGGAGTTCTGATGCAGCATGTACCTTACGAGGATTATGTCAACTGTGGAATATTCAGATCAGCCATGAAGAATTACTTTCACTAGCTTTGAGTCTTGGCAGCGATATACCTTTTTTTCTGCAGGATCAACCTGCAATCGTCGAGGGGCAAGGGGAAATTATTCAACCGATACAATTAGAACTCGATGGATGGCTACTCATCATCATGCCCGGTTTGCATATTGGAACTACATGGGCATATGCACAAGTGCATGAATTTGCACCTAATGGCTTTACTCGGTTCGACTCATTGATTCATGAAGGAATCATCAACCTTACAAATTCCTCAATAGTGAATGATTTTGAATCACCCATTCATGCGATATATCCCGAATTTGCAAAAATCAAGCAATATCTTATTGATGCTGGTGCCGAATTAGCTTTAATGAGCGGAAGTGGATCGACTATGTACGGTATCTTTACTTCAAAAGAGCAAGCTGAACATGCACAATATTGGTATTCATCAAATACATCGTATTCAACGATCCTATTGCCATTGCATGAAACAATGAATGCTACTTCGAATGGGAGCATCACATGACCATTCTTCTTGCAAGTGCCGAGCTTGAACATTTTGCCAAGGTAGGAGGTTTGGCGGACATATCCGCTGCATTACCAATTGGCTGGGAAAAGCTTGGACATGATCCAATCATAGTTCTTCCGAAATATGCATGCATTTCTGAATCAGATTCCATTACTCTTATTGATATGCATATTGAATTGAGTATCTGCTCTCATACAGTGCATGTATATAAAAGCCACATTCAACATACAATGATTCCAGTATATCTTTTGGACTGCGATGAACTCTATAAAAGACCCGGAATCTATGGCAACCCTGATGGATATGTCGATAATGATCTTCGGTTTTATGTTTTATGCAAAGCTGCGTTTGAGATCATGATCAAACTACATATCTCACCTGATGTGATTTCAGCTCATGATTATCATACCGCCCTGCTTCTTCCCTTGCTAAAACTAGATTATGCTCATCACCCACTCTTTGCAAGAACAAAAGGAATTTTGACAATCCACAATGCTCAATATCAAGGGTGGTATGACAAATATAGAATGCAAGATATTTCAAATTGGGATTTTCTTAACGATTCACATGAATCATGGTTTTTATTCAACAATTCATTCAATGCATTATATGCAGGCATTAATTTCTCTGATGCAATTGTGGCCGTAAGCCCCGGATATGCAAAGGAAGTTCTTACCGAACAATTTGGTGAGGGATTAGAACATGTGTTTCAGCAATATCAATATAAATTGCATGGGATTCTCAATGGAGTTAACTATGAATCCTGGAATCCTGAAAAAGATGAATATTTGAACAAACATTTTTCGGCTGATCATCTCGAAGGCAAATATGAAGGCAAACAAATTTTGATTGAGCGATCATTTTCCAAAAACCGACATAATGATTCACTTCCCCTTTTCGGAATAGTATCACGATTTACAAGTCAAAAAGGATTGGATATTCTGGATGGGTGCATTGAACAATTTTTGCATGAAGAAACTGTGAGTTTGATAGTGCTTGGATCTGGAGATGAGATATATCAAGAGTATTTTACCCAATTGCAGAAGAGATTTCCCACTGCATGTTCATATACTCAAGGATATGATGAGTCTTTGGCTCATGCTATACTTGCATACACAGACTTTTTCTTGATGCCTTCAGCTTTTGAACCATGTGGATTGACGCAAATTTATGCAATGAACTATGGGACTATACCTATAGTTCGAAAGGTGGGTGGATTGAAAGATACAGTGCTTGATTTTGACAGCAATCCTATGAATGGCAATGGATTGGTATTTACGGACTTTAGTTCTGAAGAATTGGCAAAATGCATTAGAAGAGCAATTTCTTGCCATGCAGATAAGCAAATGATGAACATTCTCATACAAAATGCCATGCAATCACATTTCCCAATCAGCGCAACTGCTGAACAGTTTGTCAAACTATTCGATAGTCTACGTGACACTCACTAGCTTCTCGACACTCTTCCTGATTTTTTCTTATTTGAAGTTGATTGTGCAATTGAGATATTCTTTTTCTTGCGCTTTTCCTGATGCTGCGCATCATGTTTCTGAGGAGTTGAATCGGATCGAGTGGCAGTCCATTTTCTGAATGCATGTGGCAATGCTTGATCAAGTCTTTCAACAGGTATGATATTCAGACCTTTCAGTATATGAGAATTCACTTCCTGAATATCTTTGGCATTTCCCTCAGGAATCAAAACCGTCTTAATACCAAGCCGCTTTGCTGCCAATAATTTCTCATTGAGTCCACCGATTGGTAGAATCATGCCACGCAATGTTATCTCACCCGTCATGGCAATATCACCTCTGACAGGTTTACCGGTAGCAGCAGAAATCATCGCAATTGTCATGGTGATTCCTGCAGAAGGACCATCTTTTGGTATTGCGCCTTCAGGAACATGAATATGAATCTCTTTCCCTTTCTCAAAACCCGGTGTAATGCTGAGATTATCTACATGTGAGCGAATATAGGTTAATGCTGCACTAGCGGATTCCTTCATCACATCACCGAGTTTTCCTGTAAGGGTCAAACGTTCAGTTCCCGGCATAATGCTAACTTCTACAGGTAAAGTATCGCCACCCACGCTCGTCCAAGCAAGACCGGTTGCAATGCCAATTTTATCAGTAAGGTTTGAGTTTGTCTCTTTGAATCTTTGCGTCCGTAAATAATGTTCGATAGAATCTTCAGATACTTTTATTCCTTTGCCTGTACTTTTTTGTACACCGGAAACAATCTCTTTAGCAATCTTACGAAGAATGGAAGCTATTTCTCTTTCTAAATTTCTTACACCCGACTCTCTTGTATATTCTCTAATGATCTTCAAAAGAGCTTTATCGCTGAAAGATATCTTGAACTTCTTCAGTGCATATTCTTGCAAAAGATTCGGGACAATGTGCTTTTTGGCTATTTGCACTTTTTCAAAATCCAAATAACTATTCAAATCGATTACTTCCATACGGTCTAGCAGAGGAGCAGGAATATTGTATTTCACATTCGCTGTCGTGATGAACAATACTTTGGATAAGTCATAATCCAATTCAAGATAGTGATCATTGAATGCATTATTTTGCTCGGGATCTAGCACTTCCAATAATGCCGCAGATGGATCTCCTCTGAAATCCATGGACATTTTGTCCACTTCATCCAAAAGAATCACAGGATTCACTGTTCCTGCCTTTTTCATTGCAGAAATAATTTTACCGGGCATT
Source organism: Ignavibacteria bacterium (assembly GCA_016873735.1). GTDB lineage: Bacteria > Bacteroidota > Ignavibacteria > Kapaibacteriales > UBA961 > UBA961. Next base: position 85,747 of record VGWD01000005.1, on the reverse strand, counting down.
GCTCCGATATAAGTTCGACGATGTCCGCGTATTTCTGCTTCATCACGAATGCCGCCAAGAGAAATACGAACAAATGATCTGCCCAAAGCGCGAGCTATTGAGCGGGCTAACGATGTTTTCCCAACGCCAGGCGGGCCTGAAAGGCATAGTATTTGACCTTTTGCCGTACCCGCCATTTTTAAAATCGAGATAAACTCAAGAATTCTCTCCTTGGGTTTCTCCATATTATAATGGTCTTCATTCAAGATATCTGCAACATGTCGAAGATCAGTGCTATCATCTGTGATATTAGTCCAAGGCAAACCGATAACTGTTTCCAAATATGTTCTTAGGACAGAATACTCAGGAGACATTGACATGGTTTTCTTGAACTTGTCGAATTCTTCTAGAACTCTCTTTTTTATGACATCAGGCATTCCTGATGACTCAATACCATGAAGCAGAGTGAGCATTTCCGGGGAAAGCTCTTCATCGCCGTCCAATTCCTTTTGTAAAGCTCTTATTTGTTCTTGAATGTAATACTTACGCTGAGTCTTCTGAATCGAATCTGCAACCTTGGTATCCAATTCTTCTTCGAGCTTCAAAACTTCCAACTCATCTTTCAGCATTTCCAGCAATTGTTTGTATTGCATTTTCAGAGAAGTCTGCTGTAGGATCTCTTGTTTTGCATGAACATTTTTATCAATGTTTGCAGCAGCATAAAACAATTTCCGGACGGGATCTTCAATGTTTTCAAATGCAGATTGTATCTCCGGAGGTAAATGTTTATTTGTTGAAACATAAGCCGAGAATGCTTCATATGTTTTACGAACATAGGCCTCAAGTTCAGCATCTTGTATAATATCATCTTTTTTGAGAATACGAACATGTGCTTCCAAACAATCGGCATTATCAATCGGCTTTTCAATTACACCGTGAAAGACTCCTTCCACCAAGACCTTGAGAAGATTATTTGGAAGTCTGATAACCTGGAGTATTTTACAAATAGTGCCATGTGGATAGACATCAATGAGTGCTGGTTCATCGATACTTGCCTGTGTTTGCGTTGCAGCAAAAATGAATTTATCTCTTTCCAGTGCTTGTGACACAGCTTTGAGGGAAGATGTCCGACCAATAAGAACGGGGAAAATCATATATGGATAAATAATGACATCCCTCAGCGGTAAAACGGTGAGGTTTTCAGGTATGTTTGGTGATGAATCCTGTTCGGATCCTGCGGTTATTGCTTGGAGTAATTCTTCATTAGTAGACATGTTAGCTTGGTTTCCAGTAAGGTTTAATGTTCACAAGGGCAAAATTGACGATAGAAGGTCATATTCATTTTATGTAATTTAGGAATATGGAATCACTTTCCTTTCGTAATATCATCGAACTTCTGGTAAATCCAAGCATTTTGATTGTCTTATCAGGATGTATCCTCATTGCCATTCAATCTGCAGCCATAGGCACCATAATCGTGTTAAGGAAGCAGTCATTGATCGGTGATGCCATTGCACATGCAGTATTACCGGGCTTATGTATTGCTTTTCTGCTTTCAGGCGAAAAATCATCAATATCCTTGTTCCTGGGTGCTGCTATTGCAGGATGGTTTGGCTTATACACGATACAGTGGTTACATTCTCATACAAAAATCAAACAGGATGCTGCAACGGGAATAGTGTTATCTGTGTTTTTCGGGGTGGGGATTCTCCTGTTGACATTTATCCAACAATCAGGTAATGGACAGCAGTCAGGTCTCGATACATTCCTTCTCGGCAAAGCTTCAGGCATGTTGCTTGATGATATTATTCCCCTCCTAAGTACATGCTCACTCATATTGGGTGGAATAATTTTACTGAGGAAAGAATTAACCATGCTGATTTTTGACAAAGAATTTGCACGTTTCAGCGGACTCCAGGTAGGACTATTGCAGATTATTCTTCAAATCATGCTCATAACAAGCATCGTGACAGGAATCACAGCTACTGGAGCGATACTCATAGGATCACTCCTCATTATACCATATGCAATTGCAAGTTTTTGGAAAAGAGATCTTCAAGCAATTTTCATCATCGCTATTTCTTCGGCGATTCTGTCCTCATTCTTTGGAATAGTGTTAACTATCTTGTTTCCTCATATACCAACAGGAGCGACTATAGTTCTGGTTTTATCTCTGCTATTTTGTATTTCGGCTTTGTTTGCACCTCAAAGAGGAATTGTAGGCAGAATCATTATACAGAGAAAACACCACAATCAAACGATTGAAGACAATATTTTAAAGTATGCATATCATCATGTTGAAAAATCAAATGGACATGCTTTGCCGCAATTTGCACATATACCACTTGATTTTCTGAAAGGGCATGTACCTGATTGCGAGCGATATAGTACCCGATTGATGAAACAAGGGTTTGCGATTAAGCCCCAAGAACACGAAACGATATGTATTAGCAAAGAAGGTCTTCTTCGCGGGGTTAAAATCACGCGTCTCCATCGTTTATGGGAAGCATATCTGATTCATGCAGCCAAATTCGATATTGATCACATCCATGATGATGCTGAAAGCATAGAGCATATTCTTACACCTGAATTAGAGACCAAATTACAAGCCATGCTTGGTGATCCCTCCATAGATCCGCATGGCGAACATATACCTCCATCATTCATTCATTGATGATTTTGTTCTTCACAATATATCGTTCACTGAAAGTAGTATTCATAACTCTTGGATATGCTATCTCCTATAGAGTAAAATCTCTAATAGGAGTATCGGTGACTTTTCAGGATTTTGCTCATCGCTGGGCACACTCTGTGATTAGTCATTGCAATATTTCCATTGATGTAAGCGGAGAAGAACATATTCCTGAACAAGCAGTGTTTATTGTGAATCATAGAAGCAGCGCTGATATTTTCGTTTTACTTGATATTTTGCCCAAGCGATCAGCCTTTGTGTTCAAGCATGAATTGCTGAATCATCCATTGATAGGATTGGCACTGAGACTTTCCCCATATATTCCCGTCGACAGAAGTTCACCCAAAGCAGCTGCGATGTCTATATTGAAAGCTAAGTCCATGATAAAAGACGGACATTCCATCATCGTTTTCCCTGAGGGCACTTGGTCTTATCCTCCACATGATATCCTACCTTTCAAACAAGGGTCCCTTTTGATGGCAAGTAAAACTGGAATTCCTATTATTCCAATCGCCATGGTTGGAACAGAAACGGTAACAAGGCCGGATGGGCTTTTGATTTTTCCTGGAACAGTCAAAGTGAAAATCGGCCCAGTTCTCACAGCTGATTCACATGATCTTGATCAAGCAGAAAAATTTCGAGCACTAATGCAGGAATTGATGAATAGCATTCAATAAATCGGATAGAGAAAATACTTTTCCCTCTTACTCTCAAATTCTTCTTTGCCCTTATTGAGAGAAGCTCTTACTTCATCATCGGAACCACCTAACAACAATGCATTCACTAGTTCATTGTTTGCAATGATTTTTCTAAACATTGATTTTGGTTCATCTTTCACATATTCTTTGGTGAATTGTACCGGGAAGAAATGCCGCAATGCCAATAATAATTCTATTCCCGCGCTATAGGGTTTATCATTAGGATTCCCATCGGAAAACACCATAATCCCCTTACAGTCTTTATTGGGATATTTGCCTGTTGCAATTCGATATACTCCAATTCCGGATTGAATACCCAACATGAGAAGATTTTCCTTGACATAATCATGAAATGCTTCAGGATATATATCAGGGGATGCACAATATTGAAATGGGAATGAAGTACCAATACCTATTCCGGCAGAACCTATCTCCCCTATAGGACCGGTGATCGCACACCCTCTTATTGCATTAACAGTTGGAATATTTGGCGAAGTTGGTACGAATTTCAACCCTGTTTGTTCCCATGACATGGATCTTTTCCAATGCTTCATCTTCAAAACTTGCAATTCAGCCTTGACTGTTTTCCCATTTCTCTTAGGCAATAAGCCCTCACCATTAACATAGAGTGCAAATTCGCCTATTGTCAAACCATGGAGATAAGGAATGGGTATAATACCTACAAATGATAGCATGTCTTGATCTGCCACAGAACCATCTACTATCAATCCACCAAGTGGATTTGGCCTATCAAGGATGAGAATCGGCTTCCCAAATTCAGCGCATGCATCCATGAGATTATACAAGGTGGAGATATATGTGTAAGATCGAATGCCGATATCTTGAATATCAACTACGACAATATCACAAGGTTCCAACATGCTTTTTATCGGCCTTCTATACTTGCCATACAGGGAGTAAGTGGGTACAGAGTACAATGAATCATTCCCTACTTCCTGACCCGCAGGTGCAGTTGCATAAAATCCATGTTCAGGTGTAAGGATGCAAACAAGCGAACATTCCTCTGATTGTGCAAACATGCTTGCGGTGAGTTCTAAATTTCCCGTTCTACCCGAAGTGTTTGTAAGTAGTGCAATACGTTTTCCGGCCAATGGAGCAAAACCAATTTCTATCAAATTATCGATGCCGAGCAAAACGGTATTTGATTCTTGAGATATCGCCATACCTTGCATCAATATCAGTATGACTATCATCTTTACTTGGGTGAAAAACTTCATTACTCTTCGAGATATGTATAACCATAAAGACCCGACCTATAAATCGTCAGGAATTCTTTCCCTTCCGCAACACTGATTCTTCCATCTTTGACTGAATTACTCACCCATGTTTCCATTGTACGAACCAGTTTTTTGGCAGAAAATTGAACATAGTCCAATACATCAGCTACGGATTCTCCATCTATAACTTGATCAATGCTATACCCTTTTCCATCAATGGAAACATGTACAGCATTTGTGTCTCCAAATAGATTATGCAAATCTCCAAGAATTTCCTGATATGCTCCCACTAGAAATACTGCGAGATAATATGGTTCATTTTCTTTGAATTCATGCAATGGAAGATTGGGTATTGCAACACGTGTTCCAATGAATTTATCAATCTTCCCATCAGAATCACATGTTATGTCTTGCAGTGTTCCCTCGCGCATGGGCTTTTCGTGCAAACGATGTATTGGCATGATTGGAAATAACTGATCCACGGCCCACATGTCAGGCAATGATTGGAATAGCGAAAAATTACAGAAATACTTATCAGAAAGAAGTTTGCTGAGATATTTCATTTCTTCAGGTGGTTGTTTCATTCCATCCGCAAGATCACGAACTTCCACAGCGATTGTCCAGAACAATTGTTCGACTTGTGCTCTTGTATGCAAATCCAATAAACCAAGATTAAAGAGATCCAATGCTTCTTCTCGATTGTGCTGTGCATCATGCCATGCCTCTATCATCGTTCTGGCTGATAATCGTTTGAGTATCGTTTTCAATTCCGTCACGATTTCATGATCAGATTCTTCTATTTCAATATCTTTGCCACCTACGGTTGGAATAGAGGATTTTTCCAGAACATTGAATACAAGAATGGAATGATGAGCAGTGAGTGCCCTTCCGGATTCGGTGACAATGTTTGGATGATTGAATCCATGCTTGTCTGCTGCATCTTTCAAGGTATAAATGGCATCATTCGCATATTCCTGAATGGAATAATTGATACTGTTCACTGCTGATGAACGTGTGCCATCATAATCAACTCCTAAACCACCGCCAATGTCAACAAATTCTATATCGCAACCTATCTTTTGTAATTGCACAAAGAATTGCGCCACCTCTCGAAGGCCCGCCTTGATTTTTCTGATATTGGTGATTTGGCTTCCAAGATGGAAATGGATGAGCTTTATGCAATCCTTTATTCCCTCCTTTTCGGCATATTCAATTGCTTCTATCAATTCACCGGCATTCAAACCGAATTTAGAACCATCGCCACCGGATTCTTCCCATTTTCCGGATCCTGAAGCGGCCAGCTTAATGCGGATGCCGATATTCGGTTTTACATTCAAGCGTTTTGACAATGAGCGAATAAGTTTCAATTCATTCAATTTTTCAACGACGATGAAAATTTTCTTTCCCATTTTCTGGGCAAGCAATGCCAATTCGATAAAATCTTCGTCTTTATAGCCATTACAAATGATCAATGCATCAGGATTATCCATGATAGCAAGAACTGCATGCAATTCAGGTTTTGAACCTGCTTCAAGGCCAATTGAAAAACGTTTGCCCTGTCGCACCAATTCTTCAACAACAGGTCTCTGTTGATTTACCTTGATTGGATATACGCTATAATATCTACCACTGTATCCATATTCTGTTGATGCACTTTTGAAGCATGATGAAATCATTTCAATGCGATCATCCAGTATGTCTGGGAATCGCAATAAAACAGGCAATGCAACATCACGAAGGGTCAATTCTTGAATCAATTCCTTTAAGTCTATCGACGGACCGGATTTCCTGCGTGGGCTAACCGTGACATTCCCATGTTCATTGACTCCGAAATAATCAATGCCCCATCCACTGACATTGTACATCTCCAAAGCATCTTCTATGCGCCATTTTCTCAATGATGTAACTCCAAAGACAAGAATTTTGATGAAAAGGTGAAGTTTAAAAACAACCATCAATCGGCAAAAATACGCTTGTTTCACCAATTAACACGTTAAATCAGTTGAAAATCACGGGTAATGTCATTTGATGGCCATGATAAAAAATGTGTATATTGACCGGCTCTGAATGAAATTTCAGGTATAATGGCATTCTGAACGTTTCTTTGCCCTAATATGGCCAATCCGGTTTCTATAGAACAATTAAAGAAGGATTTTGCTGACTTCCTTAAGCAGAAGATGTACAGAAATACGCAGGAACGTTTTCTCGTATTGGAACATATTGCATCACTGGACAGGCATTTCAGTGCTGATGAATTGTACTTTCATATCCATTCTACAGGTGCTCGCATTTCCCGAGCAACCATATACTCCACTTTGGACTTATTAACCAAGTGCGGTATTCTAACAAAACATCGCTTTCAATCCGAAAGTGCACATTTTGAACTTTCGGCTCGCAAGCCGAACCATGATCACTTAATCTGTGTTGAATGTGGGCACATCATTGAGTTCAATGTCGATACACTGCACGCCATCGAGCAAGATGTGTGCAATCAGTTTGAGTTTAAGCCAATGAAGCATTCTTTGCAGATTTTTGGGGTATGCAAAGACATAAATACTTGTGAATACAATAAATAGAACTATCAATGGCAAAACACCTCGTCATAGTTGAATCACCTGCAAAAGCAAAGACAATCGAAGGATATCTTGGAAAAGACTTTATCGTAAAAGCCTCCATGGGTCATATACGCGATTTAGCAAAAGGCAATGGTGCTATTGATGTTCAGCATGGTTTCAAACCTGAATATATTATCTCCGAGGGCAAAGAGCAGGTTGTGTCTGAGTTGAAGAAGATTTCAAATAAAGTTGATACTGTCTGGTTAGCCACCGATGAAGACCGAGAAGGTGAAGCAATTGCATGGCATTTATATGATGTACTAGGATTGAATGCCGCTAATTCAAAGCGTTTTGTCTATCACGAAGTCACGAAAAAAGCAATCTTGAAAGCGATCGAACAACCTCGCGAAATCGATTATGACTTGGTGAATGCTCAGCAAGCACGAAGAGTATTGGATCGCCTCGTTGGTTTTGAATTATCTCCTATTCTTTGGAGAAAGGTCAGGCCATCACTTTCAGCCGGAAGAGTCCAATCCGTTGCAGTCCGCTTGATTGTTGAACGTGAACGCGAGATACAAGAATTCAATGCTCAATCTTCATTCAAGGTTACCGGAATTTTTCTACCGGAAAAAGAACAGATACAGTTTCAAGCGGAATTATCAACAAAATTTGACTCAGCAGTAGAAGCCGAACATTTTCTTTCTCATTGTAAGAATGCCTCTTACAGTATCAGCAATGTTGAAACCAAACCAGGCAAGAAATCTCCTTCTCCCCCATTTACTACTTCTACCCTTCAGCAGGAAGCAAGTAGAAAATTGGGATTCTCGATTGACCGTACAATGCGCATTGCTCAGATATTGTATGAAGCCGGCCATATAACATATATGCGTACCGATTCAGTTAATTTGTCCGATGATGCGATAGCTTTATGTTCAGTTGAAATTGAACGATCTTTTGGCAAAGATTATGTTCAAGCCAGAAAGTATCAAAACAAATCAAGCAATGCACAAGAAGCGCATGAAGCCATAAGACCAACAGATTTTGCAGCCATACATTCAATTGGCAAAGATGAATCACGATTATACGATTTGATTCGCAAAAGAGCCATTGCTTCCCAAATGGCAGATGCAAAACTTGAAAAGACAACCGCAACCATAGACATTGACCCGGCTTCTCCTTATACTTTCATAGCCTCTGGCGAAGTGATAAAATTTGACGGTTTTCTTGCGGTGTATTCAGAATCTCATGATGACGATACTGAACAAGAAGATGAAAAAAGACTTCCTGCTCTTACAAAAGGCGAACATCCGAGAAATGAATCCATCAAAGCAGTGCAGCGTTTTTCAAAACCACCCTCACGCTATACAGAAGCAAGTCTTGTGAAGAAACTTGAAGAATTGGGCATTGGAAGACCAAGTACTTATGCCCCGACTATTTCAACTATTCAGAAAAGAAATTATGTCATTAAAGACAATCGTGATGGAAAGAAACGAGAATACCTTTCCCTTACATTGTCACATGGCACGATCACCAAAGAAACACTTTCTGAAAATCATGGCGCAGAAAAATCAAAGCTCTTTCCTACAGATATAGGAATGATCGTAAATGACTTCCTCGTAGAAAATTTTGGAAATATCATAGACTATAATTTCACGGCGAATGTTGAAGGTCAGTTTGATGAAATAGCAAGAGGCGAATTGGAATGGAATAAGATGTTGGAAGATTTCTATACTCCTTTCCATTCAGAAGTAAACAAGATAATGTCTGGACCTCAAAAACGGGCATCCAGTGCGAGAGAACTTGGTATTGATCCAAATTCGGGCATGACAGTCTATGCTACACTGACTCGTTTTGGATCTGCTGTCCAAATTGGTGAAACAGGTGGAGAAATTGCTCCGAAATTTGCAAGCTTAAAACAACATCAATCCATTTCTACCATTACGCTTGAAGAAGCATTGGATTTATTCAAACTACCCCGTTCCCTTGGTTTGTTTGAAGAAAAAGAGGTGAAAGTAGGAATAGGCAGATTCGGTCCATACATTGTTCATAACTCAGTATTTACTTCTTTAAAACCTGAGGATGATCCTTATACGATAGAAATTGATCAAGCAATTGAGCGCATTGTACAAAAACGCGAAGTGCTTTCAGCAAGACTCATCAAATCCTTTCCCGAACAATCCGAAATCACGATTGTCAATGGAAGATTTGGTCCCTATATCAGCTATGGTAAAAGCAATGTGAAGATTCCTAAAGGAACTGAACCAAGTTCATTGACTTTGGAACAATGTCATGATCTTGCAAAAGAGCAAGGCAAAACAATGGAGAAATATCCTTCAAAATCAAAACAGGGCTCTGCAAAGAATGATGAAAAAGCTATCAAGAAGACACCTGTTAAAAAGGCAACAGCCACAAAGAAGGCAGTCAAGAAAACAACAACAAAAAAGACCACAGTCAAAAAAACTGTTAAGAAAAAGAATGAATGATTATCGCATCACTCTTCTCCAAAAACTTGATTCGATCATGGGATCTTTGATCTTGAGCATTTGCTCATAATCCGGATACCATGATCTAAAATGCTCTCCAGACATCCTAGCATCCTTGGCAGGATACACTCTCCCTCCGGCCTGATCTACAAACTCATCAAATTGTGAAAGCATGCGTAGTGTCTTTTCCCCCCGCATGGGAAAATCCATTGCCAGAGTCATTCCCGCCATCGGGAAAGACAATAAACCACGAGAAGGTATGGAGCCGAACGATTTTAACACTACAAGGAAAGAACCTAATTGTTCTTGCTGCATGCAGTGAACGATTTCTTGGATGCAATCACGAGCATCATTGTGAGGTATTACACATTGATATTGCAAGAAACCACGTTTGCCATAAAGTTTATTCCAATCATTGACAGAATCAAGCGGATAAAAATATGGTACATAGTGGTGTATATTCTCTGCAATGGCATGTAGGTTTTTTCTATAATACAATGAATTGAATGCTTTAATTGACAAATCATTCAAAAGTATATCGGGGGCATAAAAAGGAATATGTAATGTTGTATTTGAGATATCCTCAAGAGGATGGTCGATAAATTCACCGGAACTGAATAATCCTCTCATGAATTTCTTCCCTGATGAAACACTGTCGAACCAAGAAACAGTATATGGTGAAGTTTCTTCTTTTTGAGAAATCGAATGATACTCATCATAACCCATAAAACGCTCTGTCTTTGTCTTCATCATTGCAGATGGGATTCTAGTCAGTGTAAATTCAGCCCAAACAATAATTCCCGTTAATCCCAGCCCACCAATGGTTGCCCCAAACAAGTCTTGAGATACGTGTTCTGAACACAAAACAATTTCATCCTTGTCCGATCTTTGCAAACCGATTCTCAAAACATGATTTCCAAAAGATCCAGCTTTATGATGATTTTTTCCGTGAATGTCATTTGCTATTGCGCCACCAATCGTGATATATTGAGTACCCGGACTCACGGGTAAAAACCAGCCATTGGGAACAATAAGAGCAAGTATTTCTTTAAATGTGATGCCTGCTTCAACACAGATAATCCCTCTATGAGGATCAAATGAGATGATCTTTCTGATGTGAGTGAGATCCATCATGGTTCCACCATTATTTAGGCAACTATCACCATAACTTTTTCTCATTCCGATTGGTAATATCATCTCTGAGGATGATTGAAGAATCGGTAATAGTTCATCCTGCCAGGCGGGTCTGAATACCTTTTTGGGTTGCGAATGAGGATAATTTCCAAATGAATTCATCATAATCACACCGTGGCAGCCAATACTGTGAAAACAATGATGCAGATCACGATATATGTCATTGGAGTTCTGGCCATAGTAATGATGGGATCATCGTGCATTTTTCCTCTATATGCAAGAAACCACAATTGAAGAAGCCATGTAAGCATAGCAGGACATATCACCCATAAATACTGTGGATGAGCATAAAGCCGAATCACTGCATCGCTGTTTATGTACAATGCCAATACAAGAATTGATAACATTGCAGATAGTAGACCGGCAATCAATAAAATCATTCCATCACCTGCACTATAACCTCTTCCCGGAATTCTAATTCTTGATTCTTTTCTCGTAAGAATCTCGGCATATCGTTTCACAAAGGCCAAACTCACAAAAAAGAACACGGAAAAACCTAGTAGCCATTTACTAAGTGGGACATGTACAGTTTCTGCTCCTGCGATGAGTCTCATTGTATACAGCCCTGCGAGAATCATCACATCAAGAATGGCAATCAACTTTCCAAATATGCTGTAAAATGTAGTTGCCAAAGCATAACCCAGGAGAACATACATCACATTCATCTGAAGAAAAATACACGCTATAATCAATGAAGAAGCAAGCAATCCAATATACATTGCCAATCCTATTGGAATAGGTATCTCACCGGATGCCAAAGGACGTTTCCTTTTGTTTGGATGCAGTCTGTCTGATTGTAGATCGATGAGATCATTCAGTACATAAACCGAGGAAGCCATAAGTCCAAAAACTAAAAATGTGCCCGATAACAATATGGCATTTTCACTGTGTAATGTATGAGCCAAGAATGCCGGGAGAAACACAAGTGTGTTTTTAATCCATTGATAGAGCCGTATTTGTTTGATGTATGTTGAAAATGATGCTTTGCTTCCACCATCGATTATTGTGAATGTATCATGGTCTTTGAGCAATTTCTTTGTGATTGAAGGAGAAGAACCAACATAAAATATTCCTTTGGCATATTTCCATACAGCAATATCCGAAGAGTCATTACCAATATACCCAAAAGGTTTGCCTTTCGCATGTTCAAGAATAGCTTGCGCTTTGTTTTCGGCTTTTACATTGAGTTCGAGAGATGAACCAATGATTCCCGCAATTCCCGGTATTTTTTGGCTTACCTGATAAGCTACTTCTCTCAATGATGCAGTGGCCAAGAACACAGGAATTCCGGCCTCATTGTGCTGATGAATGATGGACAATACCTCTTCGTTCAAAGGCAATATTGTAATATCCGGGATACCCGCATTGCGCAAGCAATATGCCTTGAATGAGCCTTTACCTTTCAACAAGGCATAAAGGGCACCGATCAATAGCCAAGGACGACGGATGAGCAATAGTACTTGCTCCCATAAGGTATCTGTCCTCAATAATGTACCATCGAGGTCTACATAGAGGAGTGAATATGGAATTCCAGAATGACTCATCATTGAACGTAGAGAGTTCCAATCATATAAACTTCCACAAAAATACGGTAAATAGTCCATGGATTGGTGAAAGTTGAAATGTAATAAGCAGTGAATTTTGTAAATTATTGATATGAATCGCCATATTCATTCTGAGATACCCTAATTGTCAATGCTTTCCTCTTTATCTATACGGAATTTCATACTCATTGAATCTGCTGATTTGGAGTTTGAGCCCGGTTTTACCGTTATCACGGGGGAAACCGGTGCAGGAAAGTCTATTATCATAGATGCACTGCTATGTGCTTTGGGTGAGAGAAGTCAGGGAGATATCATAAAAAAGGGTGCAGATAAAGGTTTCGTCGAGGCAATCTTTAAAGTAGGTACGAGTTTACTATTGCCCGCAGAGCTCATCGAAGAAGGGTATATCGAATCCATACAAGATGCCACTGAACGCACGATCATCATCCGAAGAGAATTCACTGCAAAAGGTGTCAATAGATCATTCATAAATGATTCCCCTGCCACGGCTTCCATGGCAAGATCGCTCGGTGAAGTTCTGATTGACTTTCACGGACAACATGATCATCAATCATTACTCAAAGTAGAATCTCATCTTTCTTTGCTTGATGATGTTGCGGATATAGAGCATGAAAAGAATGTCTATATCCAACAAAGGGTATCAGCAAAGACCATATACGATAACTATATCAATCTACTGGCGAGAAAAGATGATATCATTCGAAACAAAGAACAAATTGCATTTGCTTTAAATGAAATCGAGCAGATACAACCTAGAATTCAAGAACTCCAAGAATTGGAAACCGAGTTTTCCAAGATTAAACATTCTGTCTACATTCAAGATAAGATTCAACTTATTCATTCAATCTTTTCAGATGATCAATCTTCATTGATGGCATCATTGGGAAAACTCAGGAACGCACTTACCGATTTGGCATCGATAGATCCCGATTATAATGAAATGCTAAAGGAATTGGCTTCTGCTCATGCTTCACTTGATGAGATATTCCGAATCATACAATCCAAACAATCCGAAGAATCCAGAGTTGATCCAGATATCATACAAGAAAGAATTGCCAAACTTGTTTGGCTCAAGAAAAAGTATGGTTCCATGGAACATGTCTTCGAAGTGTGGGAAGAACTCCGTCAAGAAGTCACTCTTTCTGAAGACATAGACGGTGAGATTACGCGGCTTGCGGAACAATTACAAAAAGCAAGAATTACACTCGGAAATAAAGCTCGTATTCTATCAAAGAAACGCATTGCAGTCATTAAATCAACTGAGCAACATATAGAACTCATGTTGAAATCCATGGGTATTGCGAGCCCTACATTTACTATCAAGAGTCATCAAATAATGCTTGAGGATTCGGAACAACATGACCATATAGCGATTATTGACGATACATACTATGTCGCACATCATTCGGGCATAGACTCAATTGAATTTTTGATTTCTCTTAATCCAGGCGAAGAATTGAAACCATTGATCAAAGCCGCATCGGGTGGTGAGATATCCAGAATCATGCTCTCACTGAAATCACTCATCAATCAAAAAACCGGCATACCCTCAATGGTATTTGATGAGATTGATACAGGGATAAGTGGCAAAATCGCAAGGAAAGTTGGGGGTGTGATGCAAGAACTTGGACAGAACAAACAAATAATTGCAATCAGTCATTCTCCACAAATCGCCTCACTGGCCCATCATCACATCTTGGTTCAAAAATCTACTAGCAATGCATCAACAAATGTACATGCACGAATATTATCAGGCGAAGAACGTATAACAGAGATTGCCACATTGCTGAGCGGAGAACATATAACGCAAACATCATTGAGCACTGCCATGGAATTATTGGCTTCGGAAGACACATATCAAGGGAAGAAAAATGACACCCTATAATCATTCAACATATGATAGATTTGATCTCGAGAAAGATCTTGCGGAAATTCTTGAACCGATAGACATTCATCGAGTTATAAGCGCCTATGATTTGGCTGACGAAGTACATCGTGAGCAAGTAAGAAACGATGATTCTCCTTACTTTTTCCATTGCGCCAGAGTTTGCAAGATATTGATCAAGGAATTGAACATAGAAGATCCGGATATACTGATTGCCGGACTGACTCATGATGTTTTAGAAGACTCACCAACATTGACTCAAGAAGTATTGGCATATAATTTTGGAGAATACCCTGCTTACATTGTTCAGATATTGACAAAGAATCTCGATGAACAAAAGAATGATCCCGATGCAATCGAAAGAGCTCATATTGCATTATTGGAAAAGTCTCCCATGGACTGTTTGATTATTAAATTGTCTGCTCGATTGGATAATTTCAGATGTTTGGACTTTCATCTCAAACGTAATCCTTTGGTCTATGTAAACAGAACCACGGAATTGTATCTTCCACTCGCAGATATATCTAATCATCCTGCATTGCTCAAACTTTCCGAAGAATTAAAAAAAGAACGAAACAAATTTCTTGGTTAACATGATTGATACAGCAATAGAAATACATGACCTTACAGTAAGCTATAATCGCAAACCGGTATTATGGGGCATTGATTGCGATATTCCGTCAGGTGTATTGACTGCCATCATTGGTCCCAATGGAGCAGGTAAATCAACTTTGATGAAAGCTATGCTTGGTCTGATTCCTTCTGCAAGCGGGTTTACCCATTTCAATGGAAAGACAATCAATGAAGTTAGATCCAAAGTAAGTTATATGCCACAAAGAGAATCAGTCGATTGGGATTTCCCCATTACCGTTGAACAAGTTGTGATGATGGGTAGGAATCAAGCGATTGGCATTCTGAAGCGACCTAGGCAATCAGATCATCACTTGGTGTCTAGCGCATTGGAGCAAGTGGGACTTGAATCTTTTGCCAAAAGACAAATTTCCGAACTATCTGGCGGACAGCAGCAACGCGTCTTTCTTGCAAGAGCATTGGTGCAAGATGCAGAGGTTTTTCTGATGGATGAACCATTTGCAGGAGTCGATACGGCGACGGAGGAGATGATTTTGAATACATTGAAGGGAATGAAATCCTCAGGAAAGACACTTGTGGTCATTCATCATGATTTGCTTTCGGTTTCTAAACATTTCGACTATGCTCTCCTTCTCAATCTTCGAAAGATAGCTTTCGGCAAGACAGGCGAAGTTCTCAATGATTCAATCGTGAGAGAAACATATGGAGGAAAATTGAGCATTCTTTCTGAGGTTGGACAATTACTTGCCATACAACAACGAAATACCAGAAAGGGATAAAAAAATGGCGTATTCATTGAATACGCCATCACTTACCGATTCTTCTTCTTATGACGGTTTTTACGCAGACGCTTTTTGCGCTTGTGCGTGGCCATTTTATGACGCTTACGCTTTTTTCCACAAGGCATGGGAACCTCTCAAAACTAGTGAACAATTATTTTTTTATGATCGAGTTACATTTGTTCAAACAGCAATCTTGCTTTTTCTACTATCTCGGGTTTATCGCCCTTCTCAATACAGAGCTTCATCCACTCTTTTGCTTTTGATGCATTGCCGTCTCGATAATAAATGACGGCTATATTGAAAAGTGCGAATGCATTGTTTGGTTGCATCTTCAGGACATCCTTCAACACAATAATGCCTTCTTGCGATTTTCCTACATTATGAAGAGAATACCCGAAATCTATCATTACGCTGATATTTGATGGGTCGAACTCTTTGATATAACGCTCATATAGAAAAGAGGACTGTTGAAAATCACCTCGATCATAGGCTTCATTTGCCAATCGAAGAGTTTCCTCTTTTCCGGGTTTTTGCTGTTCAATCACATATCGTGATATGGCAAAAGATGTTGAACCGATGACAATGATTGAGGCAATGGCTATGATCACCATGACTCGAATACTTTTTGATTGATTCAAATTGTCATTCATTCAAATGCTTTATCCTTTTTTTGAACGTGTGCCTGAAGCTTTCTTATTGCTTGGAGATCCGGATCCTGATTGATCTTTCTCTTTCAATACAACATCAACATGTTCCTGAAAATCAGGAGATGCTTTAAAAACAGGTACATATCTTTTGTCCAAGGCTACCGGAGTACCGGTTCTTGGATTTCTAGCCATTCTTGATTTGCGACTTTTAACAGAAAAAACACCGAAGCCACGTAATTCTATGCGACCTCCGCTTGCCAAAATTCCCATAATTGAGGATAATACTCCTTCAAATACAGCTTTGGTTTGTACTTTGGAAAGCCCGGTTTGATTTGATATCTGCTCGACAATGTCTGCTTTCGTCATTGCACACACAATAACAATAGTGAACAATATGGTGAAATTGAACCACTAAATTACGAAAGAAACAGCGAATAGACCAATAATCAACAAATTTCACCAAATAATATACTTCTTGAATATTGATGGTAAAATCTGTTTATTCAGCAAAATTCAGTATTTCTCCCTTTTTCAATCAAAATTGGGGCATATATGGCATTAGAGCCAAAACATGCTCTTTTCTTGCCATATTGAATGTTGTTAATGCATAAGAAAGACTGACTCTTAATTCTTTAGGCATTGATTGAAGGACTGCATCCACATCCCTGATGCCAAGTATAGTCCCTATCAAGCTCTTCAATGATGTGTTATCATTGTCAGATTTATCACCGAACATAGATGATAATATCTCGCTAAGAAAATCTTTTGATTTCGGATATGAGATTATTCGTGCTCTTTTGTCGGAGGGTATTCCGATTCTTTTTTTGGCAAGCGCAATAGCAAGCTCAACACCACCCAATGTATCAATCAATTTTCTTTGATGAGCATCATTGCCTAACCATACTCTTCCCTTTGCAACTGACCGAGCTTGTTCAAACTCCATATTTCTGCTTTTGGCAACTTTGGATACAAAACGCTGATAAATGGGATACATTTGATCATATAATTTCTTTTTTCTGGCTTCATTCATCGGTATCATAAAGTTCATATCCTGCGATGATGCACCGGTTGATATTGTATCCATAGTAATGCCAAACTTAGCCATTGCTTCGCTGACGATCGGGAACATTCCGATAACACCTATTGAACCGGTTATTGTTTGTGGGTGAGCTATGATCGTATCGCAAGCCATTGGTATATAATACCCACCTGAAGCGGCAACATCACTCATTGAAGCATATATAGGTTTTTTCTTCTTGATAGATTGTATTAAAGACCACACTTCATCAGAAGCAATGACTGATCCTCCAGGACTGTCTATTCTTAGAATCACAGCTTTTACTTTTTCATTGGCATAAGCACGTTTGAGTTCTTTTACCAATGAACCTGAAGCAATCTCTTGATCTCCTTGCTGAAATGGATTTCCATTGCCTGATGTACCGGAACGAATTGCTCCAACTGCATTCACAATCGCAATAGATGATTCTTCATCAGCAAATGTTTGTTCATATTCTTTGCACTCTGCTTTTGAATAATCTTGCAAATCAATAAGAGCTAATTTCTCCAATGTATCTGTTTTCGAAGTTTCTTTCATTCGCATTAATTCTACTTTTTTCTTGATCAGGTCTCGAACTTCCCATTCCTGAGCATATGCATCAATCAGTGCACAAGATTTAAGCGAATCCGCCGTATATGTTCCAATATCGAATGCAGCCTTCACCTTCTCGAGTGGAAGTTTCCTTTGCATTGAAATTAACTCATAGATTCTGTTCGTTCTTGATTGTATGATGACATTCAATTCTTCTTTGGCAGGAGGAGTGAATCGTTCTTGCGAGAATGATTCACCTGCTGATTTATATTCTTCAAATTGCTGAACATACATATTCACCCCAATTTTTGCGAAGAGATTCTTGAAGAATAGCGCCGCTACTCCGGGTGCTGACAACTCTGCCAGACCTTCTTTAGGCATGAAGATTGAATCAGCAAGACTTGCCATCATATAATCGCTTCTTCCTGCTGTTTCCATATAGGCATAAATGAATTTGCCCTTGCTTTTGAAAGATCTCAATGCTTCAAGCATTTCTTCCAGCTTGACAAATCCCATTTGTGATTCACCGATAGGAATATACATCCCTTTGATTCGCGGATCTACTTCGGCTTTTCTGATTGTTTCTAGAATATCATAGAAACCTAGAGGTTTGGAATCGTCAAAAATATTTGCATTAACCCCATATTCACTTACTTGTCCGGGCAATGTTAGCTTTAATACACTATGCTCTTCAACATCTACGGTCTCATCCGATCCAAAAAAAACTCCCACTGAGAATAATATCAAAATGCTTAGACCAATGATGATGCCGATAATCACCAGCAATGTACGATTTGATGATTGTTTTTTCGACCCAAGAGGTGGTACGATAATAGTGTTCATGTTATGACCTATATGTATCTTGAAAATGCAAATTCAGTTTCGATTACGCTTTGTGTACAAGTGGGTTACACAAAAAGGAACTTTTTGAGCTCAATTGCTCTTACATCAACAAAATTACAATATTTCCCTTTTCCCCTTGGAACATAGCTACATGGACCGAAATTCGATCATTGAAATACGATCATTATGTAAGTCATTCGGGCAATTCAAAGCTGTCTATAATCTCGACCTCACTGTCAATCAAGGGGACATTTACGGATTTTTGGGTCCGAATGGCGCAGGAAAGAGCACTACTATCCGAATGTTGATGTCTCTTATCTCCCCTACTTCCGGATCAATCTCTGTATTTGGCAAACCCCTAATGTCTCATCGAAATGAGATTCTTGCCGGTATCGGAGCAATTGTAGAAAAACCCGATTTTTACCTTTATCTCACTGCCGAAGAAAATTTACGAATACTCGGGAAAATGAATTCGATCGATCTTTCATCCAAACAAATTCATAGATCTTTAGACCAAGTTGGGTTATTGGATAGAGCTAAAAGCAAGGTCAAGACATTCTCTTATGGAATGAAACAAAGGCTTGGGATTGCCCAAGCTCTTCTTCATGATCCGGATTTGATTGTGCTTGATGAACCAACCAATGGATTAGACCCGGTCGGGGTAAAGGAAATCCGTGAACTCATACTAAGGCTCAGATCTGAGCAACAAAAGACGATTTTTCTTTCAAGCCATATTCTTCCTGAAGTGGAATTGATTGCAAACAGGATGGTCATCATCAATAAGGGAACAACTGTTATTGAAGGAAGTGTCAGTGAATTGTTGAATTCAGGCATGCTAACAGTCAACTTTTCAATCGATGATACGGAAAAAGCAAAAACGATTCTTCGTGAATCGCAATTTGCATCCTCCGTATTAGGTTTTTCAGCTGATTCAAATGTTCATATTAAATTATCCAAAGAACGTATCGCCGATTGTACTACATTCCTTGTTGACCATGGGATAGGAATTGATGGAATAAGCTCGACACGATCTTTGGAAGAATACTTCTTATCTATAACGAGATCTTAATGTTTTTTACAGTATTGTCAATTGAATTGTTGAAAATCTTCTCCAAAGGAAGATCATATATCGGATTTGGCGCTATTACAATTCTTGTCCCAATAGTTCAGGCGGCCATGTATAGTGAAGGAGAAGCCTATTTCGGTTTGTTCACACAAGGTTTGCAACAACAGTTCAGTTTTACCGGGACATTTCTCAATGGGTATTTGATAGCATTTGTTGTTTTGCAGAGTTTATTGGTCCATGTACCTTTATTGGTTACGCTCGTTGCAGGTGACATGTTAGCCGGCGAAGCTACGGGTGGAACATATAGATTGCTTTTCTCAAGACCTGTTTCTAGACATACCATCGTCCTTGCTAAATATAGTGCGGCTTTATTGTATACCATTGGTCTTATAGCATGGATGTCTTTATTGTCAATGGGGCTAAGTTTTTTACTATTCGGATCCGGGGAGTTATTCATTGTTTCAAGCTCCATTACCGTGCTCCAAAAGGATGACATTTTGTGGAGATTCGGATATGCTTATCTCTTCGGTATATTAAGCATGTCCACTGTTGCTTCGATTGCTTTCATGTTTTCAGCATTGGTTGAAAATTCTATTGGTCCGATTGCAATGACAATGGCAATCATCATTGTATTTACCATAATATCTGCTTTAGATGCCGGATTCATCAAAGATGTGAAATACCTTTTGTTTACCAATCACCTGATATCCTGGAGACTGTTTTTTGAAGAAACCGTCCCTGTGGATAGAATTCTCCTCTCAACGTGGGTTTTAGGCGGACATTCCGTTGCTTCCCTTCTCATTACCCTCTTTGTCATAGTTAAAAAAGACATATTATCGTAAAGCACTTATGTAACTTTGCGATAGTATTACTGTATTTGTCATCATTGGAGGTTGATTATGTCCCGCTGGCGAATTCTGCAAATAGGTCTTTTCATCGTAATTCTTTCACTTTCCGGACTATGGATGAACGATGGATTTCAGATTTTTACAAAAGATAAGTCGGAAAAAGTCACCCTTCAAAAAGATGATATCTTCGGTACTATAATCGAAAAGCGAGAATGGGTTGAAGATTTTCAATTTGGCCTATTACCCGATGACCCTCTTCAACCTTTTAGATCACTGTCATTCTACTTTGTAATTGCCATACTAACAATTGCGATTGCTCAACGTAAAATTTCCAAATCCTCCAAATCATTATCATGAAATCATTCATTATACTTTGCATAATAATTATTGCATCCTTAGAATTGAAAGCCACGCAGCTCGGAAATGTAAAAGGCAAGAAACAAATAACCCTCAATAAAGCTGTTGGAACATCAATCGTCAAGTTTTACAGCAATTCCCCTTTGGAGAAATTTGAGGGGAATTCTCAATTACTGCAAGGTTCATTCACCCTGGTTGCAGAACAACTGGAACAGAGTACAGGGCAAATCTCATTCCCAGTAAATTCCATGAAAACCGGTCTATCCAAACGTGATGATCACATGTATGGAAAAGATTGGCTTGATGCGAAGTCATATCCAATGGTCACTTTTGATGTAAAGAAATTTACGGGGATCGCGATCAAGAAATCAGACAATACCGGAATAGAATTTTCAGCCATGGCAGAAGGACAATGCACTTTGAAAGGTGTATCTAAATATGCAAAGGCAAAAGTATATGTCAAATATGTATTTGAATCCGATGCCACAAAAAAAAGAGCAGAAGGTGATCTTGTAATGGTTGATGCTGATTTTTCAGTTTCACTTAAAGATTTTAATGTTCTTGGAAAAGGCGACATAATTGGTAGTAAAGTTGGTGAAAACATTGATCTTGACATCAAATTGTTTGGAAATGAGTCAAACTAAATTGAAGGTAAATCATGAAACACATTTTGTACAGTTTGTTTATACTTTTTAGTTCTTCTACTATGTTGTTTGCATATCCTGCAGGAATCACTGGGAAACTGTAGCAAGCTAAGGGGGCTGTGGTGGTTGTCATGGAGCATATTCCTCCAATACGATAATTTCCATGGTAAGCAAAACCGGATCTTTAACCGTAAAGCCGGGTACTAAATTAGAACTAACTGCAGTTGTTGCACATCCATCCAAAGTAGCTGCAGGAGTTAATATCGGAGTTAAATCCGCACCGAATTCAAATACCAATTTTGGAACATTGGAAGTTATTGCGGGACAAGATCTAAAGAATTCAGCTTCTGAATTGGTTCAATCATTACCAAAAGACATTTCTAGTGGTAGAGCAGAGTTTACATTCACCTGGACCGCTCCTACATAAGAGGGTACTTATTATTTAATGGCGACAGTCAATGCAGTCAATAGAAATTATGGTGATAGCGGAGATGAATGGAATTATATGCAGCACACACAATTGATTGTTTCGTCTACCACCGGCATTCAGGAGAATTCGATTGTCAATATATTTCCTATTCCACCTCAAGAACATTCAATTATTGAATATCATTTGCCGTTCAATGCCAATGTTTCATATTCCATAATAAATACTTTGGGACAACAAGTGTTCAAGTAGGATTTAGGATATCAATATCTTGGAAGTCATAGTACAGGGCTATCCGGATTACATGCTTTGATTCCATCAGGGCATTATATCCTATCCTTATATGCAGATGGTTTTCTAATTTCGGTCCCTTTCATAAAGAAATAAACAAAGGCCACTCGATGAGTGGCCTTTCATTTATCTGTAGTTCGGTCTTTGTTTATATTCAATTGGATCCTCGATTCCCGCAAGCGAAAACCCTCGCAAGCGTAGAGCACATGAATCGCAAACTCCGCATGCAATATCATTCTCTGCATAGCAGCTCCAAGTAAGATGCAAAGGAGCTCTCAATCTTATTCCTTCCTTTACTATATCACTTTTTTTCATGTGAAGTATTGGCGTTTCAATACAGATATCAGTGCCAGGTTTTGTTCCTGTGGTAATCATCTTTTGAAATGCATCAAAGAACACACGCCTGCAATCGGGATATCCACTACCATCTTCTTCAACAGCCCCGATGAAGATAGAATGCGTACCCAGCACTTCCGCCCAACTGACTGCTATTGAAAGGAGATTTGCATTTCTAAAAGGTACATAACTTGTGGGTATTCCGTGATGTTCAAGATTTGCAGTGCTTATCGTCATATTTTTATCCGTAAGGCTGCTGCCTCCTATTCTTGAAAGGTGAGATATATCTATATCCAAACGCTTCTGAATTCCGTAAAACTCACAAACTTGTAAAAAAGATGCCGATTCCTTTTTCTCAGTGCGTTGCCCATAATGAACATGCAAAGCACAAACTTCGAATCCTTTTTCCAAGGCAATTCCCGCACAGACCGTGGAATCCATTCCTCCACTCATGAGAACGACCGTCAAATCTTTCATGTGTTTACATATAGTTTATGTGAATGAATGTATTCTTCGACTGTTTCCGGCACATAACCTGTGATAGATTGGTTATTGGACATCGAATCTCGTATCAGCGTCGATGATACATGAAATAGAGGTGACTTAAGGATCCATGGCATATTCACATTCAAACCATGTATCAAATGTTGAATCAATTCTTGAAGATTGGCATCCTCAGTTCTTTGTACGATGCATAATTGAACACGTTGAAGCAACTCTTTCCATTCCTTCCATTCTTTGAATCTATGCGCTTGATCTTCACCAATGAGTAGATAAATTTCTGCTCTGGGATATTGAGATTGAATTTCATTCACAGTATCAATCGTAAATGATAGTCCCTCTCTTTTGATCTCAATATCAGAAACAATGGTATGAGGAATGTCTGTAAAAGCCAATTGCAACATTTGCAGTCTATGCATGTCTTCAGCCAAAGGTTCATTCATTCTGAATGGTGACCGTCTTGCGGGGATGATAAAACACTGATCAAGTTGAATCTGATCAATAAATGCACGAACAAAAGCAATATGCCCTGTATGTACAGGATTGAATGTACCCCCCATGATACCAATTTTCATTGTGATTTCCTTTGCATAAACCCTTTATATCCTGCAAGACACAAGATGATACATGATGCAATACTACAGATCTTTGGAAGAAGATCACCAACATGCATATACAAAGAATCCATTGAAATGATTGGTATATCTCCGATGATTGCTGTCCTGATTTGAGGGTTGACCATTTTTGCAATAGAACCATCGGGATATATGATTCCGGAAATACCTGTATTCCCGCAGCGTGCAATAGCCCTTCTATTCTCAATTGCTCTCATCTGAGATATCACAAAGTGTTGCATCGGGCCGGGCGTATTATCAAACCAAGCATCATTTGTTATGACGGCTAGCATTGTTGCACCCGAAACAGCATAATTTCTGACAAATTCTGGATAAATGGATTCTATACAAATAACAGTTCCTATAGATACAATAAGATGATGGTCCTTATAGAGTTTCAATGGCTGTTGAATATCCCCCTTTTTCCATCCGGAGATTCCAACACCCCATTGCAATATCGAACCAAGCCACGGAATATCTTGCGAGAAAGGAAACCCCTCTCCAAATGGCGTTAATCTCATTTTTCGGTGTATACTCACGGTTGAATCTTGCAGCAAAGCAGCAGCATTATAGGCAACATAATATGAACCGGGAATTAATCGGAATGGTTTTGACAATGGTTCCTTCGAAGGGTCTTCCACGAGTTCCAGATTGGCAAATCCTGTAAGGATAGGAGTCTTTCCAATGATTGATTGCAAACTTGAAAAATCTTTGTAGACATTCAAAGGTACATTCACGAATGGTATTGCAGTTTCACTCCATAGCCATAAATCCGGAATATTCTTGACCGACTTCGCCATTGTAGACTTGTGAATAAATATCTGATCACGAACCTCGCCTTCCCATTTATTCCAAGGATTGATATTTGGCTGGACAATTCCAATCTTGATGCTCGGCGATGTTGAAACTATTCCTCTGACTTCAAGCGATCTATTCAAGCCATATATCACAGTACAAGAAAGTATGGCTACTAAAGCAATGAGACATCCAAATACTATGCGTTTGTCTTTTTTGATGAGAAACTGAAAAAGCAGAATATTTACAACCATCAGAAGAAATGTCAAGCCCCATATGCCAAACAAATCAGCACATTGATGAATCGGCTCAATAGACATCGTCATATATCCTATGGACAACCACGGATATGATGCATCAGTCAATGAATGAAGCCACTCATAAGCTACATAAAAACATGGAAGAAATCCATAAGCAAATGCAGATGCCATGCGTTGTCTGATATAAAAGAATGCAATGAATGGCAACATCAAAAAGAATGGATGACCTATTTGCAAAGCCAAGCCGGCAATAATCAAGAAAGGATCGCTTTCTTTTTGCCAACTTCCAACCCACCAATTAGCAATCCCTTGATATAAAAAAAACGTACAATACAAATAGCGGACAATAGATCTTTTTTGTCTGGATGACTCTGCTTCTAAAATCAGAAACAATGGAAAGAAAGCAAAGAAAGCCAAAAAACCGAATGGCATTGGAGGAAATGCACAGCCAAGCATAATCCCTGACAAACAGGCATAAGCAAATGATTGACCTACATGTTTGGGCATCAATGAATCGAGTGAAACATATGATTTATGCAATATCATTTGGTTTTATTCAAATTGGCAAGTACAGTTTCACCACCCCTTGTTCGCTGATCTTTCTGAACGAGTACTTCTGCATCTAGGGGAATAATGATGTCCATTCGAGAACCAAATTTCATCATACCAATTTGCTCTCCTGTTTTGAGAGGATCACCTTGTTTCACGGTGCAGACAATACGTCTAGCCAATACGCCTGTAATCTGCTTGAATAATACCTTACCGAAACCGGTTTCTACTCCAATCCTGCTTTGTTCATTCAACTCAGAAGCTTTCGGATGCCAGGCAACCATATAATCACCTTGCATATAACGATAAAATGTAACATTTCCAGATACTGGGGAGCGATTCACATGCACATCCAATGGAGAAAGAAAAATACTGATCTGTCGAGCTTTCCCCTTGAAGAATTCATGCTCTTCTATTTCAACGATTTCAACCACTTTCCCATCAGCCGGTGCTATTATGATCGAATGATCTGAAAGAGCAGTTTCAGGGATGATGCGCAATGGGTCTCTAAAAAACCACAATGTGAAAAAGATGACAATAAAACCCAATCCAGTGGAAATCCAAGAAAGAGCTCCCGAGAACACAAATGCAGAAAGTATGATCAATGAAAAACCAATAATGAGCATTGGTATTGCATTGTCATATCCATAACGAGTAAGCATATCAATTTCCCAACAAAGTTATCGCACGAACTGATTCAATCATGCGATGATAAAACATAAAATGTTGCACAGCATCAAGAGAATCTTGAAAACTTGCTGAATATCTAAAATGAGAAGTACCAATGCGTGGATCGGCATCACTCCCTTTTGTAATAGAATGTATCTCATCTGATTCCGGAATATCATCCGCCGCGCAGAGCCTTGTAAGTTCAAGTAGTTCCGGAGAATCCTCATCTTTGCATGCCCAAAAAACCAACGGCAATGGTACCTCTTGAAAGTCTGACCATTCTTCACAAATATCCAATGCACCTTGTCCTTTTGAAGAATTCCATGCAATCCAGGCATCATACTGTGAATTTGTAAGTTCGGGATCCTCACCCACAGCGGAATCAATCATTATCTCCGGGAATAGGTCATATTTTTCTGCCAAGCAAAGAGCTCCAATACGTAAAAAATACACATCCTCTTGCAAACCCAGAAGTTGAAATTCTTCTTTGCCCGGTACAAAATGGATAGAACCAAGATTCGAACATCCTTCTATCGATAAAGCCAATGAAGGAATAATTCTCAACTCAGATGGATGCCTAGCAAAACTTAAAGGATCAATCAATGATATATCTGCAGTTCCTTTGTACAAACTTTGGGCACATTCATATTCGGAAAGCACACGGCAACCATATCCACGCTCCTGACAAACCGATTGTGCATTTGCAGTTAATGAGGAGTAGGCAGGATTGTGTGGTATTGCAATTGTTAATGACATGTTAGAACTATTGATTGCTATACAATGTTTCGGGTATCAAATCCAGTATTCATGGCTAATTTACACAAAAAACCAAGTCTTTGACCATAAACACATTGAATCTTGGCGTATTCTTTTCAATTGAAGTCAAAACTTTATTGGCAAAGCCCCCGTTTTGTTAAATTTGCTTCGAATTTCGCCTAACTTATACCGTTCATCACCATGTCCATATTTGTTCCCGAGCATATCCAACAGTTATTGCCTTATACACCCGGTACATCCATAAAAACAGTTCAAGAGAAGCATGGCATCACTGATATCGTCAAACTGGCTTCCAATGAAAATCCTTTAGGTGCTTCCCCAAAAGCACTCCATGCTTTAAGAAATATCCAATCAGAAGATCTTTCAGTGTATCCAGATGGAGGCGAATTTCTTTGTACGGCAATAGCCAACAAATTTCATGTAAGCAAAGAAGAAGTTGTTTGCTATAATGGTTCTGATGCATTGATGCATTTGATCATGCGTTGCTTCACCGTTCCGGGAGATACAATCGTTTCGAGTGAAGGAACATTTGTAGGATATTATGTTGCCACATCCATTGCAAATCTACATCGCATATCGGTGCCTTTGACGCCTGATTATCGATTCGATATAGATGGAATCATAAAGGTAATTGATGAAAAAACAAGAATTGTATACATAGCAAATGCTAATAACCCAACAGGGACACATATCACAAAAGCAGAGTTCGAGAAACTCCTTGCCGCCCTTCCCGACAGTGTCCTATTAATTATGGACGAAGCATATTTTGAATACACTGAAATCATAACCGATGATTATCCAAACAGCTTGCTTCATCGCAGACCAAACATGATCACATTGCGGACATTTTCCAAAGTCTATGGTTTGGCTTCGCTCCGAGTTGGATATGCAATTGGTCCACGGGAATTGATCGCGGTTATGTCCAAATCAAAATTAACATTTGATCCCGGAACTCTCTCCCAATTGGCAGCTGTAACAGCTATGGAAGATGAAGATTTTCTTCAAGAAACCATTCAGCTCAATAAAAGAGGTTTACGTGCATTTCAAGCGTCATTTGCAGAGCAAGGCTGGAAGATTTCACCATCAGTTGCCAATTTTTCAATGATTGACTGTGGAATTGAAGACAATGCCATTCGATTGACCAATGATCTTGAAAAAAGAGGAATAATTGTGCGAAGACTCGGAGGGTTCAGACTGCCCCATTGTATCAGAATCAGTACCGGAACAGATGATACCAATCAAAGAGTGATTCTCACCATGCAGGAATTGATTGCTCATTATGCATGAGCAATTTGTTATTTTTACCGAACTTTATTTATTGGATGCATTGTCATGGAAACACTTTCCGCCACATCATCACAATCAGCTGTCACCGATTTTCTTCCAATAAATGGAACAGATTATATCGAGTTCTATGTGGGGAATGCAAAACAAGCCTCATATTTTTATCGTACGGCTTTTGGTTTTGATCTTATTGCTTATGCCGGACCAGAAACAGGCATAAGGGACAGGGCAAGTTATGTTTTGAAGCAAGGAAAAATCAGACTTATCCTAACAACCCCTATGCATCCCGGAAATGACATCAGTTCACATGTAGACAAACATGGCGATGGAGTGAAAGTCCTTGCCTTGTGGGTTGATGATGCAGAACAATCTTGGAAAGAAACAACCTCTCGTGGCGCGAAAAGTCATACGGAACCAACCATACTTCGTGATGATTTCGGCGAAGTGAAGATTGCTTCCATACATACCTATGGCGAGACAATTCACACATTTGTAGAACGTAAACAATATAATGGCGTTTTCATGCCTGGTTATGTTCCTATCAATGATGGATATATAACTACTGAAGTTGGCTTACTCTATGTTGATCATTGCGTTGGGAATGTGGAACTAGGCAAGATGGATGAATGGGTTCGATTCTATGAAGAAGTCATGGGATTTTCATTGCTCTTAACTTTCGATGACAAAGACATCTCTACGGAGTATAGCGCTTTGATGAGCAAAGTTGTTTCCAATGGAAATGGGTATATCAAATTCCCTATCAATGAACCTGCCGAAGGGAAAAAAGCAAAATCCCAGATTGATGAATATCTTGAATTCTATAATGGTCCCGGTGTTCAACACATCGCTGTTGCAACCCATGACATCATAGCAACCGTCTCTGCTCTGAAGGAAAGAGGCGTTCAGTTCTTGCGTGTTCCGGACACGTACTATGATGATTTATTGGACCGTGTCGGAGCGATAGATGAGGATATTTCACCGCTTCGAGAACTTGGCATATTGGTAGACCGAGACGAAGAAGGTTATCTGCTTCAGATTTTCACCAAACCTGTTGAAGACAGGCCAACATTGTTCTTTGAAATCATCCAAAGAAAAGGCGCCACATCATTTGGCAAAGGAAATTTCAAAGCACTTTTCGAATCAATTGAACGCGAACAAGCATTGAGAGGAAATCTGTAATAGCAGATTTCTCATTTACCCCTACATATTGTTTCATTAGGAAGTACTATGACTTCTCAAAAAACACCTCCGAGTTATCACGAAATCCCGTTTTTTCAATCGGTAAATACGTATTTCGATAAAGCAGCTGCTTTGCTTGATCATTCCAAAGGACTTTTGGATCAGATTCGTGCATGCAATGCTGTTTATCAAATTCAATTTCCGGTTAGAGTAAAAGGAGAAATTCAGGTCATATCTGCATGGAGAGCCGAACACAGCCACCACAAACTTCCCTGCAAAGGTGGAATTCGTTATAGCGAGGATGTGAATCAAGATGAAGTGATTGCTTTGTCTGCTCTCATGACATATAAATGTGCCGTTGTAAATGTTCCTTTCGGCGGTGGTAAAGGTGGTATCAAAATCAACCCCAAGAATTATTCGGTTGACGAATTGGAACGGATCACCAGAAGATATACTGTGGAATTGATTCGCAAAAATTTCATTGGACCAGCAGTTGATGTTCCCGCTCCGGATTATGGTACAGGCATGAGAGAAATGTCTTGGATTGCTGATACCTATCAAACAATTAAGTTCGACGATGTCAATGCACTGGGTTGCGTTACTGGTAAGCCAATTTCACAAGGCGGAGTCAATGGAAGAACAGAAGCAACCGGAAAAGGAGTGTTTTTTGGTGTACGCGAAGCTGTGAATGATGCAGAACTCATGAAATCGATTGGCCTTTCTACGGGCTTACATGATAAGAGCGTCATTGTGCAGGGATTTGGAAATGTTGGATATCATGCAGTAAAATTCATTGCCGAAGGTGGCTCGAGAATCATTGGCATAATAGAATGGGACGGTGCTGTATATAATCCTGATGGAATTGACATCAATGCATTGAAAGTACATCATGCTCAAACCGGGTCAATCAGAAATTTCGCAGGCGCAAAAACCATTGATGAAGGAAATTCACTACTCGAGTATCCCTGTGATATTCTCGTGCCTGCAGCTCTCGAATCACAAATAACAGAATGGAATGCAGATCGCATACAGGCGAAGATCATTGCCGAAGGTGCAAATGGACCAATTGCAGCTTCCGCCGAGCCCACTCTCTTAGCTAAGAATATCCTTATCATTCCGGATATGTATATCAATGCAGGTGGTGTAGTTGTTTCTTACTTTGAATGGTTGAAGAATCTTTCTCATGTTCGATTTGGTCGTTTGGACAAACGATATGAAGAAAATTCAAAGAAGGGTTTGATTTCAACAATTGAAAATCTTACCGGCAAATCACTGACCGCTTCTGAAAAAGCAATGCTCGTTCAAGGTCCGAATGAAGTTGATTTGGTGAATTCAGGTCTGGAAGACTCAATGATTGGCTCCTATCATGAAATCATGGACGTTTGGAGAAACAAATCAAATGTGAAAGACATGCGCACGGCAGCCCTTGTTTCCGCGATTGACAAAATTGCTGCTTCTTATGATCAAATGGGGATTTTCCCGTAATTTCCCCTATAATGATATATTTAGCCCGAGTAATCGCTTACTCGGGCTTTTTTGTTTCCAATTGGTAACATTAATTATTTCCATGTAATGTGTTGTTTAATCAATGGTTTGTGGTATTTTCGACAATGTATTTGGTGTTGATGTGCGCCATTACTTGCAGTCACTTGTGTAATTGTTTTATTGTTGACTTCGTTAATCACTACACATCTACGGAAGGTTTGTTATGAATATTTATGTAGGCAATTTGCCGTACACGATGGGATCCGAAGAACTTCGTTCCCTTTTTGAGTCATACGGCAATGTCACAGGTGCCTTTGTCATTACAGACAAAATCTCCGGTCGTTCACGCGGCTTTGGTTTTGTTGAAATGGATAATGATGATGAAGCCAGAGGCGCCATCGAATCAACCAATGGTAAAGAGTTCAGCGGACGTACATTGGTAGTAAATGAGGCTCGTCCACGCGAAGAGCAATCACGCGGTCCACGTCGTGATTCTCGCGGTGGCGATCGTCGGTCAGATCGATATGAATGATGAGATAGAGATCCCCTGATCATCGATACAGACAGTAAACGGAACCCTCGGCTTTCTTATTATCCGAGGGTTCTTTATTTTTGTGTCATCATTTTCGAGCCGCACAATGCAACATCATTCCGCAAAAGGAATTTCCATACAATCATATCTCATCGATGTATTTTTCATTTGGTATGTGTTGATTTCTTTGGATAGGATTATTATTCCCGCCTTAACCACTTATACCCCACTTCATGGCTTTGTCATGCAAGTTGGATACCTTGCAATAGCCGGAGTCATCGCATTCATCAGTAGAAGATTCAATCAATCAGCAGGAATGTTCATTCTTTCTGATACAAATCATGCAATGCCATTGTTTGGTAAACATCTCATGTGGCTCTCATTCAGCTGTTCAATCATCGCAGGTTGGATAATCACCGATATCTCACCTATTGATTTTTTTTCAGCCAAAGGATTGCAATCTGCTTCCAATATTTTCACTGCATTGATTACTCCGGAACTCAGCATCTTTGATATAGCACTGAAAGCATTAATAGAGACTGTATATATAGCTTTGACGGCAACCGTCATTGCTCTACCCCCATCATTCATTCTAAGTTTTTTGAGTGCTAGAACACTCATGAAAGGCAGCACTCTGTCATTTTCCATTTACACAGTGATTAGATTCATCACGAATTTCTCTCGTTCGATTGAACCATTGATATGGGCCATCATCTTTTCTGTCTGGGTTGGTATAGGGCCTTTCGCAGGCATGCTTGCGCTCATGGTTCACACTGTAGCTTCGCTTACCAAACAATATTCAGAACAAATCGAAGATATTGACAATGGACCTATTGAAGCAATTGAAGCTACAGGAGCTCATCCACTGCAAGTGATTACATATGCAATCATTCCACAAATAGTGATTCCATTTTTGAGTTTTACGATTTACCGTTGGGATATCAATGTCAGAATGGCAACGATCATTGGCTTGGTTGGTGGTGGTGGCATTGGAACTATGCTTATGCAATATCAGGGTTTGGCTCAATGGCATGAAGTAGGGCTTATCATCATCATGATTGCATTTGTGGTATGGATCATGGATTATGTTTCGGCGAGAATACGCGAGGCCCTTCGATAATCAATACATTGCTGAGTATACATCATTGCCATGTTTACCGAACTGCTCGTAGTAACCGGTATACCATTGAATAATGTCTGCCCCATTCTCCTTTGCCTGCTGCACATCTTCCTTCGTTTCAATCCCGCCTGTAGCAATAATTAAAAATTCAGGTGCTGATAACTCTTCACGATAGCGTTTTGCTTGCGCGATCAATGCGCTTGATGCCTCTCTAACAATCACTCCGCTTAAACCACCACCGAATTCTTTCGTGAAATAATCATAAAGATGTCTATCTGATGAATGAATCAATCGTTCCATTTCTTTATAACGAGTTGACGTATTTCCGAAATTAACTCCGGAAAAAGAACGATCAATCAGCGCTCTCATTAATTGCGGAACCAATCCTTGATCAGTATCATTGGATAATTTGACAAATAAAGGTATTGAAGTGAGATCTATTTGTGAAGATATGGTATCCAAGCGTTTAAGTAGAGAAATGTCGAGTGTGCCATCATTCATATCATGTCCGGGAACATTTGGACAACTTTCATTTAACTCCAAAAAATCACAACCGGCGTCAATATAAGCTCGTATTCCTTCAATCAATCCTTCCATTGCTTGATCGGAGGGCATGCCAGGGTCCATGGCAATACTGGCACCTATTGGAAAATGTTCATACCTCATAAAGCCGGCAATGATTGAAGCTGTGGCTCTATGACCATCATTTGGCAAACCAAGCCAGTTCGATGCAGCATGTGTAGTGGGATATGGAACAAATGGAAGATAAATACCATGTTTAGCATTACCTTTTCTTGGTAAACTTGTGGTAGTTCCGCAAAGATAGAATCCTGCGCCTTGAGCATATGCTCTCTCATAGCCTTCTGCTTGCTTATACATTCCGGCCGCATTACCTAGATAGGACCGAAAAGTGAGTTGTTTGAATGATATACTAACATTAGAAGGAATTGAAACAAAAGGTACAGCATCATCAGCTGCAACTTTGGAAAACCATGGTCTGGTAGAGGAATAAAAGCGAGTAAATACCGATGCAGGCAAAGCGCCAAAGATAGGACGCAAGGAGTGATCAATCTTGGAAAGCAATGTGGCTATAGACATGACATAATCACAATTCTTTACGAAGTCGAGCAACTGGAATTCTCATTTGCTCTCGATATTTCGCAACTGTTCTCCGTGCAACATTTAATCCTTGTTTTTTGAGCTCGGACATCAATTTGTCATCACTATGTGGCTTGAGTTTTGGTTCTTTGTCAATCAAGTCTTTGATTTTTTGTTTGATGACAGTTGTTGATATCTCTTCGCCATCGTCGCTCGGTAATGATTCACTAAAGAAAAACCTTAATTCATATGTACCGAAATCGGTTTGAACATATTTCCCATTGACTATGCGGCAAATCGTAGATACATCCATCCCCGTCACATCTGCCACATCTTTGTAGATCAATGGTTTCAGTGCACTTTCTCCGTATCTGAAGAAATCCTTTTGAGCACCGGCTATTCCTGTCATGACTTTGAGCATTGTCTTTTTTCTTTGCCTTATGGCTTGCAACAGGAATTTTGCATCATCGTATTTCTTTCGAAGCCATTCTTTTGTTTCTTTATTGTATTTACGGTATCGAGCTTCCTTTTTCAAATCTTCATACATTTTATTCAACTTCAACTGAGGGATACGCATATCATTGACATTAATCATGATTTCATCACTATCATCATCGATTGAAATTACAAAATCAGGTATAACGCTTGTGGTTGCGATTGATAATCCCATTCCGCCGGGTTTGGGATTCAAACGGCGAATGGCATCAATGGCTGACTTCAATTCATCTTCATTGATGGAAAATTGTCTGCACAATACTGTATAATGTTTCATGACGAATACATCATAACTCTTTTCCAATATATGTGTGGCCAGTATTTCAGAATCAGCGGGATTGGTTTTTGCATGCAATTGAAGTAATAAGCATTCACGAAGATCTCTTGCTGCTATACCGGGTGGTTCTTGTTGTTGCACATAGTGCAGGGATTGCTCTGCCATTTCTATTGTTACAGATGCAACAGGAGATGGGGCAATTGGTTCCTCCATTGCAAGATCAGGATCTTCCTCCTCCAGATTGTCGAAGTAGGAATTACTTGACATGGAGTTTTTCCTGATCGACTCTTCCAAGAAACGTTTATGCCTGCGAAGATATTCTCTATGTGCTTTATGATTTTCTTCCAAGATTCTAGTATTGACATCATCAACCAAATCTTCAAGGGAACGACGTAAATACCCATCATCCTCCAAATTGCCGATGATCGTATAGCATAAGAGTTTTTCCTGATCATTGAGATTGAGCAAATTTATTTGTTCAATCAGATCATCAGTGAAGGTGGTCTGCTCGCTTTGCTCATTGTACCCATAATCATCTTCATCATCTATATCAACGGAACCCTGTTCGGGTGTCCTCGTTTCATTCCAAGCCAATTCGTAAAAATCGAAAGGATCATGATGTTCTGCATCGAATGGAACTGGTTCATCATAATCATGGGTATTGTCATTATAGTCATTGCCCTCCATCACATCTTTGGGGACAGTGCTCAATAAATTTTCATTCGGTTCAAAATCTGAATCTTCTTCAATTGCAATCATTTCTTCTGAAGACTCATCAAGCATTGGATTCTGTTCAACTTCCTGACGTACATGCTGTTCCAATTGCAAAATTGGCAATTGCAAGAGCTTCAAATATTGAATTTGTTGTGGTGTAAGCGTTTGCAGAAGCGAAGTCTGCAAATTCATTGAAACTTTCATCGGCATTATGCGCCCTCCTGACTCATGAATTCTTGTGCTTGATCATACCAGTCCTCCCCATATGCACGAATCAAGGCTTCACGCAACGAGTGTATAACCAAACTCTGTTGTTTTTTGCCATGCTCAATTGCCGGCTTGCATTCATCGAATGGTTGATAGCTAAGATAATCACCACCGAAATTTCGAATACGAATGGGAAATAAATGACATGACAAGGGCTTCCTAAATGTGGTGTTCTTTTCAAAGAATGCTATTTCCAGACCACATTTGGCAATACCGCCCTCCCTAAATACAAACACACAATCAGCATCATCAATGCATTGCACAAAAGGTTCATCAGGTGATCCACCAATCCATGATTCATTTTTGAGAACTTGGATAGATTCATCATCGAGATAAGAAAGAACCGAAGGAATTGCTTCTTTGATAAGCGGAATTTCCCTTTTGTCCAATGGCGCTCCCTCCCCGCCTCTGAGCGTACAGCAAGCACCTTTGCAAGTCTGCAAATCACATGAAAAATGCTCATGGATGATTGCTTCATCCATTAGTATTGAATCTATAAGAATCATGGCGTTAAAATTGTGTGGATACGCCTGATGCAATTGCTGCTTTGCATCGTGGTATGATTTTTGCCTAAACTACAATTTGTCGATGAAATTTGCAAAGAAAGTACAAAAAAAGCGGTTAACCTTTTATGAGGCTAACCGCTTTATCATTTATAGTTGAACGTTTCTATATCTGTGGATGAATAGGAAAATCTTTGCAATATTCTTTGACTTGTTGCTTTACATCTACCGCAATTTCAGGTTGATCGATATGTTGAATGACCATGTCTATGAATCCAGCAATCTGCTTCATATCATGTTCATTAAAGCCCCTGGAAGTCATCGCTGCTGCTCCAAGACGAATGCCCGATGTCACCAATGGTGGTTGGGTATCATACGGAACAGCATTTTTATTGCACGTAATGCCGGCAGAGTCCAATGCTATTTCAGCTTGTTTGCCGGTTACGCCTTTATTTCGCAAATCAATGAGCATAAGGTGATTATCCGTTCCGCCACTTACGATATCATACCCCATTGAAATAAGTGAATTTGCCATGCTCTTGGCATTTCTTACGACCTGCTTGGTATATGTATCAAATTCGTCAGAGAGTGCTTCTTTGAAAGCAGTTGCCTTTGCTGCAATAACATGCATCAAAGGGCCGCCTTGAATACCAGGCATAACCATCGAATCAAGAAGCTCACCCATGAGTTTCTTCCTTCCCGATTTTGGTGCAACCGCTCCAAAAGGATTTTCATAATTGGAGCCCATCATGATTATTCCACCACGCGGGCCACGGAGTGTTTTATGGGTGGTACTTGTTACGATATCACAGTATGGAACGGGATTATCCAAGCGGCTTTTTGCGATCAATCCAGCAGGATGCGCAATATCAGCCAAGAGATATGCACCAACGGAATCAGCTATTGTTCTGAATGCTTTGAAGTCAATATTTCTGGAATATGCCGAAGCCCCAACCGTAATCATTTTCGGACGATGTTCTTTCGCAAGGTCTTCAACCTTATCATAATCGATTCTTCCTGTTTCTTTGTCCAGACCATAGGGAATGAAATTATAGAACTTTCCTGAAAAATTTACAGGTGATCCATGTGTAAGATGCCCACCATGTGATAAGTCCATACCCAGTACCGTGTCACCGGGTTTGAGATATACAAAGTAGACAGCCATATTGGCGCCACTTCCACTATGTGGTTGAACATTCACATATTCCGCACCAAATAACTGCTTTAATCGATCACGTGCTAAATCTTCAGCTACATCAACCCACTCGCATCCACCATAATATCGTTTTCCGGGATACCCTTCGGCATATTTATTGGTGAGAATAGATCCTTGTATTTCCATTACTGCCTTTGAAGTGAAATTTTCACTTGCAATTAATTCAATCTTTTCAAGTTGACGAGTATATTCGCCTTGCAATGCGGCAAATAATTCAGGGTCATGGTGTTTGGTGATATCGTATATAGACATTTACTGTTGAATAAATCGTAGTGAAGAAATACCACTCGCATCTTGAATCCTTGCAATGTAGACACCTGCAGGAAGCAGCGGCAATGTAATAAAAGATTTGTCGTTTGATTGTGATGAATACACAGATCTTCCCATCAAATCAGTCACATCTACAAAAACTGATTGATCAGCATCCATGTTTGAAAACTGAAGTATACCATTAGTTCCTTGCGGAATCGGATGAATCTTCAATGAAGCATGAGCAATTTGATCGCTTTCCTCGTTGATTGAAGTGAATGGTGCATCAATACAAATGGTTTCACCTGTTACACCGTGCACGAAACAAGTTAGTGAAGGAGCCAATGAATCAGCTTGATCAGAAAAGTTGAAATTCCAAAGAGGAGCACCTGTAGTGAATGGGGTTCCAGGAATATCTAATGGAGATGTGAACAAAACTATGAAAGCGGATTTCGCTTTTGGATTTTCTTTGATAAATGATTGATATGTGGCATTTGCATTCACCTTATTCACAATTCCATCGGAATTCATGACCAATGCCGTAGGAATGGAATCTTGTGGCTGGAATGGAATATCTCCCGGCACAGCATCTGCCGGCAAAGGAAATTGTTGAAGACCAAGAAACGGCAATTTTACATATGCCAACAATTTTGTTTCAGAATTCCCTCTTGCATCTTCAATTCCAAGTATATAGATCCAAATCGGAGAACGACCTGTTTTCATATCAAATGCAGTCGTCAAAAGGCCTCCTCCAATACCGGTAGTATCTCCAATGGTGACCACAGTTGTCAGAATCGGGCTTTTCCAGCCTGAATCTGCTGCTGCTTTTTTTACTGATTGGAGCCCTTCTTTCATCAAAAATGGCTGAGTGAGTTGCGCATTGGCATAATCCTGTAAGCAGAGAAACAATGCAAATACGAGCAATATTCGAGTAAATTGGCGATGTAACATTGTAATTACCTCAGATTATGTTGAAACTTTCAATTGACATAATATTCACAAATTTAGGGAAATGAAACGCCATACGCACGGATTAATCATTATAAACACATACTTTCTTGTAATAAGTGCCCCATAGAAAAGCGTAGTATTTGTAATTTTATTCTCTGTTTTGAACGCAAACTATTGATTCTCGCATGAATATCTCGAAATCAGACTGGATCGGCATAGCAAAAACCCTCATAACATCCCGATTGACCGATGTTATTGAAGAGCTAGAATTGGCTGAAAAAGGAGTGGTTCTTTATCAATTTTCTGCCAGGGGGCATGAGCTCGGTCAAATCATTCTGGCACACTACATGAACAATCCGCATGATGGTGCCACGGTGTACTATCGTTCTCGTCCATTTGTGCTTGCCGCAGGTATGACCATTGAAGAAGCATTCGCAGGGCCAATCTCAAATACAGGCAGTTTGAATGGCGGAAGAGACATTGGCGTCGTGCATCATCTACCTCCTCGAAAAGGGGTAACCATAATGCCGGCAAGTGGTGATGTTGGAGCGCAATTCACACCGGCAGTTGGATGGGCGCAAGCAGCGGTATATCGATCATCTGTATTGGAGGAACAAGATTGGAATGAATCAATAGCAGTTGCACTTGGAGGTGATGCTTCATGTGCCACAAATGGATTCTGGTCTGCACTTACGATTGCCACCACGCAAAATTATCCGATGATCTTTTTCATCGAAGACAATCACTATGGAATTTCCGTAACCGGCGACTATCAAACACCCGGTGGAAACATTGCCCATAATCTTGCTGCTTTTTCCAATCTTCTTATTCTTGAAGGAGATGGAACAAATCCGGAAGAAACAGCTGAGTTGATTTTCAATGCAGTCCAACATGCAAGAAAACGTATTTCTCCTGTTCTCATACGATTGGATGTTCCGAGATTATGCGGTCATTCAGGAAAAGATTCCCAAACATATAAGACTGAACAACAAAAACTCCAAGAAAATGAACGCGATCCTATGGATTCACTAAAGCGTTTTTGCATTAAGAAGAAGATTCTCTCCGAAAAAGAATGGGAACGGCTGTATGCAGAATGCGAAAGCGAAGTGAGGCAATCTTTGGAGAATGCATTGTCCCTGCCTAATCCAGATAGTTCTTTCATAAAGGATCATGTATTCTATCAAGGCATTAGTCAGGAAATTGGCGGAACATTACCGGAGCAGTTGAGATTATTACCTCTTTCTGAAGAAAAACCTCAAACCAGGATGGAGTTGATCAAAGGGATTCGCGCCACACTCGACACTGAACTCATGGTCAATCCAAGAGTTGTGGTATTTGGTGAGGATGTCGGCATGAAAGGAGGAGTGCATGGTGCTACAATGGATTTGCAAATCAAACATGGGGCAGACAGAGTGTTTGATACTTCTCTCTCTGAGGAAGGAATCATAGGTCGATCCATAGGCCTTGCATTCGCCGGTTTGGTACCTGTACCCGAAATCCAATTCCGTAAATATCTTGACCCTGCAATGGAGCAGTTCAATGATGCAGGAACAGTCAGGTGGAGAACCAATAATCGATTTTCTTGTCCAATTGTCGTTCGTATACCTGTTGGACACAGCAAAGTAGTCGGCGATCCTTGGCATAGCGTTTCCGGCGAAGCTATATTTGCGCACACTATTGGCTGGAGAATAGCATTCCCAAGCAATGTGCGCGATGCGGTGGGATTACTCAGAACGGCATTACGCGGAAATGATCCAACAGTTTTTTTGGAACATCGCAATCTTCTTGATACTTTTTCCGGAAGAGGAGATTATCCGGGTGATACTTTCATATTACCTTTCGGTAAGGCAAACATAGTGAAGGAAGGTACAGACGCAACAATTGTAACTTGGGGAGAAATGCTGTATCGTGTGAACGACATTCAACAAGAGTTGTCAGAATATTCTTTGGAAATCATTGATTTGCGGACTATCTGTCCTTGGGACAGAGAGGCAGTATTGCAATCTGTTCGAAAGACAGGACATTGCATGATTATTCATGAAGATTGTATGACAGGTGGTTTCGGAGCTGAAATATCAGCAACGATCACTGAAGATGCATTTTCATTTCTGGATGCACCCGTCATGCGAATTGCAACCCCCGATATACCAATACCTTATAACAAATCTTTGATGAATGCTGTTATACCCACGAAGGAATTGATCAAGGAACGATTGCATCAGCTTCTACGTTTTTAAATGCTTGTTTACTCAATATGAGGATTGCGTAATGGAGCGCATAATGTTTAAATCTAAAATACACCGTGCGACAATTACTCAAGCGGAATTACATTATGAAGGCAGTCTTACCATCGATACGGATTTGATGGATGCTGCAGATTTATTGCCATATGAGAAAGTTTCCATTGTCAATATCAACAATGGCGAACGTCTGGAAACCTATATCATTCCCGGTGAACGAGGCAGCAAAACCATTTGCTTGAATGGGGCTGCCGCAAGAAAAGGCGTTGTTGGTGATCGCATTATTATCATCAGTTATGCAAGCATGTCTGATGAAGAAGCCCGCATTTATCAACCAACCATAGTCTTGGTTAATGAGAATAATGATATCGTAGACCGATTTCATTCTATAGAACCACAAAATTATTTATCATAATCGACATTCATGAATGTAGTCATCATCATTCTTGCTGCAGGCAAGGGCACTCGGATGGGGTTAACAGATAAACCCAAAGTCATGGCTGAACTATGTGGCAAACCACTGATCGGCCATGTTTTGGATGCAATCATTCCCCTTCAGCCAAAAGAAATATTACCTGTAATTGGATATAAGAAAGAAATTGTTGAACAGTATGTATCCGAGCAGTATCCGGGCATAAAACCTGTATATCAATTGGTGCAATTAGGTACCGGCCATGCTGTAATGCAGACTGCGGAAAGACTATCAGATTTTGATGGGTATGTGTTGATTTTAACCGGTGATACTCCACTGATCCGTACCCATACATTGTTAGACCTATTGAATAAAGCACAAGACATATCACCTGCTCCAATTGCAATTACAGTCTCCACATTTCTCGATGAACCAAAGGGATATGGAAGAATCTTACGTTCATCTGCCGGTGATTTCATTGGTATCATGGAAGAAAAAGATGCAAGTGATGCACAGCGATTGATTCAAGAAATCAATACAGGAATGTTTCTCGTTCAGTCAAGACACCTCTTTGATGTATTGTCGAATATTTCAAATGCAAATGTTCAAGGCGAATATTATCTGACTGACATTATTGGATATTTGCACAAGCAAGGACATGCAGTTGCTGTGATTCCGTCTCTTAATTCATCCGAGTTCATGGGAATCAATACATTGGACGAACTCCAACAAGCTGAAGCTGTCTATTCATCCACATCCAAACACTCATCATAATGCTTACATCAATCAATCATATCGGCATTGCTGTGAAAGATCTTGAAGCAAGCAAATCTAGATATTCCGCACTTTTTGGTATTGAGCACTTCCATGAAGAAACCGTCGAAACTCAGAAGGTAAAAATTGCCTCATTCTCTTTGAATGGCATCCTTATAGAATTAACTGCGGCTATTTCTGATGATTCGCCAATTGCCAATTTCATCAATAAACGTGGCGAAGGCATTCATCACATTGCATTCACCTCTGATTCAATCTCAGATGATTTATCAAAAGCCAAAGAAAACGGTATCAAACTAATCAATGAATTTCCGGTGCCTGGTGCCCATGATATGCACATTGCATTTCTTCACCCCGGTTCAACAGGCGGCGTGTTAATGGAATTTTGCCAACCTCGACAATCAAACAAATGACAGAACAAACAATCAAGGCAGCAATAGAGCATATAATCGATCCGGATCTCAATCTCAATTTACAAGAGCTCGATTCGATAAAAACCATTGAGATTGAAGGAAACACAATTTCCGTGTACATTGAATTATTCCCTCCTGTACATTGGATTGCAAAAATTATTGAAGATGCTATAAAAGATAGCATTCTTTCCATATCGGAAGGATTTGAAGTCAAGATTTTTGTCCGCGAAATATTGATCCCACGCATGACAAATCCCAATGTTCTACCAACAGTGAAACACCTTATCGCTGTTTCTTCAGGTAAGGGAGGTGTTGGCAAATCTACCATCGCTGCAAATCTTGCCGCTTCCCTTGCTCAAAGAGGTGCATCAGTCGGATTACTTGATGCGGATATTTATGGTCCGAGCATACCCACCATGTATGGAGTTGCAGGAGCTCAAATGGAAGCCGAAAAAACTGAATCTGGAGCATTATTAGGATATCCGATTGAACAGTATGGCGTAAAGATAGCTTCAATCGGATTCATCATGGATCGTGATCAAGCGGCTATAATGCGTGGCCCCATGTTGGCAGGTTATTTCACAACTTTGATGGATCAGATAGCATGGGGGGATCTGGATTTTCTTGTATTCGACCTTCCACCGGGTACTGGAGACATACAATTGACGTTGACACAGAGAGTCCCCTTGGATGGCGCTGTGATTGTCACTACTCCTCAGGAAATTTCAGTATCTGATGTTCGAAGAAGCATCAGCATGTTCAAGAAAGTGAATGTTACCATTCTTGGCGTGATTGAGAATATGAGCTATTTCATTCCTCCCGATGCTCAGGAAAAGCAATACTATATTTTCGGCAAGGGTGGTGGCGAACAAGTGGCAAAGGATTCCGGCGTACCTTTTCTAGGTGAAGTTCCGCTCACGATTGATACAAGAGTAGGTGGCGACACAGGATTTCCGGTTGTGTTAAACCCCGAACACTTGACTCAAGGAGATGTGATTCGTTCCATCACGTCTTCGATAGTTTCAACTATTCGTAAGAATGCACATTCAGCACGCAATTCTCAAACCATCTCGATTACTTTGTAAGATGAAGAACGATAATGTCATAGAGCATATACAATCCATTCTCTCACAAATACGACCCACTCTAAAGAAGGATGGTGGAGATATTGAGTTTGTTCGATATGAAGATGATATTGGCGTTGTTGAAGTGCGTTTTCTGGGTCAATGTGCACAATGCCCTATGCAATTAATGACATTGAGAGCAGGTGTGGAACGGTGGCTTTTGGCTGGAATTCCTTCATTAAAGCGCATCGAAGCAGTCCGTTAATGACAAATTCAATCAAAATGATTTGTCTTTTTGTGAAAATACCCTATCTTCGACCCTCTATTTGAGGGGCGAATAGCTCAGTTGGTTCAGAGCGCCTGCCTTACAAGCAGGATGTCGGGGGTTCAAATCCCTCTTCGCCCACAAAGCCCTTTCAGGGCTTTTTTCGTTTTTGCTCATTTCTGCATCGTTCAGAACAATATTTTACCTCTTCCCAAACCTTCTCCCATTTCTTTCTCCATGCAAATTCCCTATTACAAGTCACGCAAGTTTTAACCGGAAGAAATGGCTTTCTCATGTCAGGCCTGTAGCAATGATTTCAAGCATTGCTGCACCAATGTACCATAAGCTTTACCTCGCAATTCTTTCATTGCCAAGCCCATAACCTTTCCCATGTCTTTAGGCCCCTCAGCTCCAACCTGTGCTATCAGCCCTTTCAAAATATCCATCACTTGATCTTCAGTTAATTGCTCAGGTAAATACGATGCAATGATTGCCAATTCCGCTTCCTCTTTCTCCAATAAATCTTGTCTGCCTGCTTGCTTGTACATATCGATGGCATCTTTTCTCTTCTTGGCTGCTTGCAACAGAATCTTTTGAGCATCTTCTTCTGCCAATTCCTTCCCTGTTCCATTTTTATTGAATTCAATCACGGAGGCACGCAAACTCCGAAGTGTTTCCAATTTGAGTTTGTCTCCTGATTTCATTGCTTCTTTTAGGTCATCATTGATTAATTGTTCGAAATTCATGGTATTCTCCAAAAGTTGTTCAAAAATAGTCTCTTGACCCATCATGACAAAGCATAAGACTTTGGAAAAAGAGTCTCCAAGGGGTATTTTGCACCTTGATTATTGACCATTCAGAGCATTTATCACGAATGTCCAAAACAACCTCTTCCAAAAGCCAATATTCTTGGCCATTGATTGTCGGAGTTTCAATTCTGACTACTCTCATCTTTTTTTCAGACATAGTGTTTGGAACATCATTCTTTTGGGACGATATATCTCAATATGTTTATCCGATGGCAAGTTATGGTGCAAAGTTACATGCGCAGGGTATTACGCCTTTTTGGAATCCCTACATGTTTAATGGCATGCCTTTTCTTGCTGATTTTCAAGCTCAGTATTTTTACCCAGCACATTGGATTTTTCCATATTTCATAGATGAGGCAACAGGATTGCTTCAAACCAAAATCATTGAATATGTCATCATATTGCATTTTGTTATTGCTCAACTCAGCATGGTATATCTGATGCGCGGTCTTGGTTCAAGCCAATGGGGTGCTTTGGTTGCCGGTATTTCTTATGCCTTCAGTGGTGCATTGGCTGTGAGGACAAATCATCCAATGATTATATACCATCTTGCTTTATTTCCACTGATCATTCATCATGTTTTACAAGGATTGCAACAAGC
Organism: Ignavibacteria bacterium; assembly: GCA_016873735.1. Classification (GTDB taxonomy): domain Bacteria; phylum Bacteroidota; class Ignavibacteria; order Kapaibacteriales; family UBA961; genus UBA961. The sequence goes on along the minus strand of VGWD01000005.1, from coordinate 40,925 downwards.
AAGAATATTGAATGTGTTATACGCAGGACTGATTCTTGGAATTGCCATACTTGCAGGGCATGCTCAGACATCCACTTATATGTTGCTGTTTATTGCTGTCATTGGGTTCATTGGCTTTGTCCAAGGAATTCTCAATAAACAATTGCAAGGCATTACAGCCATCAGATATGCAGGATTTCTTGCCTTGCCGGTTATCATTGCTGCTTCTTTGGCCGCTACTCAGTATTTGCCGGGTCAGGAACTTGCAGGTTATTCCGAAAGAAATGATATCACGTATGAAAAAACAACCGATGGCTCAATGCAATTATCGCAATTCTTTCATGCTTTCAATCCTTCATTGCATGGGAAAATAATTGGCAATCCGAGTCCAAAAGATGCAGATGGACAATTCACCATGATGAATGCTTCAAATGAACCCGTGCAGACGCATTGGTATTGGGATACATCGTTTTACTTTGGAATTTTGGCCCTAATTCTTGGTCTTTTGTCATTGTTGGTATTACCTAAAACTCCATTGATTCTTACTTGTCAATACCTATGGATTTTTGCCTTTCTTTATGGAATTGGCAACAATGGCTTTTTGCATGAACTACTTTCACATATTCCGATTTTCGGACAATTCAGAAATCCGGGTAGAATGATGTTCTATGCATCATTTGGATTCCCTCTTTTAGCGGGCTTGACATTTGATCAAATGCCTCGAATCGTTTCTGATGAAAAAATGAAGAAAAGAATGTTTGTCATTATGGCTGTTCCATTCATCATACTTGCATTGATTGTATTCGGTATCATTCAGTCATTTGCTTCCGTGAATGATCCATTGAGTGCTTTTGCAGGAAAACAAGCGGGATATATCATTGTCATTGCAATCATAGGTTCACTCATCATTGTTCTGCGAGGAAAAGAAACCTTGAATCCGCTCATCAGCGGCATTGCTCTTTGCGGACTCATATTTTTGGACCTACATGTACAATTCAAAGACTTTCATGGATCAAAAGAAAATCCATATACAGCATATATCATTGCAGACGATCTTCGCAATCAATTGTCTTCAAAGTTTCCACAGGATATTTTCCGCGTTTCGATGCGCAATCAGTATGGAATGGCCTTCCAAAGAAATGGAGGAATGAATGCGGGTATCATGCTCTATGAAGGATATAACCCCATTCTTTTATCACGAAGAGTACCACCTTTAAAATCAGAGGAAGACCGCTTCGACATTCTGAATATCCGTTATGCGATTGCACTCGATTCGACTTCAGGATCATTGTACTTCAAAAAAAGAGAAAGTGCGTATGGTCATGCCAGGATGGTTTTCGCTGCAAAAGTGATCTCAGATGATTCAGCGATGAAAAATGCGATCATGAATGCCGGTTCAGATCTAAAGAATATTGCTTACATGGAAAAAATACCTGCAATATCCCTATCAGCCGCTAATCCAGATTCGGTTAACCATAATATCAAGACAATTGAATATGGACCAAATCAACAACAGTATAAAGTGGAAACTTCAATAAATGGCATATTATGTCTGAGCGAGATATGGTATCCGGCTTGGAAAGCAACCATAGATGGCAATGACATAGACATTCATCGAATCAATTGGTCATTGCGTGGTATTGAAGTACCCAAAGGAAACCATACCATTGTCATTACATATGACTCAAAAGCATATGCAACCGGGTCCACGATTACGTATTCAGGACTGGGATTGACTATTCTTGGAATAGCATTTGGATTCTTCGTCCAGAAAAGAAGAAAAAACGAATCATGAGATATTTCCTGCATTTGTTATGCGTACTTCTTCTTGCATCATGTAATGGGGATAAGAGTTCTGCACCTGTCAATAAACTTAGAAACATACCCATGTCTCAAAAGTTTGTGGGTAAAGACTCAATATTCTCGATAGAACTTTCTTCACCTTTTCAGCAATTACGATATACCGGAAGAGACACATTGCCAACCATATTCGGCGTTGCGATTCAAGATGCATATGTAATCGATAATGATACATTGTCCATGATCATCAGTATTGCTTCTTATGAAGATGAAGTGTTCAATAAGAGAAAAGATAGAACACTTTTTGAATCCGCAATCAACATGTTCTTGCACTCATTGAATGCAAAGAAAACAACAACTCATACATGCAAGAAGAACATCAAAACTACTGTACTCAATGGCGAACGCACATTCTTTTCTTTTACTTCAGATGGGAAACGATATTTTGGCGTATCAGAGATGTATTCAAGAAATACCCGTATTCATCATCTTTGCATCATTTCAAAGAATAAAGAAGAATTTTTGAATTCCGACCACATTGCCTTGGCTTTTAGTTCTTATCAACCCAGATGAGCCACAATCATTCACATATTGAGCTGCACCAGGATATCATTGCATTAAAAAAAGCAATTGCAGAAGCAAAGCATGATTTGGAGTCATTGATACATCTCCATTATCGCATGAATGAAGTTGACAAGCAAGCTCTTCATGACATGTATGACAAACACTTCAAACATCTTGAAATTGATATTCAAAAAAAGGCATTGCTGCAAAGCGAATTGCAGAGAAGAGCAGAGCTTTTGATGATAAAACATCAAAGAGGTGAAAAATTAACTCCTGAATTGATAGCTCTCATTCATAAGGTAGTAGATAAAGAATTCGCTGCAATCAAAGCAAGAATGAGAACCTTACTCGAGCAAGAAGCAAAAAACACCAGATCAGTCAATATGCAAACCGATCATGCCTCACTTTCTAAATTATACAAAGAATTAGCTAAGAAGCTCCATCCGGATTCCGCCGCGGACCCCGAATTAACTCGGATGTATTGGTTGTCTGTCCAGCGAGCTTATGATGCAAAAGACTTACACGGACTTCATGCCCTGCATACATTGATCTGCAACAATACACATCTTAACCCCATTCAAGATGATTCATTGAGTTACGAAGGATTAAAGAATGAATTAAAAAAGATAGAAGAATTACTATCAAAAGAGCAACATTCGATTGAAGTACTTAAGAAACAGATTCCCTTTTGTTATGAACTTGGACTTCGAGATGAATCTTGGATTCAACGACATGGTGAAACCCTGAATCAACAAATACTACACATTGATCGCGAAATTGAAAAAGCGAATGAAACCATTCGATTGCTGACGGGAAACAATTGGTTATTGGATCAAGAAGTATTGGATTCTCACGATTCTTCATTAAAAGAGCGAAGAGAATACAATGAAGAATTCATTGATGCCACTTATTTCAGTGGTCGACATTAATAAAGTGAGAATACTATGTCACATGTAAATGGTCTCCGCAATGCAGCACTCAATGTAGCCGTCATTGTAGCAGCATTGGGATATTTCGTCGACATTTATGACTTGATTTTGTTTAGTGTAGTTCGAGTTCCAAGTTTGGCTTCGCTTGGCCTATTGCCTGAAGACATAACAAAACAAGGCCTTTTCCTTCTTAATATGCAAATGGCCGGTACGCTTATCGGAGGTGTATTATGGGGAGTGTTAGGAGACAAAAAAGGACGCATTTCAACATTGTTCGGATCAATCCTCCTCTATTCATTGGCAAATACTGCAAATGCATTCGTAACGAATGTGGAACAATATGCTGTCTTACGATTTATCGCCGGTATTGGCTTGGCAGGTGAATTAGGCGTGGGAATCACTCTCGTATCAGAAGTGTTGCCAAAGGATCAAAGAGGATATGGAACAATGATAGTTGCAGGAATTGGAGTAACAGGTGCTTTGCTTGCAAATATGGTCGCAAAACTGGATTGGCGAACAGCATATATCGTTGGTGGAATCATGGGGCTAGCATTACTTCTTCTCAGAATCAAAGTTGTTGAATCCGAAATGTTTTCAAATGTCAAGAGTTCCGATCACAAAAAAGGAAGTCTTCTACAATTATTATCAAGTCCACACCTTCTAAAGCGATTTTTGCTTTGCATTTTAATTGGAATGCCTACATGGTTTGTCGTGGGAATCCTGGTGACGCTTGCTCCTGAATTTGCCAAAGCGCATGGTATAACGGATTCGATTTCAGGTGGTGATGCCATAGCATTCTGCTATGCAGGTTTGGCTATAGGGGATTTCCTGACGGGATGGCTTAGCCAGGTGTACAAAAGCAGAAGAAAAGTAATGTTCCAATTTTTGGCATTCAATGCTTTTTGTAGCATCGGATATTTGATGTTCCCTTTTACCAGTTCGGTTGCATTGTATTGGTGGATATTTGTTTTAGGAATTTCTGTAGGCTTCTGGGCAATTTTCGTTACCATAGCTGCTGAACAATTCGGAACCAATCTAAGAGCCACAGTTGCAACTACTGTCCCAAACATTGCTCGCGGCTCTTTGAATCTGATATCAGTAGCATTTGCCGCACTTTCGCCTATGATCGGCATGAAATATTCAGCATTGTGCGTCGGAATAGCTTGTACCATCATCGCAATACTATCTGTCATTCCATTGGAAGAAACTTTTGGTAAGGATATGAATTATGTTGAAATGTCATAGGGAACAATGCATTCATAAGATCTGTTTAGCGTGTTACCACTACATCATGCGAATTATATGAACACACTTATCTTCATCATTCTTTTTGTCATTAGTTTCACTAAAATACATGCCTCTGACACACTGTTGAATAAAGTCAGAGACAAAGTTCGTGCAATCAAAGATTTTACGGCTGATGCCACAATAACCTTGAACGTGGAATTTTTAAAGGCCAAACCATCACAGGCAAGAATTCTCTACAAGTCCCCCGGAAGATTGAAAATAAAATCAGATGGATTCTCCATGTTGCCAAAACAAGGTGCCGGGCTCCCTTTTGCCGCCCTGTTGGAATCCCCTTTTACAAGTGTGGATTTACCGGATGAGATGATCAAAGGGATCAATTACAAAGTAAAAAAAGTCATACCCATTGCTGATACAGGACAAATCATTGTAGCAACCGTTTGGTTAGATTCCAAAAAGGAGATAATTGCAAAGATGTCAGCCGTAACAAAGAGTGGAACTATTATCATGGACATGGCATATAAAAATGAGCATCTTCGGTATGCTTTACCATCATCAATTTACATGTCATTTGATGTCCCCGCTTTTTCACTTCCTAAATCCATGACCGGTGACTTACTTTCTGAAAAAAAACCGGCCAATAGCAAGAAGAATACAAAAGGGAGTGCTCAGATAACATATACTTCAATTGTAGTGAACAAAGGGATTAGCGAAGATCAATTTCGTTGATTCATTTTGAATTGCGCTTGTGAAAGAGCATTACAATTATTGCTGCCTGTTAAGAACATTATTCTTTGAACATCTTTCATGAATTGTTCAATCAGCATCTTGACATGTCGAATCCCACCTTCATGATATGCAATCAGGATCGGTCTTGCCATACCCACAGATTTGGCTCCCATAGCCACCGACATCGCAATATCATGTGCATTACGAATTCCACCAGATGACAACAGTGCCAAGTTGTTGTTTTCACAGAATTCCCTCAAAGACAATAAACAGTCTGAAGTTTCCATGCCCCATTCTTTGAAATAATCAGAATGCTCCTTTTCATTCCTCTTCATTTCAACAGCCGACCAACTTGTACCTCCTTTTCCTGCCACATCAATGCCATCTATACCAATATCATGCAATCGCTTTGCAATATCAAGAGAAATTCCGGATCCAACTTCTTTCACAATCATTGGAATCTGAATTCTCTTTCTACAATCTTCAATACCTTTGAGCACACCTCGAAAATCAGTATTCCCTTCCGGCTGAAAAAGTTCCTGCAAGGGATTGGCATGAATGGTAATCCAATCTGCATTGATAGTGTCAATGATGCGAATAATTCCATCATGATGAATTGATTGAGCAATTTCGGTCGCACCAATATTGGCTGAAATACAGATGTTTGATCCTCTTTCCCGAGCGATTGTGAATGTTGAATCTGAATGATCATCATGCAACATCGAACGTTGCGATCCTAACACCAGTGGAATTGACAATTCACAACAAACTTCAGCCAATGCACCATTGATGTCAATTGCATCCCTATAGCCACCGGTCATCCCGGATATGAATAAGGGCAAACTGAATGTTCGACCAAATAATTGAACAGATAAATCTATATCTTCAAAGTTCAATTCAGGCAGAGCATTATGTGTGAATGAATATGCATCAAATCCACTGCTTGCTTTATGCTCAATGTCATGTTGCAAGCATATAGAAACATGATCATGCTTTCTTTGAGAGTGTGAATTCATTGGTTAATCGGATAAAGTTCATTCCGGGAAGTTGCTTTACTATCGAGCGACATTGCAAAATCAATAATGATGACATTATCTGAGAGCGAGAAATCATAGCATATGCAACAATCTCATCAATATGTTTTGGTTCACTACCAAGATATTGCAATATAGCATGTTCTTCAACATTACATTCATGTCTGGCAGTCTGCTTTTTTGGTTCTCTTTTGGCATGAAATAGCAATTCATGAGGATTGGTTGCTATCATACCCTTGTCTTTCAATAAAAGGTGATGATTCCCTTCTGACATAGGAGAATAGATACTTCCCGGAATAACGAACACATCCCTATTCTGATCAAATGCAAATTGTGCCGTGATCATTGAGCCTCCTTTTTTCCCACTTTCCACAATCAGCACCGAAGTACTCAATCCGCTTATGATCCTATTTCTCCGTGGGAAAAATGGTGGCTTTGCTTTCACATTCATGGAGTACTCAGAGATAACAGCGCCACCTGAATCAATGACTACCTCAGATAACTCCCTTGCATTTCTGGGACTAATTTTCTCATGCCCGGATGCTATCACCGCATATGTGAGTCCATTATTTCGTATCACGGATTTATGAACAATGGTATCTATTCCCGGAGCTAAACCACTGACGATGCATACTCCATTGTGCGCAAGAGTTTCAGAAAAATATTCTCCAACCCTTTGTCCATATGGTGTTGGAGCTCTGGTTCCAACAATACCGATCGCGATTTCATTGTTAAGTTCCCCTTTTATATACAGCAATGAAGGTGGATATTCTATATGCAAAAGGCTTTGCGGATACTCTTCTGAGGCAAAAGTGCTGATTACTATTCCCTGTTCTTCATGTTCAGCTATATGTCTAAGTCCGATATCACGTATTTCGTCTGTAATATCTGTAATTGAATCGTGAAACAATGGTTTCGACAATCCAAATCGACAAAAAGAATCGAGTGAATCATATATAGAAATAATTGCCCTCAAACGCGGACCATGAATAGAATGGAACAATGATAAACCGATGATATCTTCCTTTCCCCATAGTGATTTCCTTTTCATATTTCCCCATTCATCAAGAAAGTGATGCAATAATCTCCTTAGCCGTGGCAAATCCATTTGCAAGAGCATTTTCAACACTTGAGGCGGCATCATTGTCTGAAGATCCAAATAGCACATTTCCATGTGGGCGAGACGCTATTTGAGCAGGCCCATTATGTGAACCGGGATATGGTATTGCCAATGCATGACCCCAAGCATAAACTTCCACACTATCAAGAATGTCCATTGGCTTATGAAGATAGTTCATTGTCTTCTTTATGATATTCAATGCATATGATGATAGTTCGGTATCATCCAGCAAAAGCGAACGTTGCTCATGTGGCATGGCCCCAAAGATGGAATAGACATATGCATGTTCTGATGACTTTGTATCTTGCATTGCATTCGAACAAATGATATCAGTACAGAAACCATTTGCTTCAGGGGTCCAAACATCCATGATCGATCCCGGAAATATCTCTTCTTTCATAGACATATGAATGGTGGCATATGGCGGGTATTTCATGGAAAGCATAGCCGCCTTTTGATCATCCGGTAAATCATGAATCATGAAGGGAGCAATATGCTTTGGACCGGCCATGATGACTTTCTTGGCTTTTATTGTTACAAGTGATAATTCATCACTTACACTTTGAACTTCCACTCCATCTTTACTATTCTTTACTGAAAATGCCAAATTTCCCGTTTTGATGAAATCAGGTTTGATCAATGAAGCAATGCCTGCATATAATGCATTCATTCCTCCTGGAAATGTAAATCTCTTCTTGCCGAATTCACTTCCTAGTTCTGATGAGAAGAAATTAAGAAGGCAATATGCATTCGTTTCATCTATTGAAGCACCCATAGAAGATTTCGAATAAATATCAAGCATGGTTTCAAGAAATGGCGATTGATATTGTTTCAGAAAAGATCGTGATGTTTGCCCATCTAATTGTGCCTCTTGAGGGCTCAACTTATTCGGTAATGGATAAGAAGGGATGAAACTCTCATGTAATAACAGATCTCTGAATCGTTTACAGCCATCCTTTTCCAGAGGTGAGATTGGAAGTGCTTCAATGGAAATATCAGACCAGAAATTCTCAATGAGTGTATCCTTGAATAATACTGCATCTTCGGGAGCAGAATTAGATTGTATTCCTGCTCTTTTGCAAATCGATGCTATTTCTTCTGTTTCATCAACAAAATAGACTGATCCATATGGATAAGCTATCCCATGCATTGATCCTTTTATACCGGCACCACCAATTTGGTGTTCATTTTCAAGAATCAATATGGAATATCCGGCATCTTGAAGGGATAGACCTGCCGCCAATCCGGATGCTCCACCTCCAATAATCACAATATCTGTTTGCAGATAGGAGTTCTTAAATTTACTTGCATCAAATGACTTATCACGCAAATAAGCATGAGCAATGGCATGTCTTTGTCGCTTCAACAGCGCTTGCTGATGAGGGCCTGCTATGTTCTTGAGTTCGGAAGATGCATCATTTCCACATCCTTGTATTGCCAAATAGGCAGCACCTGTCCCACCTATGAGGATCTTTAGGAATTCACGTCTATCTTGAGGTGTATACATCTTTAAACAACATAATAAGGGCATTCACATGAATGCCCTGCAAGATATAAAAAAGGATGTTTGCTTCGTATACTGAATCAAACCTTGGTAATCACTATATAGATAGGACCTATATACCGTTTCCCTTTGGCCGTTTTGTATCTAGGTGGAGGATTAACTGAATCTGTTTGGCCTGATGCTTTAACTGCAAGCTTTTGCTCTCTTACACCATTGTCGATGAGATATTGTTTGATGGCTTGCGCTCTCTCCATGGTAAATGCTTCATTGGCCGCTGGATCACCTTCTGCATCGGGAAAAGTTTGTATTTCAACTGAAACACCTGGATTGAGGACGAGCATTTTCTTTATATCTGCCAAATAGTCTTCAGCTCCAACACGTAATTTGGATTTTTTCAATTCGAATGGTGGTACTTCAAGCAAAATCTTTGCTCCTTTTACCAAGGGTTTTACGGTAAAGTCTCTTGAAACATCCGCATATTTTTTTGAAACAGGTAATGTAATGTCATACTCATCTTTGAAAAAATCAGAAGACTCAAGTTGAACTTTATATGTTTCACCCTGTTTCAAGCCGGTTACAAGATAATAGCCTGTTGCAGAATTGCTTTTGGAAGAGCCGATTTTTTTATTGTTCCGATCATAAAATGAAACAAGAATGCTTACAGGATTTCTTGTAGTTTGATCTATCACAGTGCCGGTGACGCTCATCACTTGTTGAGCATGGCAATTATCTTGGGCTATCACCAAGAACACTATCATGAACATTACATGCTTGATATATCTCATTTCTTTCCTCCTTTGGCTTTGGGCTTTTCTTTTCCTTTGATGGCTGCTTTTGTTTCGGAAAGCATTTTCACAGAGCCATCGGCACAACCAACCAAAATGTGATCTCCACTACTAGTGAGATCAACACCCCAGATATCAGAACCAGCATCCATCGACATTAAATTTTCCCCTGTGTCGCTATTCCAAAGTTTGACATACTTGTCCAGACTTCCTGTAACAACTGTTTTATTGTCTTCAGCCCATGAAACACTTTGAAGGATTTCATTATGAGCATTAATAGTACGAAGCAAAGTGCCTGAGGGCATCTCCCAAATTTTTACTACGCCTTTCTCATCAGCTGATGCAAGCCGTTTGGAATCAAAACTGTATAACACTGTCAATACTTGCGTGTCATGACCAGTCAACGTCATCAATTCTTCTTTCGTATTCAGATCAGTGCTCCAAATCTTGATGGTTCTGTCATCGCTGCATGATGCAATATATTTTCCATCATAACTATATGCTACATCATTTGTTTTGTCTGTATGACCGCGTAGAGTTTTGACTTCAGTTCTTAGTTTTGTATCCCATAATTTGACAGTTCTGTCAAAACTTGTACTTGCTATATAATCATTTTTGGGACTGAAATACACCCCGATCACCTCGGCTGTATGTCCGGTTAAAACATATTGCTGGGTACCGGTTTGAACATCCCAAACTCTGACTGTTCTGTCAGTGCTTGCACTAGCAATCAATTTATCATCTCCGGAGAAAGAGATATTATTCACATGCCCAAGATGACCTTTGATAGTCAATAATTCTTTGCCTTCCGGAATAGACCAGAGTTTAATACTTTCATCCAAACTCGAGGTGGCAAAACGTGTATTGTCCCCATTTACGAAAACCCCGAGCACTTCATCATCATGCATCCCAATGGTTTTCATGACATACGTTCTTTGTTGCGCTTTCATATTCATTGACAATGCCAATGACATGACAAAAGGAATCATGACATATTTGAGCATACTTTGATTCATGTATTCATCCCAAAATAAATAAGAATAAGTGCTTTGTTTGTTCATGAACGTAGCTTATTGATGATATCGCGTAATTCTTGTTGTAAAGATGCAATTTCATCATGTGATTCACAAGCTTGATCATTGCCATTCGGCATTTCAACAAATCCAGATGGATATGCTTCTTGGAAAGCTGTTCTGGCTTCCTGAATTGTTTTTCTTTCTGTCCTGATCAATCGCTTAAGCTCTTTAAGGATTGCAAGATCACGTTGATCATATATCCTATTACCTGATTCATTCTTTTTAGGGTGAAGAAATTCGAATTCGCGCTCCCAATAACGCAAGACATGCTGCTCTTCATCCAGAATCAAGCTAACTTCTTTGATTGTATGTACTTCAGAATCCGCCATTGTACCAAACAAATCTATGAAACTCATACGGGAATGGAACCCGTCATAGAGTAAGACACAAAACTATGGAATTCCTTACAGGAGAGTCAATTAGTCATGGAAAAACACTGCTTTTTTAAGTAGCAGACCTGATTGCATGGACATCTTGATTATTGCTAGGCCATGAAAACGTTGATTTTCTAGTGAAATCTCAATTTCAGATTTGTTTTTTGACTCCCATGTACAAGAAATATATTTTCCAGACAAATCGCATATCTCAAGAGATGTCATGCGCTCTTCCATTGGCAATGGGAGTGACCATGATCCTTGAGTGGTCTGGAAAGAAATAATTTGATTCTTTTTTTCTTCCGAAATGAATGTAGGAGAAGATTGATGTCTTAATGTATGCTTTGATGCATACAATGCATCACCTGAATTGGTATTGTCATTATTTGTGCAATTCGTCATTACATAAAATGTGACTGCCCCTTTATAGCCATTCAATGGTGGAAGCCATGAAAATTCCCAAAATATTTCTCCAGTACTTTGTGGTATGGTTCCTTTATAGGTATGCGTTAAATATTTTCTTCCATTTGCACCGGGTACAGAAAAATCAGCAGATTGCATTTGCACTCTCTCTTTATTGAGAAGCACCCAGCTTCCCACATTTTTCATAAGGGTATCAAGGCACACAATCTGAAATCCGAATTTTTTACAATCCTCTTTGCGAACTCTCAAGGTGACTCCTTCCATAGAGTCACCATATGTGGAATCAGCATCAAAAAACAGCAATGCATTCGTGGTATCATCACGAACTATCTTACTTATTTCATGGCAACCGGATTGAGCGCAGGTTAATTCACCGGGTGCTCCCGTTGAGCTTTCATGAGCAGCGGTTGATTTTAAAGGAAATTCAGGATATTTCTCATTTGAGATTGCAATCGTAATTGCAATCACGAGAAAAAACACTGCTGTTATATGTCGTATTGATGCAGGCATATTCGTCAACGTATGAATGGATAAATGATAGTTTCAGAATGTAGCACATATAACCCTTTGGATATATGACGTAGATCCATCACTGATTCCCCGTTTTCTGCAATATGTGATCCAATGATAGCTCCATCAATTGAAAATATATTCATAGCAGTACGAAATCCAGGATTGTCTATAATCAATGATTCACCAAATTGCTTGCACTTTATCATATGTTCTTTGGCAATACCTGTGGATTGTCGTATATGTATTGTGGTGTCCATGAGATACACTTTGTCCCCTTTATCTCTATTATCATCATTTGCAGAAACCGTTGCCAAATAAAATGAAATTGGTCCATTTTGTTTCTGGGGCACAACCCACTCGAATTTCCACTCATGATTACCGGGTTTCAATGAGAGCGTACCATCTTTGGTATAGGTCACATATTCCCTATCGGTGAAAGCTATGTGATTTTGTAATAACTGCGTTTTGTTGGGATCAGTAATAAGAAACGTTCCAACTGATATTCCATGCGCATCAAGCGCAGTCAATTGAAAGCCGAAGCGTCTAATATTCGAATCTACGACCCGAATCGTGATCAGCGCTGTGTCACCTGCTTGCAAAGCATTGGATTTTGAACGGATCAATAAACTATGATTTGAATTCTTCATAGGGTTTGGGCCATCATCATGGCACCCGGATTCTGCGCATGTTATTTCCCCTGGAGCGCCTGTTGAAGAAGGCGGAGCTCCAAAACTCAATATTCCTGTCAAATCAGCATTCATCAATGAATAGATTAATAAGCCGGAGAAAAAAAGTATAAATACTCTTTTAGACATAATACACCTGATTTTTTTCAAATTTAGATATGATTTCTGATTTATCAATCATATACTGAAACTATGGCAATACTTCAAATCAACAATCGTATCTTTGCAGGTTAGTTAAACGGAGATATATATGACATTGGATAATGATTCCACTTCGGCCTTGAAACGAATGCTATATGGCATGGCTGATGATTCTTTGATTATTGCACATAGAAATTCCGAGTGGACCGGCCTTGGCCCGATGCTGGAGGAAGACATCGCATTTTCTTCCATTGCGCAGGATAAGATGGGTCATGCACTTGCACTCTATACACTCCTTCAACAACTTGGCGAACCTGAACCCGATATCAGTGCTTTCACAAGAAATGAGCTGCAATTTACTTGTTGCCAGTTAGTGGAATTTCCCATTGGAGGATATGATTTTAGCTTGATGCGGCATTTTCTTTTTGATTCAGCCGATCTTTTACGCTATGAGATGTTGGAGCAGAGTACATTTGAACCACTTGCGAAACTGGCAGTCAAAGTAAGAGGCGAAATTAAGTATCATGTTTTTCATGCTGATACGTGGATCATTCAACTTGGGTCTCAAGGAAATGAAGAAAGTAAAGCTCGCATGCAATCTGCATTGAATGATTGTTATCCACTTGCACTAGGGATATTTGAAAATTCAGAAGATGAACAGATACTTATTGAACATGGCATCTTCAAAGGAGAGAAGGAATTGGAAAGAGCTTGGCATGATAGAATTTCAACTATACTCAACAAGGCAGGTTTAACAATTCCTGATAGAGAATCTGTTAACCCAATCTATGGCGGTAGAAAGGGATTTCATTCGGAGCATTTGCAACCTCTTTTGGATGAAATGACCGAAGTTTTCGGAATTGATCCATCTGCGGAATGGTGATCTAATGTTGATTGCAGGCAATTGGAAAATGAATCTTATGCCGCATGAAGGCATGATGCTCACTCATGAAATTTGCATGGGGATCTCTGATATCCCATCTCATGTGGATATTCTGATTTGTCCTCCTTTCACGCATTTGGCTCAATGTTCATTGATCATCGAAAACAACGAATCGCCCCTCTTGATAGGCGCTCAAAATTGTCATGATTCCGATGAAGGAGCCTTTACAGGAGAAATTTCTGCAAGCATGCTTGCTTCGATGGGCATTGATTATGTAATTCTTGGTCATTCCGAACGCAGATTTTTATTCAATGAATCAAATGATTTCATTGCAAGAAAATGTCTCACCGCATTTAAAGCCGGATTAACTCCCATCGTGTGCATCGGTGAAACATTGGAACAAAGAAATAAGGGAATTGTCCATCCAGTGATTCAAGAACAAGTATTATCCATACTTCACCATGAACAAATTGTCAGTTCGATTTCGGCTCATAATATTGTTTTTGCATATGAACCTGTTTGGGCAATTGGAACCGGATTGGCCGCTAGCCCCGAACAAGCTGAAGATGTTCATGCATTCATTCGCTTGCAATTGGAGGAGAAGCTTGGTGATCATGCATCAATGATTGATGTGATTTATGGTGGAAGCGTAAAGCTAGAGAATGCAAAAGATTATTTTCTACAGCCAAATATCGATGGCGCTTTGATTGGTGGGGCATCACTCAACGCGGAGTCATTTCTTGCAATTGCAGCTCAAGCATGATTTAGGATTCAAGGAGCTTCTTTGTCATGTTTTGTCTGTAAACAAACATTACCTCGATCATCTTTTTCACAATGAGCGAATAAGCCATTATCCCTAATATTCCCAAGGGTAAAGAAAACTCAAATACATCTTTCATGCGAGTATATCCCCCGCCAATATCCTCAAAATATCTATACTGTACCATTGAAGAAAAAGGACCCTTGATTTGTCTATCGGCCAAAGAGGTTGGATAATCGTATATAAAAAACTCCATCAGCATATTCAAGGGTAGGAAACCGAATTGCCGAACTCTCAGCTGAACATGTTGTCCAGGGCCCGGTGGATCAGCATGAATGATATCGACTTTGATAAATGAAGGAGTAATTTTGACTAGATTTCGCACATCTGTATGAAAAAGAAACACTTCTTCAATTGGTGCGCGAATGATGACGCTTCTTGTATAGGAATGCATAAGTCTGCTTTATGGAATATATGCAGAAAAAACATGAAGCGAGATGTGAATGTTCCACTTTCGTAGAATATCAGCGGAGGCTTTCCTCAATTCTTGCATAGACGGTTTCTATGTCTGCATCCCCGGCAATATTGATCATCTTCCCGGAACCTGCATAATATTCTAGCAATGGAGCTGTTTGCTCATTGTACACATGAAGTCTATGTCTAATGACATCTTCATTGTCATCTTGTCTGCCACGAAGAAGCATTCTTTTGACAATCTCTTCATTATCGACTGTGATATTAACTATATGAGCAATTGCCTTACCTTGAGCATTGAGTAACAAATCCAATGCTTGAGCTTGGCCAAGCGTACGAGGGAAACCATCCAATATTGCCCCCGAAGAAAACTCAGGTTTTGCCATTGCTTCTTCAACGATGCCCGTAACAATTTCATCAGGCACCAAACCACCGGATTGAACAAATTCCTGCGCAGTCTTGCCTAATTCCGTACCGGCTGCTATAGCCGAACGGAATGCCTCTCCGGTTGACAAATGGTGAATGCCTTTGCGCTCAGCCAATAAAGCAGCTTGCGTTCCTTTTCCCACACCGGGAGCGCCAAACATGACAATGATCATTATGACTCCGATTATCGTTGAAGTATTACTTCTTAAAAAATTCCTTTGAGACCCTTCAAATATACTCTTTCAGGCCTTGTTTTCCATGAATTTTCACAGTTCTTACAAAGTAAACCCACATTGTACAATAAAAGATCTACCGGGTAAAGGAAAATTCAGGATCATCTGATAATTGCTGTTGAGCAGGTTCCGTATTTCTGCACGCATGTTCATCATACCAATATGCAATGGTATGCGATATTCAAAGAATGGATTGATCAACATAACTGGTTTGAGTTTGGAGTCAGGCAATTCGCCTATCAAACCGAATCGCTCTCCAATTGAAGAAACAATGAATCCGACGGATTGCATTGGGCCTGAATATAGCATTGACATAGAAATGGTATGTCGAGGTGCATATGGAAGTACAGTATTATATGTCGGCGAATCCAAACGTCCATCTACTACATGCTTATATGCATAACTCAATTGCATATCAATGTTGATTATTGGAATGTGATATCCAAACGATGATTCGATTCCAGAAGACAATACCCTCCCGATATTTCTAGCGCTCCATTGAACCGGTGAAATAGGAATTGCAAGTATCTGATCCGAAACGCTCATGTGATAGATGGAAATTTGCCCGGTAACATTTCCTGATGTATATGTTAGGCCAAGATCAATACCCATCGATGTTTCAGGTGATAGAAATTGTGTTCCATAATTGAGATAATACAATTCATTGAAAGAAGGAACCCTGAAATCACGCGTGCATTTTGCAGAAATCGTCAATGAATCAGAAAGTTCTTTCATAATTATTGCATGTCCTGAAAGTGCAGGGCCCAGTTGATCACTGAACATATCCATTCTGATTCCGAAATCCCATATATACCCTTTCCATTGAGAATTCAACCTGGTGAACAAAGCTCCAGAAATACGTCTTGGATTTCCTTTAACAAAAGGTTGAAGAAGTTCGCCTTGTAAATCTGTAAATGTGAACATGAGGCCGCTTGAAAACCACATATCATGATGTGGAGAATAAGCAACTTCGGCATGTGAGAATATATCTTGTGTAAGAAAATCATTATCAGCTCCTCCCGGACCTGCATAAAGAGCATATGGATCCTTGAACAAACTTTCAGAAGTGCGATAGGATGCACGAATACGCAATTGTGCATTTGCCGATATTGGTGCATGCATAGTGCCTGCTATCATTATATCTTGCTCATGAAAAGATGCCTCTGCAGATTCAATATTCCCCGTCAATACTGCACCAGGAACACCGCGATCACCTTTGACAAATGAAGTCCACATGCTTGTTGAAATTTGAGATTCTTCAAAAACATGCGAGGCCCTTGCAAAGACATTCTGCCGGACATTTCCGGCATTTTGTCTTTTGACGCTCATCATCGGAGCATTTCCAGTTGGCTGAAATGAGATTGGGAAATCTCCTTCAAATTGAAAATGATTTGCCATGGCCGAAAGCGTGGTATTCCCCGCACTCATCCCTCCATGAAGAGACATGGAGAGCTCACCAAAACTCCCCGCTCCGCCTTTCAAAGCACAAAAAGGTGTATCTAAGATGGATGGAGATATAAGTTCAATCATACCCGACATCGCCCCACTTCCCATGATAGAAGAAGAACCACCAAGATCCAAATCAATACTTTGCCCAGGTAGAATAGGCAGAGCAGACATATCAAATACACCCGTTTGGGATGATGCCAATGGAATACCATCAAGCATAATGACACTTCTCATGGGACCCAGACCACGAATTGAAAACAAATTCATCGACCCCGGCCCGCCATAATCCCTAACTTCTATCGAAGGAATAATCAAAGAAAGAGACTGTAAACGGGCAGCACCGAATAAATCCCCAATTTGGGACCCATATGATCTTTTTGATGCTATTTTGCCATATTCTACAATATTAGACCGACTTTTCGCTTCTTTTATTAAGACTTTTGTAGTGACTTCCTTGATGGAATCCGGAATAATGGTGCTTTCAGAAGCAAAAATTGGATTTGCTGCTGCAAAAAAACCAATCAAGAGTCCTATGCCTAAATAAAGCCCATTCAATGCTCCGAAAGGGAAAAAACCGTATATTTGCACTTGTGATTGGGTCTTCTCGGCAGAAGTCCCTTTTTTGTTTCTATGGATTGTCAGCATTTAGCCATGCCATTGGATTTGCCCAAAGATATTCGCTCTTTATTGGAATCCACCTGTTCAGCATACAACGCAACATTGATTGACGCGGTATTGAGAGGCACTAAAGAGCGCATGTTATTGGAGCTATATGTGGACACACCGGATGGCATTTCACTTGAGCAATGCGAAAAAATCAATCGCGCTTTGCTGGAAACAGCTGAAACACATCCATTCATTGATGCCATCAGGAGTATAGAAGTCTCATCACCCGGAGTTGACAGGCCTCTCACACATTGGTGGCAATATCCCAGAAATATTGGTCGAGTTTTGGAATTAAGCTTGATTAACGAAGAAACATATGCTAATGGTTCATATGTATTGCTAGAAGCAAATGAACAAGGCATTGTTTGCAGTGAACCCAAGAAATCCAAAATATCAGGAAACGAAAATACGACATTCTCATTTCCCTATTCAGAAATTCAAAAAGCAATCGTTAAAATATCATTCTGATTGATTGCACAGGTAGTATCACAAACAAACATCAACAACATGGCACGCCGTAAAGTCAAACCCAAGTACGACAAAAAGCTAATCATTGAAGCATTTGCCGAAATGGCACGTGAAAAAAGTATAGACAAAGATCTTCTGCAGGGGATGCTTGTCGAGACGCTTTCCATGCTTATCCGCAAGAAGTATGGTCAGGAAGCCAATTTTGACATTGTTGTAAACATGAACAAAGGTGATTTGGAGATTTATCTCATGCGCACCATTGTTGAGGAAGTTGAAGATCCTGCATTGGAAATATCATTGAAAGAAGTGTCAACACGTTCAGCCGAAACATTTGAAATCGGAGATGAATTCATTGAGGAAATCACACTTGAGAACATATCTGATAATTTTGGCAGACGATTGATTGCCTTGGCAACGCAGACTCTTGGGCAAAGAATTCGTGATGTAGAAAAAGACAATGTATTCAATGAATTCAATGAAAAAGTCGGAGAAATCATTGTAGGGGAGGTGTATCAGGTTCGCCCCGGAAGCCTGCTCATCATGCACAATAAAACTGAAATGCGCATGCCTCGCGAAGAACAGATACACAATGAACGATATAAGAAAAATATGTCTGTCAAGGCGATCATCAAAGAAGTTCGCAGAATGCAAGGAAACGGTACGCCTGACATCATTTTGTCACGCGCTGCAGATGAATTTCTTGCACGTCTCTTTGAAATCGAAATTCCAGAAGTATATGACGGCATTATAGAAATCAAATCAATTGCACGAGACCCCGGTGAAAGAGCCAAAGTTGCAGTATTATCATATGATGAACGAGTTGATCCTGTTGGCGCTTGCGTTGGGATGAAAGGCATTCGTATTCACTCTATAGTTCGCGAATTGAACAATGAAAATATTGATGTGATCGAATACTCAACCGATCCGAAAGTGTTTATAGCCAAAGCATTGGCACCGGCTAGAATAAGAGATATCGTGATAGCACCGGAGACTCGCTCTGCAACGGTTGTTGTACCAGATGATCAAGTTTCTTTGGCAATCGGAAGAAATGGTCAAAATGTACGCCTTGCATCAAAATTAACCGGTTTCAATATCACCTTGATCAAAGAGGGTGGCGAAGACATTGAACTCATAGAATTCAGAGATGAAATCGGTAAAGAAATGTATGAAAACATCATTAATCTCGGCATAGATACTGCTCGCGAGTTTCTTGAAGCAGACATTTATGATTTATTAGAGATTCCGAGCATGACCAAAAATACATTGCTCGATATTCGAGACATTATTCTTTCTGAGTTCGAAGAACAAGAAAGACCCGAAATCAGAGATGCCATTCAGGTGGCAAATACCATTCCTGATGAACCTTCAAATGAAAGTTCCGGAGATCAACAAGATTCTTAAGCATGACATCAGTAGAACTCATGTAATTGATATTTTTTAACATTCAACCATAGGTTGTATGCCTGCATCAAAAGGAACACGATTATTCAAGCTTGCCTCCCAAATCAATATTGGGAAGGATGCCATTGTAGAATTTCTTCAAGGCAAAGGTTTCAGCGTTGAAAATAAACCTACATCTGTACTAACAGATGAGATGGTTGACGTAGTCATGGATAAATTCGCCCGAGAAGCGAAAGCAGCTGAAAAGCAAAGAGAAAAGCTTGAAAAGTATCACCATGCTCGCAATCCTGAAAAAGGCGAGTCTGAAGATGCCCTATCAGAAGCAGTTTCAGAAGAGGAAGCAGCTCCCGAACCGCAGACAGCAGAGCCTTTGGAAGAAGTGCAATCAGCTCCTTCGGTACCGGAAGAATCTGAAAGCAAAGAACAACCCGCTCCAAAAAAATCTACAAAGAAAAAAACAAAGACTGAAACTGAGATCTTGGCAGCAACTGACATTGTTGAATCCGAACCCATACCTCCATCAACCGAAACACCTTCTGAAAAGGCAGAGGAAAGCATAGCTGAACCTGCTCAAGAAACCGTCACAAAAACTTATGATGATTCTCAAGAACCAAAGAAGAAAAGAAAAAAACGCATCAATGAAGTTGAGTATGAAGCAGGGTCGATGCCACATCTTAGAGGTTTGACTGTAGTAGGAAAAATCACAGTTTCCTCTCGGCAAGAAGAAGGTGATCGTTATGGCAGACCGGACAGAAATGCAAAGAGAGGCGATCGCCCTCAACAAGGTGAAAGACGAGACGATGATCGTAGACAAAACAGGCAAGGAAATCAACATTCGATTGGTGAACGCTTAAAGGCCAAAGGCCAAGAAGACGGATTCGGCATCGCACCTGCCAAGACTGAGGATGATGCAGATAAAGGTGCAAAGAAGAACTTCCGTCCAGCACCGTCGAAAGATGCCAAAGGTGTAGACAAAAAGAAAAAGAAGAAAAAATCAATTCGTGAAACTATCACCGAAGAAGATGTAACAAGAGCAATTCGCGAAACACTGTCAGGAATGGAAGATTCCGGATCAGGTTTCAAAACGAAACTCAAGCAGAAGAAAAAACTAGAACGAGAAGAAAAAGAAGCTCGTAGAATTGAAGAGATCGAACGCGAAAGTACAATTCTACGCCTGACTGAATTCGTAACAACAGCTGATCTTGCCGCCCTTATGGGAACCACGGCAGCTGAAATCATCATGAAGTGTATGTCTTTGGGCTTGATGGTCAGCATCAATCAAAGACTTGATAAAGACACCATCACGCTCATAGCAGATGATTATGGATTCCAGGTTGATTTCCTAGATGAACAAGCTGCACAAGAAATCACCGACATCGAAGACGCCGAGGAATCATTATTGGCAAGACCCCCAATCGTCACGATCATGGGGCATGTCGATCATGGAAAGACCTCACTTCTTGATTATATCCGTAAAACCAATGTTGTTGCCGGTGAATCCGGAGGCATAACCCAACATATCGGAGCATATCATGTTGATCTTCCTGATGGAAGGACAATAGCATTTTTGGACACGCCGGGTCATGAAGCATTTACCGCCATGCGTGCACGCGGTGCCCAAGTAACAGACATTGTTGTTCTTGTGGTTGCGGCAGATGACAATGTGATGCCCCAAACAATAGAGGCCATCAGCCATGCTCAAGCTGCAAATGTTCCCATCGTAGTGGCTTTGAACAAGATCGACAAGGAAGATGCGAATCCAGACAGAGTGAAGCAACAATTGGCGGACCGCGGTGTATTGGTTGAAGACTGGGGAGGTAAGTATCAATGCGCTGAAATTTCCGCCAAGAAAGGAATCAATATTGAAGGATTGATGGAAAAGATCCTCCTTGAAGCAGAATTATTGAATCTGAAGGCAAATCCAAATCGAATCGCGAGAGGAACAATCATTGAATCGCACTTGGATAAAGGAAAAGGAGTTCTTGCATCCGTGATGGTTCAAAAAGGAACATTGAAAATCGGCGATGCATTTGTAGCTGGAATCTATTCAGGTCGGGTTCGAGCAATGTATGATGAGCGAGGACATCGAGTTGAATCAGCAGGGCCTTCTGTTCCCGTTCAAGTATCCGGTTTTGACGGAGCTCCGCAAGCTGGTGATTTGTTCGCCGTGCTGGAACAGGAAGCTGAAGCCAGAGCAATTGCAATCAAACGTCAGCAATTGAAAAGAGAACAACATTTCAAGCAAATGCGTCCGATTACTCTCGATGAAATTTCTCAAGACATTCTTCGTGGTGGTACCAAAGAACTTCGACTCATCATCAAAGGTGATGTGAGTGGATCACTTGAAGCACTTTCAGATTCATTGCAAAAACTCACCAGAGACGAAGCAAAAGTGACCATTCTACACAAAGGTGTAGGCCCTATTTCAGAATCAGATGTGATGCTCGCTGCAGCATCAAGTGCAGTTGTCGTCGGCTTCCATGTCTCCCCTACATCACAGGCGAGAAAATCCGCGGAATCAGAAGGTGTTGACATACGATTGTACACAATCATCTATGACTGTATCAATGAAATACAGATGGCATTGGAAGGATTGCTTTCTCCTGAAATCAAAGAGGAAATCACGGGTACCGCTGAAATCAGACAAGTATTCAAAATCAGCAAGATTGGAACCGTTGCAGGATGCTATGTTACTTCCGGAAAAATCAACAGAAATGACAGAGTTCGCGTCTTGCGTGACGGCTTTCCCGTTTATAATTCTACATTATCGGCTCTTAAACGCTTCAAAGATGATGTTCGTGAAGTGGACACAAATTATGAATGTGGAATGAGCATCAATGGCTACAATGATATACAAGTTGGAGACATCATCGAGGCTTATAAGCAAGTTGAAGTCAAAAGGAAGTTAAGCTGACATGTCTATTCGCACGGAAAAAGTAGCATCGGTGATTGTTGAAGCATTGTCCGATCCTTTGCGGAAAATTGCATCCGAGATTAATGCAGGATTGATTACGGTAACATCAGTCAAAATGTCGCCGGATCTTCAAATTGCAAAGGTGTATATAAGTTGCATAGGTGGAAAATCATCAATTGCTGATGTTTTGCAAGCCATCGAAACCGATAAATCCTTAATACGCAAACATGTGGCACATGTAGTTCAATTGCGTTTTGCACCTGAGCTTCGTTTCTACCGAGATGAAACCATGGATGCGATGGAGCAGATACAAAAACTCGTCGAGCAAACTAAACAACATGATCGCCTGCGTGATGGAAATGAGTCATCTTAATGCTCCTTGACTCTGCCTAATTATCATTCTCAATGTTGATTTCATGAACATTCTTACTCTGCATTCATTGTCGTCTATTCCTTCGTGGCATGCAGAAGCTTTGGAACATGGTGCCGTCATCCTCATTGATAAGGATTTGAATTGGACATCATTTGATGTTGTTGCCAAACTCCGTAGAATTCTCGGCATCAAAAAAATCGGTCATGCAGGTACACTAGATCCACTTGCAACGGGATTATTGATTGTTTGTGTCGGCAGGCCTGCTACAAAGCTCATTACCCAATATCAAAACTCATCAAAAGCATATCAAGCAATAATCAAACTTGGCGCTTCAACGATTTCATATGATTGCGAAACTGAAGAGTCAGTATTTGCGAATATTCCCGAAAACATCACAAAAGATTCAATTCGGATTGTTCTTGATTCATTCATTGGCGAAACCCAGCAGATTCCTCCTATGTTCTCCGCTCTGAAAATAAATGGTATTCCATTGTATAAAAAAGCTAGAAAAGGAATCCAAGAAGAGATTGAACCCCGGACCATCACTATACACTCAATCTCTTTGGATGAGTTCAAAGACAATTTGCTTCATATAACCATTGATTGCTCGAAGGGGACATATATTCGTTCTCTTGCAAGAGACATAGCCGAAAAACTGGGAACTGTCGGTTATTTAACAGCCTTAAGAAGAATATCCAGTGGTGAATTTCTGGTTAGTGATGCAATCACAATACAGAATTTCGAACAATCCTTCAATATTGCCACGATGGATATCCCACTTACACAACAACAAATATTGGGCTCACGATGATTGTCTACTCACTTTTTGATTCCATTCCACATGATCCTAACACAATCTTGACCGTTGGGACATTTGATGGCGTTCACAAAGGACATCAGCAAATCATCGATTCAATGAATGAATTAAAGAAATCAAAAAGCAATGCGCGTACTGTTGTAGTGACCTTTGAACCTCATCCGCAATTGGTTATTCAAAGACTTGATAAACCTCCCATTTCCTTGCTGACCGATATATCCGAGAGATTACAATTATTGGAATCTTATGGAGTGGATACGGTTGTGATTATCCCTTTTACAAAAGAATTTTCTCAAATTGGGGCCGATGAATTCATAAAAACATTCATACATGAACGTATCGGCTGCTCTGACATCTTCATTGGTTATGATCATGGATTCGGAAAATCTAGAGAAGGTGATGCACAGACTTTGCATGCGCTTTCATCGGAGCTTGGATTCAAAGTGCATCAAATAAATGCCATGCTCATTGATTTAACAACAATCAGCAGTACCGAGATAAGATCCGCCCTGAAACATGGTTATCTACAACAAGCTTTTGAATTGCTTGGTCATCCATATTTCGTGGAGGGCATGGTGATTCATGGCGATCAACGCGGTAGAACAATCGGATATCCGACTGCAAATGTGCAAGCAGCCAATCCCGCCAAGCTATTGCCAAAAAATGGAGTATACTTTGTTTCTTCTGATATACAAGGAAAAACAGTATATGGAATGGCAAATATTGGCACAAGACCAACCGTAAACAATCTTGATGATATCAGACTAGAAGTACATTTTTTTGATCTCGATGAAGATCTATACCATCAACAGATAGTGATTTGGTTTTTGAAATATATTAGAGATGAGCAACAATTTACTTCTCTTCAGTCATTACGAGATCAATTATATAAAGATGAACAGTATTGCAGAGAAATCATCGCAACTTTACACTTCAGTGATTCTCAATCATGAATTGGTCTTTCGTCAATAGTGGTTTCCTCAGTGGTGAAGAAAACATGTCTTTGGATATGAACAATGCTCAAGAGCTAGCACGTTCATTACATGAAACAATATCAACACAATCACTATTTCGGATTTATGCCTGGGATCGTCATACTCTTTCTCTTGGAAAACATCAATTATTAACATCAACCATAGAAAAACAGTGCAAAGAACGCTCGATACCGATTGTTTATCGACCTACCGGTGGCAGAGCTGTTCTTCATGCTAATGAGTTAACATACTGCATAACAATGCCATGTGCTTCGATGGAAGATGCTCATAATGTTTACCGTGATATTCATCACTTTTTCTTGAAATGTTTGCAATCATTATCGATACAAGATTTGGAATTCGCCAAAGGCGTACCATCTTTTCAGGAACATTATCAATCAATGGAATCATCTGCTTGCTTTTCTGCTTCTGCTCGTCATGAATTGACTTGTAAGGGGAAAAAACTCATAGGTAGTGCCCAAAGAATCATTGATGGAGTATTACTGCAGCACGGATCTCTGCCATTGGATAATTCATATTTGAATATTGCCGATATTCTTTCAACATCAAGTGATGAGGCCGTCTTGCTACGCAATGCTTTGAACAACCATTCCACATCGTTATCTGAATGCTTGGGTCATTCTTGCGATTTTTCTCAAATTGCAGATATCATCTCTTCCAAATGGGAAGAGGAGCAATTTCAAAGTATGCAATCCTTATGAAAAACATTGTTTACATAATTGGTTTGATTGTATCAATGATGTGGATTTATCATCCATTACAAAGTGCAATGTCCGAACATCCATGCAAAGTCATCCTATCAACTAGTAGCATAGACTTTGGCACAATTCAAACAATCGATGAAACAAGCTCAACAATCTTGATTACCAATCCTACAATGGAAACAATTACCATTGATTCGGTCATGATATTTTCTCGATGGGATGTGTTCACCGTTATGGACAATAAGCGATTAATATTATCTCCAGGTGAAAGCAAACAGCTGACCTTCCGATTTGCTACCCCACACAATATGACACATAGCGGAAATGCAATTATACGTGTGACATGCCCTGTCATGCGCTACTCGCTTATCACCAAGTTACATGGCAAAGCAACATATCCCAATGGCGAATTTTCTTTTACCCAAAACCTTGAAGGTCAGGAATTATATAATTCTCTCAATAAATATCTGAACGAATCCTTGATGTTCACTTATTCAGATGCCAGACAATTCATGTTTTCGAAAGCTGATAATGTAAATGGTATGGTTGAATGCGTTTACACAGGTAAATCGATTCAAACAAGCGGGATTCCTAATATAAACCTCTTTAATACTGAACATTCTTGGCCTCAAAGCAAAGGTGCCGATCAAGAACCTGCAAGGTCAGATATTTATATCATCTATCCATCAGATTCAAAAGCCAATGAGCGACGTTCAAATCATCCATATGGAATAGTAAACAGATCATTATCATGGGAATCAGGCGGATCTAAACTTGGCCTTCCACAAGCATCAGCAGATACAGTCTTCGAACCAAGAGATAAAATGAAGGGCAACGTTGCCAGAAGTTTACTCTATTTTGCAACGAGATATGGCAATAGAAAAGGAACATTCGATAATTCGGGTTTTCTTACTAATATGGAAACACTTATTCGTTCATGGAATAAACAAGATCCGGTTGATGAAAGAGAACGAAGTCGTGCAATCTTAATCTCTTCTGCACAGAAGAGGATGAATCCTTACATAGCCCATCCGGATATGATCGACAGGATGTTCAGATTATCTACTCAGCCGGCTTTTCCTCTGTATCCCGAACCGGCGACAGACCCTTTGGGTATTCATGCTCAATTTCAAGACTCAATGATAGTAGAAATCCCGATAATAAATAAAGGTAATCAAACTCTCAAGATCAATACAACTGAGTTTCGACCCTTGACTGATAAAGCGAAAGTCTTGTCAATCGATTCATTGATCACACCGGGCAATTCAATAATCGCCAAGGTATTGATTACGACTCAAATGCCAAGCGGTACTTTATTGCGCATACGATTTGCTGATGGAATACCAACACTTGCCATACCAATATCAACCGAAACTACTACATCCATAAATGATATTGAAATCAAGCAATTGATAGTAGTTCATAATTCGAGTCAACCTACAGATATACAACATATAGCATTCACTGTGAACGATAGAACATATTTTTCTGCGAAGGTATATGATCTACAAGGAAAATTACTTCAAGATATTACTAATGAAATACTTTGGAGTGATATGCATGGCACTGTATTTCTGAAAACTGCTAACTATTGTAAAACATCGATACTGCATTTGCAAACTTCAACTTTTTCCACTTCGACATTACTTCTTACAGGTTATTAATGAGAAAGAAGAAAGAAGCATCAATTTTATATATCGTCTCCACTCCAATAGGAAATGAAGATGATATTTCACTCCGTGCATTAAAAGTTCTGAAAAAAGTTGATGCAATCATTTGCGAAGAAGAAAAGATTGGGGCATTGCTCATAAAACGACACAACTTTTCAGCTAAACTAGAACAGCTCAATGAACATAATGAGGAATACTATGCACCTCAGCTAATAGAGCGCATGCAGAATGGCGAAACATTCGCTTTGATTTCAGATGCAGGAACTCCCATATTTGCTGATCCGGGTCGATATCTATTACAATTGGCTTTGGATGCAGGTATCAATATCGTCGTTGTTCCCGGTGCGAGCTCAATCATGACTGCACTTGTTCGAAGCGGATTCCAATCAGATGTATTTACTTGCGCAGGATTTTTAAGCAGAACCACCGAAGAACGTCTGTCTCAATTACAAGCTCTGGCTCTAGAACCACGCACTACAATTCTATTGGAAACACCCTATCGCTTGAAACAATTATTGGAAGCAGCGAATAAAGTAATACCAGACAGGAAAGCTTATATCGGTTGTAATCTCACCATGGCATTCGAGCATCATCACTATGGTACTTTTTCCGAACTATTCGCAAAATTCACAGAATCTCCTTTTAAAGGAGAATTTGTCATTGTTTTTGAAGGTCATCCAGGAAGAACGATTCTCAGCGTACTTGAAACATCTGAAAAGAAAAAAATCAGAAGCAGCGAACGTAAAGGTATAGATGAATCAGAATTCGAAAAAGATGAGTCTCGAGATTCACAGCGCGAATTCAGAAAACGATCAGATTTTTCTAAAGAACGCTCACCACGCTTTACCAGATCGGATGACAAAGAGTATAAAAAACGCGATGATGGCGGAGGATACAAAAAACGTGAAGATGGCGGATACAAGAAACGTGATGGCGGCGGAGGATACAAAAAACGCGATGATGGCGGCGGATTCAAAAAACGTGAAGATGGCGGATACAAAAAACGTGAGGATGGCGGATACAAAAAACGTGAAGATGGCGGATACAAAAAACGTGAAGATGGCGGATACAAAAAACGTGAGGATGGCGGATACAAAAAACGTGAAGATGGCGGATACAAAAAACGTGAGGATGGCGGATACAAAAAACGTGATGGCGGAGGATACAAAAAACGTGAAGATGAAGGATACAAAAAACGAGATGATGCCGGCGGATTCAAAAAGCGCGATGATAAGCGTACAAATAGAGGGTCGAAAGATGCCGGTATGAGACCTCCAAGAAAAAGATCATAAATAACAATCCTTTTCTCATTGAAGGGGATTTTTCATTTCTTTCTTTTTTGTCTTTGCTTAACCAATTTCTGAAGATTATCCAGCAATCTATGTTCAATCAGAATATACTGAGCATATTGCTGTTCAGAAAGAATACCTTTCATCCCCTTCATTCTATCTATAATGGTTTTTCGCGTTGCAAGATCTTTCTCGAAAACTTGCTGTATTGCTTTGTCATACTCATGATTCCCTGACTTTTGTAATTCATCAAGATGCACTAGTGCTTGTTCAAGTTCCTTGTGCGACGCCTTAATATACTCTTCATGTTGCTGATATCGAGCAAAAAAACGTGTTGCTTGCTCCTCATTCATTTTAAGCTTATCAATAAGCATGATTTTCTTGAATGATTTCATTTTATTGAGCATTGGCATTTCATCCTGAGCCTTCATCAACTGCATCGAGATGAATATCACAAGGATCGCAATGCATGATGAGAGATTACATCGATTCTTCATCTTGAGATTCCTTTAAAAGATACTTGGTGATTTCTTCTTCCAAAACAGGATTGAGAGGTGCATCCAAATCCGATTCAATATCGCGAACATATAAAGTTAAAACTTCCTCAAGCATGATATCTTCCAAATCATCTGTACTGATATTGGTTCCATTCATATTATCAGCATACGAAACTGATTCTACTTCAATGTGACCGACTGTCACAGGAGACTTCTCAATAGAAGATACATGATCAGTTGAAGTAATGCCGATCCAAACAAGAAGGCAAGCAGCCAGAGTTGTAACAGAACCAATCATAATTTGCATAGGCCTCATCATTTTTGGCTTTATGGATTTCAATGCGAATGTATCTGCTTTGGCTTCCATGGTAGATAGAATATCTGTCTTATTGAGCAAGTGAAATACCTGAACATACTCATCATATTCAGCTTTGAGTTCCGGAGAAGAACGAAGAGCTTCATCAACAATGAGCTTATCATGTTCAGCTAATTTTCCGTTAATATGATCCGGAAAGAGCGACAATATTTCATGTTTGTCATTCATATGTGTTCCTTTTTATCTTTTGATCCTAGATATTGAGCTAATTTCTGAACTGCTTGAAAGTAGTTTGCTTTTAAACCACCAATGCTCGTTCCCAGCATTTTAGATATTTCTTCATAAGAAAGTTCTTCCACATGGCGAAGTATAAATGTTTCTCTTTGTTTTTCAGGCAATATCGACATGCAATCGGCAAAAAAAGAAGAAAATTCAGAATCAGTAATAAGTGAATCTGAGTGCTCCTCAGCGGGAATATCAAATTGTTCATAGGTATCTATTCTTGTGATATGTCCTCGACGTTTTTTCTTTTCGAGAGCATTCAAACACATATTTCTTGTAATAGCATATAACCATGTACGAATATGCGACTCACCTCGAAATGTATTCAAAAATTGATATACTTTGATGAAAACTTCCTGTGTTATGTCTTTTGCATCTTCATCATCGCGCATATATCGTATTGCAATGGAATGGACAAATCGCTTGAACTGCGACATGATACAATTCATTGCTTCATGACTTTTGCCTTTTGAAAGCAAATCGGCTATGTCAGATTCTGATTTCATCAAATCAAAAGAAAATCCCATGCGATCATTCATGGGATTTAGATTGGTTTTCTCATAAAAAGGTTTAAATCAAATGATTTTACCAATTTCAAGGACTTCATACTCTATTTCTCCTGCCGGGGCTTTGGTAATAACCTTATCACCAACGGTTTTGCCCAATAGAGCTTTTCCCAAAGGTGAAGAAACCGCAAGTTTATTCGCCTGAAAATCGGCCTCTTCCGCACTTACAAGAGAATACACAATTATTTTACTGTTATTGAGATTCTTTAGCTTTACTTTTGAGAGGATATATATTTTATCATCTGGTAGATCTTTTGAATCGATCACCTGTACTTTCATCAATGTTGATTCGAGTTTTGAAATGCGCATTTCGAGCAATTCTTGCTCATGTTTTGCAGCATCATAATCTGCATTTTCAGAGAGATCTCCGTGTGAACGGGCATAGGCGATTTTTTGAGCTATTTCCGTTCTTCCCTTTCCCTTGAGTTGCCTCAATTCATCTTCCATTTTAGCGACACCTTCGCGGGTCATGTATACTGGGCCGGATGACATGGATTTCTCCAGATTCAATGTGAATGTTGTAAAAAAAACAAAGCCGTTATGTTCATAACGACTTTGCCTCGTGGCGTGCACGAAGTACGCAACAAAAGTAGAGAATTTTTATAAGATGACAAAACCTAGAGATGGGTCAATAAGTGGCCCATTTTCACCTTTTTAGTCTCGAGATAATCGCGATTGACCGAATTTGGCTGCATTTCAATTGGTACTCTTTCAACCACTTCAAGTCCATAGCTTTCCAGGCCTACCCTTTTTGTGGGGTTATTTGTCAGTAATTTCATCTTTCGCACACCCAATGAAGCCAAAATCTGAGCTCCTATGCCATAATCCCTTGGATCAGGTTGAAAACCCAACTGTTCATTTGCCTCAACGGTGTCAAGCCCTTGTTCTTGCAATGAATAAGCTTTGACTTTATTTACCAAGCCAATACCTCTTCCTTCTTGGCGCATATAGAGAAGCACACCTTGTTCAGCTTCTTGAATCATGGACAATGCGGCAGATAACTGTGGGCCGCAATCGCAACGAAGAGAATGAAAAATATCACCGGTTAAGCATTCACTATGTACTCTCACAAGTATGGGTTCATCTTCATTCCATGTTCCCTTAACCAAAGCTACATGCTCTTTGCCATCAACGGTATTGGCAAACACTTGTAACATGAAATCACCAAATTCAGTTGGTAATTTGGCTTTGGCTACAGCAGTAACCAATTGTTCTTTGTTTAATCTATACCTGATAAGGTCTTTCACGGTAATGATCGATAATTGATGTTTTTCTGAAAACTCCATCAATTGTGTTGTTCGCATCATAGTTCCGTCTTCGGCGAGGATCTCGCAAAGCACTCCTACAGGTTGGAGACCACCAAGTTTCATCAAGTCAACAACAGCTTCTGTATGTCCTGCTCTGCGAAGCACTCCTTCTTCCACTGCAATGAGTGGAAAAATATGACCGGGTCTTCCAAAATCATCAGGTGTAATATTCGGCTGAACCAAGGCTTTTATCGTAGCAGATCTATCACTTGCTGATATGCCTGAACTCGTACCATGAAGATAATCGATTGAAACAGTAAATTTTGTGCCATGCAATGCCGTATTGTCAGGAACCATTGGTGCTAGATCCAAAGCAATGGCTTTTTCTGATGGCAATGCCACGCAAATCAATCCCTTGGCTTGAGAAGCCATGAAATTCACTTGTTCAGGAGTACAAAACTCTGCTGCGCAAATAATATCACCTTCATTTTCTCTGTCTTCATCATCAAGAACTACCACCACTTTACCGGCTTGCAGATCTTTGACTGCTTGTTCTATTGAATCGAACGTTTGTTTCATAGATTACTGTACATTGATTTGTGAAATAGCAACTTTGTCTATTTTGATAATGGTTGCATCAGCGATTTTTAACTTGATGATGCCTGATTCATCGACTGAATCTACAGTACCGTGAATTCCGGCAGATGTAACTACTTTGTCTCCTTTTTTCAATTCAGAGATCATCTTCAAATGATCATTATGACGCTTTCTTTGAGGACGAATCATCAAGAAATAGAAAACAGCAAATATTGCTGCCATTGGCAAAAGGGATGTGAGTAATTGAGAAATAGAGTCTCCACCTGCTGCTTGACCTTGTTGAGCATGTAGTTCGATCGGAAAAATGGGCATTGTCTTACCTTTTGTATGTAATGATTACTTAATGATTTCCAAAATTGAAGTTTTCCATTGAGAATATGTATTATCAAGAATGTGTTTTCTTGCTTCGCGTACAAGCCACATATAAAAGCCAAGATTCTGCAATGTTGCAAGTTGCAGACCCAAGATTTCTCCTACTGTGAAGAGATGCCGTAAATATCCCAATGAAAATTCTCTTGATGCATAGAGGTCCAAGCCCGGATCAATTGGCTCATCACTGAATTTATTTTTGAGATTACGGACATTCATTCTGCCACGAGTGGTGAAGATGGTACCATTGCGGGCATTCCTGGTTGGCATGACGCAATCAAACATATCAACACCCATTTCGATGGCTGTAAGTATATTTTCGGGAGTACCGACTCCCATTAGATATCTTGGCTTATTGGGAGGCATCACATTCGTTGAATGATCGATGATATCATACATGTCAAAAGAAGGTTCGCCAACCGCAAGACCACCGATTGCATAGCCATCAAAATCATGATCTATCAATTGTTCCATGCATTGCGATCTGAGATCTTTATATGTGCTTCCTTGACCAATCCCAAATAGATATTGCGCATGTTCATATCTTGGGCTGGTGGCCTTGAATGCATCAATATTTCTCTTTGCCCATCTAAGAGTCAAATCCATTGAGGTTTTTGCCTCTTCGTGCGTAGCCGGAAATGAGGTGCATTCATCAAGCACCATCATGATATCACTTCCTATACAACGTTGTATTTCTATCACTCGTTCCGGTGAGAAGAAATGCTTGGATCCATCAATATGGGAGCGAAACTCCACACCTTGTTCGGTTATTTTTCTCAATTCTTTCAATGAGAATACTTGATAACCGCCGGAGTCTGTTAGAATTGGTTTTTCCCAAGAAATGAATCGATGATGTCCTGAAAAATGGGTGAGTACATCTTCACCCGGTCTTAAATACAAATGATATGTATTTCCCAGGATGATTTGGGCTCCTATTTCCAACAATTCTCTTTGTTCGATTGCCTTCACTGAACCAACGGTTCCAACAGGCATAAATATCGGAGTTTCAATCATACCATGATCAGTGGTTATGACTCCGGCTCTGGCCCGGCTATGCAGATCTGTATGATTGAGGGTGAAAAATGCCATTTAAAGGGTCTGGATTTGTCAGTGTGAATGCAAAGATACCCAATTTTCAAACTTCATCTTCCCGATATTGTTACTTCCACTCGGCGGTTTTCTGCATTTGCCTCTGCTGTCTTTTCTAAGGATCGTGGATTTCTCTTGCCAAATCCTTTGGCTTGCAGAATTCCACGAGAAAGTCCCAGTGTAATGAGATAATTTTTTACGGCATTGGCCCTAAGAAAGGACAAACGGTCATTAAATGCATCAGAACCAATATCATCGGTATGCCCTGAAATCAAGATTTTTGTATAGCCTTTTTCTTTAATGATTGTTGCAAATCTGCGTAATTCAGGCTGTGATTCTTCCAATAGCTGTGCCGAACCATAATCAAAAAAGACATTTGATAATTCAACAGTCAATTCTTTTTCTTTTGATGCCGGCATTGCCGACAATTGAATATCATATTTTTTTGAAAGCGCAGATTGTTGTTTTTTCAAATCGATATTCGAAGAAGAGGGATAATATCCGTCTGCACTTGCATAATATCCATATTTCTTTCCAAGTGGTAATACAATAAAGTATGATCCATCATTTGGATTCACGGTTGATGACCCGACTTTTTTACCGGTTTGCAAATCTTCCCATATGATAGATCCCGATATTGGTTTTTTGGTCAATTTATCTAGTACTTTACCAGATAATGAAGCAATAGGTTGTGGCCTTACATTCTTTGGAATAATCACTCTGTAAACATCCCATTGTCCAAGTCCGTCAGGAGCATCTTGAGCAGCATAATAAGCAGTATCACCTGAGACGGTGATTTTATAACTGAAATCATCATCAATTGTATTGATGGCTCTTCCCATATTCTTTGGCACTGTCCATTCAGTCCATGAATCTTCATTCAAACGATAAGAAACAAATACGTCCAAACCACCCATTCCGGGATGTCCATTGCTTGAGAAATACAATGTTCTTCCATCCGGATGTAAATACACAGAGCGCTCTGAAAATGGAGTATTGATCTTATCTCCCAAGTTAATCGGCTCGCTCCAACCGGTATCTGTTTTGATGCTGGCCCATAAATCCATGTTACCATGAGTTCCATCAGCAAATCGATAATTCATTGGAACATACAAATCACCAATTGCTCCCGGGCGATCAGAGCTGAATAATAGTACTTTTCCATCCGAACTAAGACAACCGCTTTCATCATGATATTCCGAATTTATTGGTCGAGGCATTTGGCGAAGATTATCCCAGCCGTCCGGAGTTCGTTCTGCTGTATAAATATCAAACATGCCATAAGTACCGGGGAATGTACCTGATAAAAAAAGTGTATTGCCATCCGTTGAAACATTATCGATTGTTTCTTCACCATTCTGGGAATTTACACCCTTTCCTATACTGATTGGCTTCTTCCACATTCCGCCAATCAGTGAATCACTTCGCTCGGCAACAAATACATCCTGCCTTCCCTCGCCGCCTCTTCTATCTCGAACAGAAAGGTATAGTGATTGTCCATCAGGAGATGGAACCGGATCCCATTCAGAACCGGATGTATTAATGGGCGAGCCAAGATTTATTTTTTGTATTGAATCCATTGGATTTGCAAGTAATGCAAGAGATGAATCTATCCATGCTTTATATGTTGGCAATGCTGTTTTGTACATTGCATACATAGCTATGGCGGACGATGTATCTTTGTTCATGAGATATCCCTGTAATCTCTTTTTCATTGCCACGGTGGAACTCAGGCAATCATTGCAAGACATGATATGCCGATCATATATGGCATGAGAAAGTGAGTCCTGTGGCAATGCATTGATATCAAGTGATGATATCTCGATAATTGAATCTCTCAACCAATAGGCATGTTGATTGATTGGCTTATACATTTGCATTGCACATAAAGCATAACCACGTTCCCATGCAGAGTCAATCGCTTGTTTTGTCAGCTGTTTCCCGGAAAATCGGATTACATCTTCTTTTGAAGAATTTCCTTCCATGATAAATAAGTACTTATCTTCAATTTGCTTGCATTCACGCAAAGCATATCCTTTTAGGAAGGTATCAAAATTCTCAATAGGTATGGAATCATGTATGGCATATGACTGTGCTGAACTGAACATAGTGCGATTCATGGAGAGAACCCAATATCCATTGATATAATCCAAAACGCCTATTCGATAATCTTTCTTCCAATATGATTGTATGATTTGCGAAGGAAATGTTGATTGCAATATCACATATTGATTCATGACACCATTATCCAATGTCATCACTATATCCCACTTACCCTGATATCCGCTGATGGCAGTAATACGTAAACCCAAAGCCAATTGATCACGAATTTGCATGATGGGAAATGTATCCGCAGAAATGATCCTCTGTGGTATGATGCCACCATTCATGATCACAGAATACCCGAATTGTCCACTTGAGATATGCGCCACATGATAGCCTGCACTCCATTGTGAGCGGATATATTGCATAGGAAGGATGGTGTCAACAACATAGGACTGTGAGATTGGAAGTGGATACTTTTTCATGAGAACAAGAGACATTTGTTCATTCTTCGCCAAGGAAGAATAAGAACTTAGTATCAGCAGATTGAGTCCTATCAATAGTAATCCAAGGAATGTTTTCATCTTGTACTTCACATCAGTGAGCAAACAATGAAAGAGCAAATGGCAAAATGCGGTTATGCCCAATAATAACAGCAATTCTCTCAATATTGGCGTATTTTCCTTTGATGAGTCACCAAGTGCTTTGAACAAGTATAGCATTAGACCAAACAAAAAAGACATAAAATTCCGGTGATGACATGCAGTATCATAAGGAAGTACCGCTATTTATCTACGCTTGAGAATATACTTCTTGATTGCGTTTGTTTTGCCTATGTTCTTTGAAAGTTTCAACGATATAGTATATAACGGGGACCAATACAAGAGTGAGCAATAAAGAACTGGACAGACCTCCAATGATGGCCCATGACAATCCTGTTTTCCATTCTGCTCCTGAACTTTTTGAAATTGCAATCGGCAGCATCCCAAGTATCATTGCAACCGTTGTCATTAAAATGGGCCTTAGTCTTGTTCTACCCGAGTCAAGTAGTGATTCCAGTACAGATAATCCTTCTTTTCTTGCCTGATTCGCACGATCAACCAACAAAATAGCATTCTTTGCTACCAAGCCGATCATCATGATGATACCAAGCACAGGAAAAATGCCCAATGCCTTCATGTTCAAAGCCATGGCCAATAGAGCGCCTACAAATGCAACAGGAATGGAAAAGAGTACAACAAATGGATAGACATAGGAATCATACAATGCAACCATGATCAAATACACAAAGAGGATAGCAGCACCAAGTGCCAAACCCAAACTCACAAAGGATTCCTTCATGTTCTTTTGATCGCCTAGATAAGAGATAAACACGCCGTCCGGCAATGTTTGGCCTTCCATGCCCTTTTGAATATCAGCAACGATATTTCCTGATGGTCTGCCGAGCGCCTGAGAAAACACAGTGATTGCAGTATTTCTATTT
This sequence comes from Ignavibacteria bacterium, assembly GCA_016873735.1. GTDB lineage: Bacteria > Bacteroidota > Ignavibacteria > Kapaibacteriales > UBA961 > UBA961. The sequence goes on along the minus strand of VGWD01000005.1, from coordinate 4,012 downwards.
TCTCTCTGCAATTTTGTTGGACCACTCGATTGTACAACTGTTGCGAATTGTTGCAATTCAATCTGCTGACCCATTGCATTCACGAAAGGCAATCGAAGTAATTTTTCTGTTTGTGATCTATCATATTCATCCAATATGATTCGCATGTCATATTCCGCATTTTCATCTCTAAACTTTGCTGAATTGTCTCCGGATAATGCAATTTGTAATGCATTACCTATTTCACCAATTGTCAAGCCAAATGCAGAGACTTTATCTCTATCCAATTCTATACGGGATTCGGGCTTGCCTTCATCTACACTCATTCGTACATCCTCGGCACCCTTGGTCGATTTGGCTATGTCTGCAAGTTTCTTTGCCGATGCATATACATCTTGGAAATCTGTACCACCAACTATGATTTGTATCGGGGTTTGATTCGCAGTTCCAAAAATTCCGATCGGGTTTACCCTTACTTTTGAACCAGGAATGGAGCTGATTTTTTGCTTCATCAGCATACCGATCTCATCGGTGCTTCGTGTTCTTTGCTTCGGAGAGGATAATGTAACATTGAATTCAACTGCATTATTTGAACTCTGACCTATGAGACCTTCATTTGATACACCCACGGATGTAAATATTCTTTCCGTTTCCGGAAATTCGCGAAGCATTTCTTCAATATGCAATGCGGCATAATTTGTTTCTTCAACCGAATACTCGGGAGGTAGTTCTACCGTGACCGCAAATTCACCTCTATCTGTTTGAGAAATGAACTCAGATCCTATATAGCCCAATGGCACCAATGCACCGCCTGCAATAATGGACATAAATGATACGGCAATGACGAGTCCTCTTCTAAATGTTGATCTCAATGCCCACTGAAGCAATTCTTCATACTGCTTTGCCAGCGATTCAAAAAATCTCTCAAAGGACAGAGCGATTCTACCCATCAGCGTAAGTGATGAAAGATGTTCCAGTTTTGCCAATCTTGATGCAAGAGCGGGTGTGATCGTAAATGATACAACCAAACTCATCAATGTCGATGTGAACACCACAACTGCAAATTCACGCATGATATTTCCTACAAGCCCGCCAACTACAGAAAGTGGTACAAATACCACAACATCCACCAGGGTAATTGAAAGCGCGGCAAATCCAATCTCATTTCTTCCATCTATTGATGCTTGCTGTTTATTCTTACCCACTTCCAGATGACGATAAATATTCTCCAAGACAACAATTGAATCATCCACAAGAATACCAATCACCAGTGACATTGCGAGAAGCGTCATGAGATTCAATGAATAATTCAGCATATACATCACAAACAATGTCGATAACAATGATGCCGGAATTGCAATCATCACAATCAATGAATTTCGGAGTGAGTGCAAAAAGAGAAACATCACCGCTGCGACAAGGATAATAGCAATAAACAAATCAAACTTAACTGCATTTGCAGCTTCTATCGTAAATCGAGAACCGTCCTGAGCTATATTGAATCGTAATTGTTCTTGAGCATATTCAGTTTCCAATTCGGTCATTTGTTTGCGCACTTTTTCGCTTACATCAACTGAATTAGCATCACTTTGTTTTTGAATCAACATTGCGATTGTTGTGGTGCCATTGATTCTGCTGATTGTGGAATATTCTTTTCGTCCATCTTCAATTTCTGCGATGTCCTGAAGGCGAACAAAGCCGCCGGCACGCGACTTTCCAACAATGATGGAACCGATTTGATCTATGCTGGTAAATTTTCCTGCAAGACGAACAACATATTGTCCATCATCATCCTTAATCTTGCCGGTAGGAAAATCCAGATTAGATGCTTTGATCATTCCAGCTATTTGATTCAATCCAAGACCATATCCCCGAACTTTCTCAATATTCACATTGACTTTTATCTCTCTTTCCTCTCCGCCCAATAATGCAATATTACCGACACCTTCGATTTTTGATAGCGCAGGCACGATTTTATCTTTCATGAATTGATAGAATTCTCGGTTTTGCATGGAGCCTGTGACGCCAACACGCAATACGGGAATCTCATCCAATGCAATCTTTGATACTACAGGTGCTCTTGCATCCTTCGGGAGAATTTGTTGAACTGCATTTACTTTTCTTTGAGCATCCTGCAATGCGATATCCACTTTGGCAGATTGCGTCAATTCAACAGTCACAACCGATACCCCCTCGGATGAAGTGGAGTGAACAGCAGTCACTTTATCCAATGAAGACACAGCATCTTCGATATTCTTGGTGATGCTATTTTCTACTTCTTGAGGAGATGCACCGGGGTATATTGTCGAGATTACAACAACCGGAGGACTAATTTTTGGGAGAAGTTCATACTTCAGCTGTGAATAGCCAAATACTCCCAAGACACCAAGAACTGTAAAGAGTACAACGACAAGCGTTGGTCTTTTAATTGCTAACTCTGTTATAGTCATGGTCTTTATTTTCTTTGTTTGTTGATGATGGTGACTTTTGTTCCAGAACGTAGATTGTTTTGACCATTGGTTACAATCAAATCACCGGGATTGATGCCGGATATGATTTCCAGCATAGTCCCGGAATCAGAACCTGTTTGAACGGGCCTCAATTCTGCTCTATTGTTATTCACAACAAACACTTTAGGTTCTTTGATACTCCCCATGAGTGCTTTTCTTGGGATAATCAATGCCTGCGTTTTTTCGATGGTGGTAAAAGATACTCGTCCAAACATTCCAGCCTTGAGTGGATGAGCTTTGGAATTGCTCATTGAAATCTCAACAGGATATGTATGTGCTTCATCTGCTTTGGGGGCGATGCTCATCACAGAGCCTTGGAATGTGATTCCAGGATATACATCCGTTGAGACAATAACCTTGTCTCCTGATTTGAGCGTGAAAGCATCCTTTTCAGATACATTCACTTTTACTTTTAGTGTTGATATGTCTACAATATTTGCAATTACGGCATTGATGCCGACTGTCGCACCTTGATCAACCATTTTTGTATTGATGATTCCGCTTATGGGTGATGTAACTCTTGTATCTCGAACTTGTCTTTTCGCCATGAGTAATTGTGCTTCGGCGGCTTGGAATCCATAACGTGCCTGATCCATTTGCATGGCATTTGCAACACCGTCTTTGTACATCGTTTCCATTCTTTGAAGGTCGCTTTTAGCTTTATCATAACCGGCCTGAGCATTTTGCAAAGAAGCTCTCCTGAGTTCAGAGTCTATCTCTGCAATGATTGAACCTGCGGATTTATAATCACCCGGCTTTGCATGGAGTCTGACGATTCGCCCTCCTGCTTCGGCAACAATGTTCACATCACTACCTGCCATGATCGTACCGATCAGACTAAGCTCACTATTCAAGTCCTTAATTTCAGCAGTAGTGACTGTCACAGGAATTGCCTGAAGCTTGAATGTTTGCTTGGCTATTGTTTGCTCTGCCTTGGACTTATTATATTCCAATACACCAATGATGATTGCCAGTATGATGAGAATGCTAATTGATATGGTGATTTTTTTCATGATGTTCACTAAATGAATTATATGGTTGATCCAATTGATTTTTCCAATTTTACTTTTGCCATTTCCAAATCTATGATTGCTTGAACTCTATTCATTTTGGCCAAGATCAATGCTGTTTCGGCATCCAAAATGTCTGTCATAATGGCTCCGCCTGATGCAAACCTTGCATTTACAACGCGTACTTGCTCTTCAGCTTGCCTAATCGAAGTTTCTGTGACCGGAATTTTATCAATGGCCTGCTTCATGAGTGTATACGATTGCATGACTTCGATCTGAATAGCTTCTTTTGTCAATGCACTCGCATCCATTGCTTGTGCAAGTTGTGCTTCTGCTTGACGTGATTGAGCAGAGTTCAATCCCCAATTCCACAGATCCATTGATATCTGAATGCCGGCCGCCCATGTTTGATCAAATTGTGAACGGGCCGGAACAATGCGCATATTGGGATTATTGTAATTATATTCGGCGAAGGCACTGATTTGGGGATACCATGATGCTTGGGCAACCTTT
>VGWD01000004.1 GCA_016873735.1 Ignavibacteria bacterium | reverse complement strand
ATATATTGCTTTCCGGAATCTATACCATCGTGGATGTACGAACTCCGGCAGATTCATGGGTGGCAATGTTGTAGATTCTATCAATATACCTCTGCAAGAACTTGAGCAGCGCTTGAAGAATTATCTTCTTTGAATCAACCTCTCATTCTCTGTTGTGCATCCGGAGCGAGCAGTGCGGCGGTAAAACAATTTCTACTTTCCAAAGGATATGCCGAAGTGCATAATGGCGGTGGTTGGTCCGGACTCAATTCAAAACTTACATGAGAACATTACCATGATACGAATGCAAACATTGTGTATAGGTATAGTATTTTTCACTATTTGCTCATGCTCGAACAGTCAGCAAACAGGTACATTGTTGAAACCCGGTGAGTTTTCTACCACCATTTCTTCGCTTCCAAATGAAGTGATTCTGGATGTCCGCACTCCGGGTGAATTCCAAGGTGGACATATAAAAGAAGCTGTGAATATTGATTTCAATGATCCCACTTTTGATCAACAAATAGCAAAGCTTGATAAATCCACCCCATATATGGTGTATTGTTTGAGTGGTGGACGAAGCGCTGCAGCCGCAAATACCATGCGCAATGCAGGTTTCACGAAAGTCTATGAATTGGACGGTGGGATGATAGCATGGAGATCGGCAAATCTACCCGAAACAACCGATCAACCCAAGCCGATGGAAACCGGCATGAATCAACAAGAATTTTTGAAAAGTTTGGAAGGCAATACTCCCGTGCTTGTTGATTTTTATGCAGAATGGTGTAAGCCATGCAAACAAATGCAACCATTTCTCGAAAAGATGGAAAAAGAAATGGCAGGGAAAGTCATCATCAAAAGAATTGATGCCGATCAGAATCCTTCGCTACTTCAATCAATGGGAATCGAAGGAATTCCATATCTCATCTTGCATGATGGAACAAAAGTAGTATGGAATCATATGGGATTCATCGATGAAACAACATTGAGAAAAGAAATCTCGAATGTATTGAAGTTTTAACACTGCCTTTTACTAAAACAGAAACGCTATCCTTTTGGGATAGCGTTTTTTTATTCTTCATTGTGTTCTTCGGGTATCGTTTGCGTCCCTGATTCGGAGTTTGCCGGTTTTGCGTCCAAAAGAATGATTGAATCCGCTATGATTTCAGTGACTGTTCTTTTAGATCCGTCTCGACTTTCATAGGTTCTATATTTTAGTTTGCCTTCGACATATATTCGTGACCCTTTGTGAACCATTTTATGTACGATATCTGCAAGATTTCTATACTGTGAATTCCACACCACAATTGTGTGCCAATCCGTGCTTTCTTGCAATGCACCATTTTTATCTTTCCATGATTCCGATGTTGCGAGACGAAAAGTCGCAACTGCTGTTCCTCCTGATGTGAATGTATATTCAGGATCTTTCCCTACATGTCCAATAAATTGAACTTTATTCAATGCTCGTGACATATTCCATACTCCTACTAATGAAACAATCCCCATGTGAGTTTATAATGTTAAACCCACTCCTATATTCCAAAATGTAATATTCATCGGTGTTGGTGTTTCGAAAGGCCAATTCATGTGTGTTCTTCGTAATTCTTTCATACCATAGAGCAAAGCACTTTTCAAAATGAAGTGCATGACAGGAGTTGATTTAGGAGAAATATTTCCAAAGTTTGATATAACATTGTCAATAGCTGCACCGGCTAATCCTTCTATCGCCTCTGATCCCAACCAATACCAAAACATATGTCTTGGTAATACTTGATTCCATGTATATCCACCATTCAATGTAAGTGTATTGCTTATTCTACATTCAATTGATGAAGTCATGGAAGATCCAAGTCGCATAGTGCCATCCATGTCTCGCATATATTGCCAATCCGCCGGGGTTTGAGACCGCGCAAATGAACGGGGATCAATAGAATTCCATGTTGCATTGTCTTCCACATTCAGCATAAGCACATTATCGCCAAATGTATAACCGTATCCCGTCCCATTTACAGTACCTAAACTCCAAAACTCCAATGTGTTTGATGAACCAACCGGAATATTCCAATATGTTGAATCACTTTGACCAATCTCCGGGGCTCTCCCCAAGGAAAATGTCAAACCATTTTTGTCCTGAACTACGATATCATTGGATTTTTTGTGTTTTTTTTCTTTTTTCAAGCCAAGTGAAATACCGTAAATAGTCACATTGGATATTTCTCCCGACATTCCATTTCTCTGAATCTGTGATTCTCCATACAATATATCCACATAAGGTATCTTGTTTGTTACTTGATTTGTGTCCTGATCCTTTTTTCTATTCGCTCTTCCTCCTTGCGCAAATAATGCATCAGAAAACAACAAAAAGCAAAGGATGATTATTGGGATAGATGTTTTCATATTCTTTACTTCTAATTATGTGTCAAAATATCAAAATTGTCATGGATTCCCATCACTGAATTTCATATAAAAAACCCCATCCTCAATGGATGGGGTTTTGATTATCCTGCATATTCGGCGACTTCTTTGATTTTCCTGACATTGGGTAAAGATCCTTTGTCTCTACGATGCATTGCTATCAATGCCGATGCGTATATTTCCTTCCAGGTCAAACCAAATTTCTGCATAAGTTCTTCGGGTTCACCGCTACCACCAAAAGAATCTTTCACTCCTACAAATTCCATTGGTACTGGGTGATTTTTCACAATAGCTTCCGCTACCGCTCCACCCAAACCTGCATGCACTTGATGTTCTTCTGCTGTTACTATTGCTCCACATTCTTTTGCGGCTGCAACAACGGTTTCAAAATCAAATGGTTTGATTGAAGGACTATTGATCACTCTGGCATTGATTCCTTTTTCTGCCAATTTTTCTGCCGCAACCAATGATTCCCAAACCATGGAACCACAAGCAATCAATGCAATGTCATTTCCATCGCGTAATACTTGAGCTTTTCCCAAAGCAAAATGATGGTCTGGAGTGGTGAATAAAGGAACGGGTGAACGACCAAATCGAATATATGCCGGTCCAATATATTCGCCGATTGCGATTGTTGCTTTGCGTGCTTCTTCATAATCACAAGGGACCACAAGTGTCATGTGTGGAAGAGTGCGTAAGAAAGCAACTTCTTCAAGTACTTGATGTGTCGCACCATCGGGACCAACACTGATTCCAGAGTGACCACCACCGATTTTCACATTTGCTTCATTATAACAAACAGAGATGCGAAGTTGATCGGCATTTCTCAATGCGCAGAATGCACCATAACTTGCAAAAAATGGAATTTTTCCTGATAGTGCAAGACCGGCTGCGATTGTTGTGGCATTTTGTTCGGCAATTCCTATCGAGAAAAATCTGTCGGGAAATTTTTCTTTGAATAATGAGGTCATCACAGAACCGGTGATATCGCCTCCAAGAACTACGACATTGTTATGTTTTTCTCCAAGCGTTACCAAACCATCTCCAAATCCAAATCGTGTTGGTTTTGAACCGTATTGTTTTAACTCTTCCATATCTCTCTCTAATTATTGTTTTGTTGAGGTGATATTCTTCACAATGCAATCGGAAGGAATCAATGATGAGATCAATGTTTGATCACTAAACCACGTGTCGGTTCCATTTGCTATTATCTCAGCCGCCACTCTTTTATTTATCAAACAATACAAATGTAATGTGGATTCATTTGGGCTATGTCTGCTATATCCATAACCATTGGGTAAGGTGATGGCCTGTATTTCCATCCCGGGTTCCGAATTTTTAGGCAATTCATAGCGATACAATACCGTTCCCACCGCTCCGGCATAATCCGCAAGAGTGATGGTTATTGTCCCACCGGGATATATATATTCACCGGTGGTTTTCGAAACTTTAATACCTTCAATGATAACACTTCCGGAAGAAGAAGGAAGTTTTTCTGCTCCGCGAAATGTTGCGGGTAAACAATCTTTCAATATCGAAGGGGGAATTCCCTCAGACAAAGAAGTATCTATCGAAACAGTCTCGTCTTGTTGTGTTTGAAATTCTTGACCATTGGTTTGTTCCGGTTGTTTGTTTAAACAAGACACACAGCAAAAAATCAAGAAAGCAATCAATATCTGATTGAGCAAACTTCTCATTGTAATTCACCAAGAGCTTGTTCTGCTTGCTCTTTGTTGGGAGGCATGCCATGCCATTTATAACTGTCTTCCATAAATGAAACTCCTCGTCCCATATATGTTTTTGCAATGATCGCAGTTGGTTTTCCTGTTTTGTTTTTTTGATTATTCAAAAAGACATCAAAACCTCTTTGGAGGTCTTCAAAATTATGACCATCAACAACCACGGTGTCGAAACCAAAAGCTTTGCACTTTTCATTGATTGGATATACATCCATCACTTCGGGTAAACGACCATCTATTTGACAATCATTGTTGTCTATAATCCAACAGAAATTATCGAGTTTAAAATGGTATGCAGACATCGCCGCTTCCCAAACAGAACCTTCTTGTAACTCGCCATCCCCGGTCAAACAATAGACTCGTTTATCATTGTGGTCAAGCAATGCATCACTCATTGCCATACCAACCGCAATTGATATACCCTGTCCAAGAGAACCTGAAGATGTTTCAACGCCGGGCAATCCCATATCTCTTCCAGGATGACCTTGTAATCTGGTATTGTATTTTCTGAGTGTTGCCATTTCAGACTTCGGATACATACCTGCATTTCCGAGTGCCGCATACATGACAGGGGCCATGTGTCCCGCGCTCAAAACAAAACGATCGCGTCCTTCCCAGTTTGGGTTGGTATGATCATAACGCATATTTCCATTGAAATACAGTGTGGTGAAAATATCTGTGGAGCCCAGTGGTCCGCCACTATGACCTGAACCGGCCAACACCAACATTTTGATGATATCTCTTCTGATTTCTTTTGCAACACTTGCTAATTCCTCAGGGCTTTGGCGTTTATTTTCAAATGTTTGAGTTCCAAACTCTACTTCAAACGACATATTGTTTCCTCAAAGGTTTTTCATGAAAATTGTGGTGTATGTTCAGATATCCATTCTCTTGCTACTTGAATGATATCCTGAATTGTATTGGAAGCAAATGGAGATTTCAGGTTTCCGGATTTCACGATATCTAAAAATGTTTTACTACCACCTATTTCACAGATATGTAAATAATCTTTCATTGCCTCTTCTTTATTCTCGCGTGATTTTACCCAAAACTGCAATGCGCAAATTTGTGCCAAAGCATAGTCTATGTAATAAAACGGTGTTCTATAGATATGGGATTGAAATTGCCATACCCTTCCTTCGCTTCCCTCCGGCATATCTTCATATGCTCTCCATGGTAGGTATTTTTTCTCCATGGTTTTCCAAAATTCCAATCTTTCTTTGGGTTGCGCTTCAGGATTGTCATAAACCCAGTGTTGGAACTCATCTACAGCGCATGCATATGGCAAGAATTGTATTGACTTAACCAAATGAGCGTATTTAAATTTATTTGTTTGATCACCAAAGAAGTTTTTCATCCAAGGCCATGTAATATATTCCATGCTCATGGAATGAATCTCCGCGGCCTCATATGATGGCCACCTATATTCCAAAGGTTTATGTTTACTGCTCAAATAATTTTGTAATGCATGTCCTGCTTCGTGGGTCAATACCTCAACATCATGAGTTGTTCCATTGAAGTTTGAAAAAATGAACGGTATTCCATATTTAGGAAAACTTGAACAATATCCACCTACCGATTTATTGGGTCTGGTCACCAGATCCAGTATTTCATTTTCACGCATCATGGAAAAAAATGTATCTGTCACCGGTGAAAGCTCTTTATACATAGCCGAAGCTTGATCAACTATCCAATCCGGTTCGCCTTGTGGATTTGGGTTTCCATCGGCAAACAATAAACCTTCATCAAAAAATGTTAAATAATCCAAACCCAATCTTGAGGATTGATCTTTTTTGAACTCATGAACCAAGGGTACCACAACACGAGATATTTGATCTCTGAATCCGGCTATCATTTCGGGGTTGTACTCTGTTCTTCCCAGTTCTTTATATGCCAATTCTGTATAAGAGTTGAATCCTAGTTTTTTTGCTGCCGATGTGCGTGTTTTCACCAAATCTTGATAGAGTGAATCCAATTCTTCGGCATGTGAACCAATAAAACCAAATCTGGTTTGCTGCGCCCTTTTTCTTGTGTTGCGGTCTGTTGATAGAATCTTGGGTTCCAACGAAGATAGATTATATGTCTCGCCATCAAATTCTATTTTGGCTGATGCAAATATTTCTGCATAACGTTGTGTAAGTTTTGATTCTTCGATGAGCTCGTCTTTTATATCCGGAATAAATGTCTGCAAACTCATTTCGAGTTTTTCCACAAATAATTCACCCCATTGTTTTTTAATTTCTTCTATGAATGGCGACTTAACGATCTCTTTGATTAATTGAATATTCCATTCATGAATTGTTGGTCCGTTTTGATCAAAAAAGTCTTTTTCTGCTTTTGCCCACTCATCTTTGATGTTTTGAGAAAAGCGGATATACACCAGATTGGAGAGTGTGGCAAGGTCTATTCTAAGATTATTCCATTCATCCAATACCGTTATTTGATCTGTTGGGTTTGTTGCTTGTGTTAAACGGGATAGAAGGTCTTTATAACGTGATTGTAATTGTTCTAAATCCGGTCTTTCATAAGGTATTTCTGATAATTTCATTGATGTGCTCTTTTTAGGGCTTTATTGTAAGAAATAGATTAGGGCAAATTTACTACAAGTTTTGCTTTTTTTGCCCTTGCTCGCTTGATTTCATCTAATTTTGTTCTCAAAGAGTAGGATGTTTATGAAAGTGTTGTCTTTTTGTGCTTATATCCCTGATTGTATTGTGGTTCTTCAAGGATCTAAGCCGGTTTTGGAGTTTTTTTCATTCTTTCCCAATTGCCCTGTCATAGCAACTGATGGTGCTGCCAATGATTTGTTGGGTTTGGGGATCACGCCGAATGTTGTAATAGGTGACATGGATTCTTTTGATCCCTCTGTAGTGGATCTCGGGTTTTGCACCCTAATTCGGGATGAAAATCAAGAAAACAATGATTTTGAGAAGGCAATGCTCTTTGCATTGAATAGAGGTTATTCTACTATCGTGATTTGGGGTATGCATGGCGGAGATTTTGAACATTCTTTAAACAATACCAGTATCTTGTGGAAATTCTCCAGGTCTTTCTCACAAATCACTATAGTAGATTCTATGTCACGTATAGCGGTGCCTGTATTTTTCGATATGGCTTGTGGTGAGTGTCGGGAACAGGAAATTATTTCCTTAATCCCCTTTCCTTATGCTACAATAACCACCCAAGGTCTTCGGTGGGATTTACAGGAAGAGGTTTTAGAGTTAAGTGTTCGGGAAGGCGCAAGAAATAGGGCTTTGGGATCTAATGTTTCTCTTTTTCTGAAAGAAGGTCGTTTATTGTTTTTTTGTGAGTCACGTTTTCCTCATATTCCTTTATTCACAGAAAAACCCCCACATATTCTTAAAGGTTAAATAATTATTTATTATAAGATATATTATAATCTGTTGAAAAGTGGAAAAACCAGATAATTATATACATTACTTCTTAGAATGCACTAAATACCACATAGGAAATAATTGTAGATTTGTGGAAATCAATGTGTAAGAAAATTCTTTGATTCACATAGATGTGAACAACAAAAAATTGGATAAAGAAACACTGTTGACAACCTCAATACAACAACACCCTTATCCACAAAAAAAAGACTTATGTAGACAACCTTGTGGAAACCACTCTATCTCTATTACTACTAAATCATTATGAACATTGCCATAGGCTCGGATCACGCTGGTTTTGAACGAAAACAAGAAATTTTGAAACACTTACTGTCTTTGGGGCACGAAGTACAAGACCTTGGAACATACTCTAAAGACTCTATGGATTATCCCGACATAGCGGTGGAAGTGGCTCTAAAAGTGGCTCAAAACCAGGTGGAGAGAGGGATTTTGATTTGTGGAAGTGGTATAGGGGTTTCAATAGTTGCAAATAAAACCGAGGGAGTGAGAGCGGCAAATTGTGTCAATGAAGAAATGGCACAGTTGGCAAGACAACACAATGATGCAAATGTGTTGACACTAGGAGAGCGTCTGGTTGATAAAACCACGGCAATCAACATGGTAGATATATTTCTAACCACTTCGTTTGAAGGTGGAAGACATGAACAAAGGGTATCTAAAATACATGATTTAACAGGACGTTAACAACTCACACTTCCCAATACAACCGAATTTGATGCACCTGTAACACTTGGAACATTTCCCGATAAACCCGCAAGAGACCTCCACCCCATATAAGCAAAACACAAAGCCTCTTTACTATCCTGATCAAAACCCAAATCTTCTGTTGAAAGAAAAGTAGCAGAAGGTAATTCTTGTTTTAACCTCATCATTAAAGTGTTGTTGTTTGCTCCTCCACCGGTGACAATAACGCGAGATTCTTGATTTGCAAACAACCTTATATTTTCCGCAATAGACCAAGCTGTAAAATCCGTCAATGTTCGGACAATATCCTCTCCGGGAAATGTATTCACAAAAGAAACCTCCAATAAAGAATCCAACAACGCTTTATTGAACAACTCTCTCCCTGTTGACTTAGGAGGTGCTTCTTTTATAAAATCTATATCACAGAGGTTTTTCCATAAACGATCAAGAACCCTTCCTTCTTTTGCAAAAACCCCGCCCTCATCATATTGTTTTCCAAAGAACTTTCGCATCGCGAGATCTATCAACACATTCCCCGGTCCGGTATCAAATGCCAATAAATTCATCTCTCTATTTTTGGGAATAAATGTAATATTCGCCATACCCCCAATATTAACAGCAATTGTGTCTATTTTTTCGGAATACAAAAACTCCTCATCAAAAATCGGAACAAGGGGCGCTCCTTGTCCACCCAAAGCAATATCCGCTGTGCGGAAATCCCCAATTGTTCTTATACCGGTCAATGAAGCAAGGGCCGGTATAGACAATAACTGTAATGTGTGTCCGATTGCTGAATTTGACTTTGGTGGTGAATGCCAAACCGTTTGACCATGTACGCTTAAGAGGTCACAAGTAGATACATCTATACTCTTCTCATTCAAAAATCTCAAGACAGACTCAGCGTGAATATTGGTAATCCTTTGTTGCGCATGAGATACTTCTTCCAAGGAAATTGTATCTTGCATTAGGTGTATCAAGAATTCTTTCAGACTTTGATCCATGGGATAGATGGCTTTTTCCAAAACCTTAAAACCATGCTTCCCATATTCATTGCAGTTAAATTCGGCCAAACATATATCTATGCCATCCAAAGAAGTGCCGCTCATCATGCCGATGACACGGCGTGGAGATGACAACCACGATTGTTGAAATTCATTTAGGTTCATGATCTATGAAGATAGGATTGATTGGTTATGGAAAAATGGGAAAAGAGATAGAGCAACAAGCTTCATTCTCCGGGCATGAAATTACGGCAATTTATTCTTTGGAAAGACTCTTTCTTTCAGACAAATCTCCGGATTGTGATGTATTGATAGAATTTTCCATTCCTTCTGCTGTTGAATCACATGTCGAACACGCAATAGCTGTCGGCAAACCCCTTGTGATAGGTACAACAGGTTGGTATGACACACTCCCTACCATCCGACAAAAAATAGGAGATTCCATTGGTTGTGTTTATAGTGGAAATTTTTCACCGGGTATTCACATCACAAAGAAACTCATCACCGAATTATCCAAAAACCTCTCAAACATTGGTGGATATGATATTTCATTATCCGAAAAACACCACAGACATAAATTAGACAGTCCAAGCGGGACCGCTCATTTATTAAGTTCATCGATAATTGAGAATTTCCCTTCGAAAAAATACATCACCTGCAATCCCGAAGAAGCAACCAGTGATATACACGCTTTACATGTTTCTAGCATGCGTTGTGGTGATATTGTAGGAGAGCACTCGGTAATAGCCGATTCAATCATAGATAGCATTACCATTACACATAGTGCCAAAAACAGAACCGGTTTTGCACAAGGCGCTATCTTGGCAGCGGAATGGATAATAAACAAAAAAGGACTTCATGAATTTTCGGAAGTGTTTCAATGAAAACAATTCTCTTTATGATTTGTTTGTTGTTTGGTTCAATTCAAGCTTTAAACCAACCGGCCGACATCATTATTAGACCGGGAGAACCAATAGCATATTTCTCACCCGATGAAGAAGGGGTTGTGATGGATGTTATGGTCTTGAACAAAGGTGGGGAAACTCTCGCGATACGAGAAGTGAAAAGTTCTTGTTTTTGCGCATCTGCAATTGTCAATAATCCAACCATAAGACCAATGGGCAAAGGAAAATTAACACTTCAGGTAAGCACTGCGAGGATGAAAGAAGATTCATTGACCAGAGTGGATTTCACTATTCTGAGTAATGCAAAAGACTCTGCATTTTCAATCCCTTTGTATTTGGTCAACAAAAAATTCCTTAAAGACACCAAGGAACATTAAAAACCAACATCCAGTCCCAGGGTTACAATATTGAATTTGCTGATATTATAATCCAGACAAATCCCCAAACTGCCAAAAGTTTTACTGATACCCATTGTGAACTTCACTGCATTATCTTTAAACACAGCATTTGTGTATTGAGGTCTTTGATCTCCGGGATACATTGGGGGTCTTGGCTCATCTGAATCCAATGGCAATAATCCCAATTGTCTTTGCAATTCCTTTGGAAGATAAAACGTGAAATCAGTATTTATCTTGATTTCTTCATAAGCGAATGCTGAATAAAACGTGAAACCTTTCCACTGTGTTGATGCTTGAATATTTGCACCCATGATTGTTGTGTTTGCAGACAATTGTGAATTGGTTGCCCCCACCGAGTTTTCTATCGAACTTCCTTGATACACAAATTGTGCCGCCAAATTAACAGGTGCATTTTTCCAATATTGATCTACGCTGTGTTTGATTCCAATACCCCAGAAAGAGAATTTACCAACAACGGTATCATATTTTATTGGTGGGATATATCTCAACAATAATTCCGTTCCCATGAATGATCCGATTTCAACCTGAGGTACACCTGCTACAACAGAGTTGACATTTGCTCCACGTGCCAAGGTCAGATAGTTTGGTAAACCATTGATTGTTGACATGATGCTTTGCTTTAATTCAGGGGTCAATGCATTGTACACAGTTCCCAAAAGTGGATCTCCTCCGGAAACTTGGTCAACCAAATACTGTTTTCCTATCACAAATTTCTCATCTCTGTTACCATACACCGTAGCAGCAGAGTCCGGAAATGAAAAACCACTCGTGGGATCATTCAATCCTTTTCCAAATAGATATTTCATGATAACGACAACCAATCCGGTTGTATCAACGATTTGTGTTTGAGTTGGATTCAATAAGTTGATTTTTACCAAATCTTTATCATTGACAATCCTTTGAAAGAATTGATCTTGTGAAATGACGGGTGCAAAGGGGGTATATGTTTTCTGATCATCACGTACAAATCCGATCATTGACCCCACACCAACTCTGAAATAGAATCCCGTATCCGGAATTTCTGCCGTACGGAAGAATCGTGAATTGGCGGTTGCATTCAATGTTTGAGTGAGAGGTTGCATGAAGGGGTCTGCATTTGGGCCAAGTAATTCAACCGACACTCTTCTGGTTACTTCAATATTGATGTCACTTTGTTGAGGTTGAGCAAAGGCCGCAATACTCATCACAAAGAAAAGGATGATGTATTTGTTCATATGTCTTCCGATCCCGAAGCTAATTCATAACTTAATTCAATTGCTCCATCGAGTGCCGTCCCCTTTGGATCTATGACAGTGAAGTTACCACCTTTTTTAATTCTACTCATCAATTCTTTGGAAACCATTGTATTGTTTTCAAGCAATCCACCGAGGAATGAAACCGTTTTGGGATCTCCGGGAATCACATTGGCAACAGCAACGATATTTTCATATAATCTATCAGCAGCATCTTTTACAATTGTCAAACATACTTTATCACCTTTCTCTGCCTCATCCAAAACCATTGGCGTGAGATGGTGGTATTCGAACACCTTATCCATGAATGCCGAAACGATAGACCTGGGATATTTCAAATTAATTTGAGGATAGCGATCTGCCAGTGAGTCAAGCAGAGACGTTTTCACTCCTCTTCCATCAATAGCTTTTACACATGCGGACAAACCCTTTTTTCCAATCCATGCTCCACTTCCCTCATCATCGATTTCAATACCCCAACCACCGGAACGAACCAATTCTCCTTTGGCATTCTTTCCAAGTGTGATTGTACCTGTGCCTGCTATGATCATGATGCCGGGTTCTATACCAAAAGCACCACGCAAAGCTATTTCTGCATCGCTTGTGGCTATCATATCTTGAAGATTGAATCCTGAGTCTTTGGCTATCACCTTCAAAAGATGTGCAAATCGTTGCCTCTCTTCTTCAAGCCAAATACCTGCGACACCAACAACCACAGCATCTATTTCAGAGCGTTCTATACCTGCATCCTGAGTTAGATCGGCAATGAGCTGCACCACTCTTTCGCATGCCTCCGTGAATCCCACGACACCAACGCGCGTAGATCCGATCACTCTTTGTACTTGTTGATCACCATAAACCAGGCGTCCTCTTGTTTTGGACCCGCCACCATCAATGCCAATGACTGTGTATTGAGATTTCACTGTAAAGCCGGAAAGCATGAAACAAATAGTTTCCGACAAAAAAACATCATCGTTTAAGATCGATTACCAATAAAGAGATATCGGTTGGTGAAACACCCGGAATTCGGGAAGCCTGCCCTATGGAATGAGGTCTAATTTTCTTAAGCTTCTCTTTGCTTTCTTTGGATAATGATTGCAATGAATCATAATCATAAGTGCTTGGAATGATTTTATGCTCAAGATCTTTGAACTTCTCAATATCCGCAAGATGTCTCGCGATATATCCTTCATATTTGATGTCTATGTCGGCTTGCCATAATATACTATCAAATGTCGTGCCTTTCCATGCATCAAGAAGAGAAGTTTTTTCACGAATCAAAGAAAGGGTCATTGCAGGACGTTTACACATGGTGGTCAACAGCTCGGATTCTTTGACCGGAGACTCTTGAACTTCTTCATATAAGGCATTTGCTTCATCCTTTGAGATTTTTATTCCTTTCAAGGATTCTTCCAATTCTTTCCTTAATGAAATTGAGCTCATTACTTTTTTCTCGCTTCCATCATGCAAGCCATATATACTCGTTTTTTCATAGAGTCTCTCAAATGCATTATCCTGTCTTAGCAATAATCTATATTCAGCCAAAGATGTGAAAATCCTATATGGTTCATCCGAACTCTTGTTTACTAGATCATCTATCATTACTCCGATATATCCATCGGAACGTTCCACTACCAATTCAGGTAGACCTTTAATGCTTGCAGCAGCATTAATTCCGGCTATCAAACCCTGCGAAGCGGCCTCTTCATATCCCGAAGTCCCATTGATCTGTCCAGCAGTATAAAGTCTGCTAAGTCTTTTACTTTCAAGGGTATACAACATTTGGTATGGATAGAAAAAGTCATATTCGACAGCATATCCATATTTTTCGATTCGCATATGCTCCAAGCCCGGAATTGTACGTAGAGCTTGTTCTTGAATGTCTTTTGGGAGTGATGTTGAGAAACCATTTACATAGATCGTATTACCTTTTAGTGATTCAGGCTCCAACATAATTTGATGAGAATCCCTCTCATTGAATCTATAAATCTTGTCTTCAATGGATGGACAATATCTCGGCCCTTGTCCGGTGATTAGTCCTGTAAACATCGGAGAATCAGCAAAGCCCCGTTCAAGTATTACATGGGTTTCCTTACTGGTTGCTGTTGCATAACATGTAATGGTATTCCTCACCTTTCCGGTCTTATGTGAAAATGGCTGAGGATGATCATCTCCGGATTCCACTCGAACCTTTGAATAATCGACGCTATCGGCAAAAATTCTTGGGGGCGTACCCGTTTTCAATCTTCCTATATCGAAACCATGCTCAAGCAAAGAATCAGAAAGTCCATTTGCCGCCTGCTCATTCACTCTTCCACCAAGGGTTTTAGCTCTGCCGGTATACATTGCAGCATTGAGGAAAGTACCTCCGCATAGTATAAGAGCTTTACAAGATAGAGCTTCGCCATTAAATATAACACCCGTTACCTCTTTTCCCGAAATCAACAGTTTCTCGATTGTACCCTCAAGAATGGACAAATTTGGTATTATCTTCAATAATTGCTGAGCATAGCTGGGGTAAAGATATTTATCATTTTGGGATCTGGGAGACCAAATAGCAGGGCCTTTGGATGTGTTCAATATCTTGAATTGCAGCCCGCTTCTATCAGCAATAAGAGGCATAATTCCGCCAATTGCATCAATTTCCTTGACCAAATGTCCTTTCGCAGACCCACCAATTGAAGGATTGCAGGACAATACACCAATCGTTGATGTTTTCATCGTTATAAGCGCAGTATCACATCCCATCAGAGCAGCAGATCTTGCAGCTTCGATTCCGGCATGTCCGCCACCAATAACAATTATATCGTATCTAGGCATGATGTTTCACGTGAAACAATGAATAATTCAAAAGCAGTATCAATATTTCCAACTCAGACACGTTTCACATGAAACAATCTTGAAATACCAGTAAAAACACCGTAAGTCTGTGTTATACATTGACTTACAAAAAATTAACACAGATTTCTAAAAATCCTTCGCAAAAGTGTCATAGAGATCGAAAACACCTTTGTCCATAACAATCATCGATATTGAGTGTTTTGTCGATTCTAAGACTTTACAAGGTGAAAAAACGCTATGTGTATAAAATTCTGTTCAAGCTCTCACAGGGTTTCATATTTCTTACTTAGGTTACTTAGTTTTAATATTTACATAGTAAGTATGGGTGTCATATGAACAGGACTAAAGGGATATCTTTTACAAAGATAGATTTTCTTCTTGCATTGTCATTCATTTCATTCATAGTACAACAGTAAACAATGAGAAATCATATACTCTACATCTGCTTATTTATATCGTGTGGATTTTCGGCATTAGCACAAACCGTTAATCTCATGTATTATGTATCAGCCAGACCTGGTGAACATGGAATGTGGGTTGCAAGACAATTGCCCAATGGTTCATGGTTGCGTGGTGAAAAAGTTTTGATTGATGGTGTCTTCGATGGGAATGGAGTCGATCCGGATATTTTCAAACAAAGCGATGGTTCGCTTCGATTGTATTATTTCCAAGGATATTTCGTAACTCCACCACCGCAAAATCAGGGGCCCAATCCCATTTACTCTGCGGTGTCCACCGATGGAGTACGATTCACGGGAAAAAGAAAAGTGTTTGAATATGAAGGCATTTTCGATCCATCTGTTGTGCAATTACCCAATGGTAGTTATGTCATGGGTTGCACGCAAATGGTTGGCATGAATGTGAATACAGTGGTGGCAACCAGCAATGATGGATTGACATTCACCTATAAAACGACCGTGCAAAATACAGGCATTCCCGAATTGATGATATTGAATGATGGATCGATTCGCCTATTCTATAATGGTCCCGGTGGGATTGTCAGTTCGCTTTCGACAGATGGTGGAACAACTTGGCAGAAAGAACAAGGTGTTCGATTGTCATCCCAGCAATTTGTGGGTGACCCGAGTGTCTCAAAAGTAGGCAATCGCCTCCGCATGTATGTTAAGGGGTTCAATGCAAATGGTGGACAAAAATTGACCGGACACAAAGCGCAATATGCAGAAAGCACTGATGGTGGAAATACATTTCAAATGCAACAACAGTTGGTTTTGGACAGTGCAAGCGTTCCTGAAGGAGTTGAGATGATGGCATCCATTAAACAGGAATCTTTATCCGGAAATGATACTGTATGTTTGGGTGAAAATACCAAGCTTGAAGGTTTGATCAAAGTTAGTCCAAGCTTTCTCACATTGACATATGAGTGGTCGAAGAATGGTGTAAAACTCAGCAATGGAGGAAATATCAGCGGAGCAAATACACATTCATTGACTATTGCTACATGCACTGAAATTGATACCGGTGCATACTCTTTGAAGGTGATTGCTGGAGGACTTTCAGAAGGAAATCTCCAACAAGTATATGGTCCGATAAGATTGGCGATAAATCCACAAACTGAAATCATACAAGATATTGATACTGCATATACTGCATGTCATGATGAAACGATTTCAATCACCTGTAATGCCATCGGAAAAGACATTCAATATCAATGGATTCAATCTGATGGAAAGCCAATCAGTGGAGAGAATAAGAATACAATAGCAATAAAGAATACCTCTCCTTATATAGAGAATATCCGATGCATCATCGTGGGAGCATGTGGTAGAGACACTTCAAAAGCCGCAAGCATATCTTTCACTTCAAAAGCAGAAATAAAGAAAGATCTTCCATCTATGGTAGAGTTGTTTTCCGGCATGGATACAGTATTGCAAGCAACAATCAATGCCAAGAAGTATACATATCAATGGTATCAGAATGATAAAGCAATCACTCAGGAAATTGCGGGAGTAAAACCAGAGATTATATTGAATATCTCATCTATGGATACAAGCGATGAAGGACTATATTATGCTGTAATCAGAACGGTATGCGATACGCTTTCAACACAAAAAACCATGGTGAAGATAAAAGTGATGAGTTCAGTGAGAGAATTCACGGATGTAAAGATATTTCCTCAACCGGCGGATAATATCATTACAATTGAACACTTGGAAAGATCAATTGGTAAATTGGTATTATACGATACATTTGGTACAGCAATGAAAAGTTTCGAGATACAGGATGGCAAAGCGATTATTTCCACTGAAGAACTTCCTGCAGGACTCTACATATTGCACCTGAATAAACAAAGTGTACCAATCATAATCACACATTGAATATGCAATTACTTAAAGACATATGAATTGTTCTTCTGGGATTATTACTTGGAGGAACACTCAATATGGTACTTGTTGAGGCAGGAATGCTTGTCTTCCCTGCACCGGAGGGTATTGATATTTCCACAGAAGCAGGTTTGAAAACTGCAATGAACATGATGTCATTCGAGCATTTTATCTTTCCATTTCTTGCACATGCATTGGGCACTTTATTCGGCGCATGGTTTGCAATCAGATTTATAAAGACCAAACACATTTCAGCGGCTTATAGTATAGGGATGCTGTTTTTACTCGGTGGTATCATGATGGTAGTTTCGGTTGGTGGACCAATATGGTTTATCATGATGGATTTGACACTTGCATATTTACCAATGGCTTGGTTGGGGTATAGGATCGGGAAGATGTGATTATTTCTTCAATACGCCGATCAAAATGCCGAAATTTCCGTCGGTTTGCACCCATCTGCTGCGAGGGGCATAGGTTTTGGATATGGAACCATCGAGATAGAGGGCATTTACGCATCGTTGTTGTTTGAAATAGTGGGCAAATTCATAGAGGGTGACAGGTTTGCGAGACATTGCGAAGATAAGTTTCCCATGTTTGGTGATTCCGACTCCATTCCGAATATTAAGATAGTTTGAAGTATCAGAAAAATAGGGATTGATTTTTCGATTTATCACTAGCATAGGACCGGACTGTGTGGCATGCTTGATATTCTTCACTTTATGTATATCTCTTGCCAGACATATTCCCAGCTGTTCTTGAGCATTCACATAGAACACACCATTCGGTTGAATAAAAAAATTTCCTACCCCACGATTTAGATTAACCGGTTTATGCATTGTGTGATCGGCAATGAACAGTCCCACAGGAGCATAGTCGGGATGATACATACCGCCATTCATTGCGAAAATCAATTCCTGTTGAGATTTTTCAACATGTCTTTTCAAACCACCCAAAGTTCTGATGAGCATATTGCTTGCATCTTTCCAATACATGGCAATACGTTCTGTTTGTGGATTATATGTATGAAGTATGAGGTCTCTGCGAGTTAATTCGCGTGCTTTTGGGGTGGTGTCTTGAATTTGTAAGATGGATTGTGAATGTACATGATTGGTACCTTCCCCAATGATCATGAAGAGTGTCGTAATCATACAAATAATGAAATATTGAACCATAAAATCCCTGTTATGGAATGCAAAAGAGCAACCCTGAATAGATAGATTGTTATTGTAATACATACAAATATATTGCTTAATGAATCTGAGCAATATATTATCTGATATTTATCAAATAATTTTGCGAATTTGGGTATGAATCAAGTCATTATACAATTATAGTAAGGGAGCTCTCATGAAAACAGTGTTATTCATGGTATTAATCACCAGTATGCTTTCCATGACACAAGTTGCAAATTCTCAGTTTGCAATTGAAGCACATGGGGGTATAAGTATGCCACAAGATTCAGCTCTGAATATAAATGGCACACATGGAGCAATGGTATTGACTTATACCATTGCAAAGGGTATAGACATCATGACAACAATACAATATCAGCGTTTCGAACAATCAACAGAAAGCAATCTTGGTTTTTTTAATGCAAAGTCAACAAACACTATAGAATATATGCCAATAATGGTGGGCGGTCGTTATACATTCACAATGGATGGTATACAACCATTCATATCAGGTATGATTGGCTCCTCAAAAGGCACGGCGACGCTTGTCCTAACATCAAATATAGGAGCCGAACAGCGCTTTGAAACATCAGAAACATTTACAACAATATCACTTTCGGGCGGCCTACAATTTCCACTGAATACCAATTTGTCACTCATGGGTATGGCTGAATACCTATCATTCACAAATGAAAATGAATCGGACAAATTTCTCATAGTGAAGGGCGGAATACGGTATGAGTTGTGAGAAAGTGAAGATTATTTATTAAAACTGTAAAATCTTAAAATGGGCGAATTATGAAATCTCTTTTTCTTGTAATTATTACATTGATATTTGCATTTTCATGCTCTGTAGTTTATGCACAATCATTGACAATCGAGGCATATGTAGTGTATGAAGACGGCCAAGAGTCTACAAAGAACTTGCTAAGTTCAGATCCGCTAAGTGATGATAATGCAATGCTCTGGAATATAGATGCTGGACAAACAAATCCAGATGACATTGAGGGTGCAACTTCTAAAGAGCTAAAAGTGGTAATATATGGGGGAGGTAATGTAGATATTACTATTAAGAAAGGAAAAAAGACAGCAATAAGTAAAAAGAATGTGTCATTGACTGAAGAACAGGTGTATTACATTAAAGATATAATGTGTATTCCTATTCAAGTTACAATCAAGAAAGGTAAGAAAATTATAGGGTTAAAAACAGTTGATTTTCAATGTGGCGAGTAATGTAACGACAAATAAATTTAATAAAACAGTTCTCTGAAAACATACATCAGAGAACTCTTTTTATTATCATCCAAGCTTCCCTATATATTGATCAAAATATGAATCAAGTAAACTCATTATCACTACCGAGGTTTGAATAAATAAAGTTTATTATAACTTTTCACTACATGATAATACATGCTGTTTGGGGGTTATACGGAGGGATGTGAGATCTTCAATTATTTGTTTGCATACATTTGGCGTGGTGTCTTGTACTGAAATCTCAGATTGGGCCAACATCTCCAATTGACTCATGGAAAAGCTTGCCATGAGTGAAATGATGATGGGGAGAATGAAGGTACAATTCATGAATGTACAAGAAATATGGATAATCCCTTTTTACAATAGAGTCAATGTAAACCTGAATACAAATATATTGGTTAGGGGAAATGTATTCGTAGAATAATGTATCTACTAGTATTCGTTATTCACGTGAAAAAAGAGGTAAGTCTTCAAAAATAAGTTAGAAAAATATGCAAATGAGTAGAAAATGAGTAGAAGTATTGAAAAGTTTAATCTATAAATTACGACAATATGATTTTACTAGAATGAATCTCATATTGATACTATAAACAGCTATAGAAGCTGAGGATTAATACACTTATTAGAGGACAAAAACCATGAAAACAAAGGTTCACATTTTTGGTATCATTGCATTAATGATGTTTACTCTGAGCAATTTCGAAGCAATAGCTCAAAAAAAAGGGAAAAAAAAGGGAGAAAATGTTGACTGGGTAAAAGTCCGTGATCTCCTCGCATACAATCCAGAATTCATGCAAGAAATCTGCTGCGATTGTGGTCCGAAAACAATTGAAGATATTCTAGTAGGTGCACCAGCTATTGATGGAATTATTAAAAATGCATGCAAAATTGCTGCTAAAGATATTCAGATTACAAAAGACATTGAGTTTATCAAAATCAAAATGGATACTGTAGATGGTTTTCAAACTGCAGATATATCTGATGGAAAAGGAAAAAAAATTACCGCTATAAGTGCCGCAAAACAATTACTAAAATTAACAAAAGTCATTGGCTCATTGGCTGCCGAGGCAAAGAGTTTAGCAGACAAAAAAGGTCCTGCACAAAAAGAATTAGAAGAAGCCTCATTTCTCAAAAAAGCTTCATTAGGAGCAGGTTTAGCAAGAGCTTTGGATATCTTGAGTACCGTGGTATCAGAAACAGGTAAACAAGGTTTAAAGATTAAAAATCAAGTAGATGCTTTGAATATGTTAAAAGATTTCTGATCAATCTGATAAGGAAAACAATGAAAATCCTATGTATTTTCTTGATTGCTCTTACATACACTGCATCATCAGTACACACTATATATTGTCAGCAAACACAAGACAAAAGAAGAATTGTTGCTGTTGAAAAGTTCATTTCAGATACACCAACAAAGTATGATAGAGCTATTACTGAAAAGGTAATCGAAATCATTACAAAAAGTAAGCGATTTCAAGTTGTTGATAGAACAAATCTAGATTTAATAAAGAAAGAACAAGCTTTACAAAAAACAGAAGAGTTCTTTGATGGGAATAAAGTTCAACAAGGAGCTATGAAAGGCGCTGACTATCAAGTTATTGGTAATATTCGAATGATAAATATCATTCGAATGACAAGTGGAGGTGAATTCAATGGTTATAGAGCTACTCTCAGTTTCAATTTAAAAATAGTAAACACAGAAACTTCCGAAAGTTCTGAAGCCCAGAGCTTTGAAAGTAAGGGGGCTTCAGCACAACTAACACCTGAGAGAGCTGTAGATGAAGCAATCAGAACATTGGAAGAGAGTATGACAAATTACTTTCAAGAAGAATTCCCTGTTATACTAACCATTAGTAGAGTACTCAAAGAAGATGATGATGAAGCGGAGCTCATACTTATTAGTGGTGGAAAGTCACATGGATTGAAGGAAGGTGATGAGTTTCTGGTTAAGAGTGTCGAGATGATTGATGGAAGTCCATATTATCAAGAAGTTGGAAAAATTGAGCTAATCAAAGTTTCTGGTGACAATTTCTCCGAATGTGAAGTTGATAAAGGTGGAAAATCAATCATGGAAATAGTGAAGCAAAAAAGAGAACATATTGTTGAAAGAATAAAATGAGATTAAACATGAATCTACTTAGTTCACTTTGCATAATCTTAACTATAGTGTTAAGTTCATGCGCATCGGTTGAAAAAGTTAATCTTCCAAAGAGAGGAGACATTACTTTTGTTTCGGAATCTGACGGAACTACGACAATAAAAGTAGTTGCTGCAGCTGAGTCATATGATGATGCAGTGAAAGAAGCAGAGGTATATGCAATTGAGCAGATATTTTTTAGAGGGTTGGCCAATTCACAACAAAGAATGCCAATGATAGGCACAGGTGAATCCTCTGAGAAAAGTAAGAATAAAGCATTCTTTGACGATTTGTTTGGAAAAAATAGGTATAAGTCATTTGTTCCTGAGTCAAAAACAATTGGTAGCGTTAAGTATGGTCAAGGTGTACAAGTCGAAATGCTTGTCACTGTGGATCACAGATCGCTTCGAAGAGATTTAGAATCAAATGGCATAATTAGAAAACTTGGTTATTAATCAGATGAGAGTATTATGAATATAATTAACATGGTTTGTATTACTTGTTTAACAGTCATTCTACTAGTGCCTGAAATACTAGCCCAAGACCAGCAGGTTGCTCAGCCAACTGTAATGGTAGTTCCTTATGTTGATAAAGGAAATATGAAAGGTACTTTTGAGGAGGCATTACAAGAACCAAGTCAAAGATTGGCAATTAGTATAGCCGAAGAAGAGTTCATTGTCAATGGCCTAAAAACATTGTCATTCCAAAACCTGCTCGAGAATGAAAGAAAAGATGCAGCTTTTCAATCAGGAGATGGAGGTGATGATGCAGCTAAAGAAGATATCAGAGATGTTCTATCTAGAAAATCCGGAGCTGATATTAGAGTTGAACTTGACTTAACTGCAAGTGGTAGAGCAAGTGATGGAAGTTTTAAAGTGAAGCAAACTTTATCTGCAATTGATCCGTATACAAGTGAACAATTATCTAAGATTAGCGTAGAATCTGCAGCATATAGCTTTAACGATACATCAAAAATTGCAAGAAAATATTTGAAAGAGAAAATGAGATCTTTTATTGATGTCATGCAACAAAGCTTTACAGATAGGGTAAATAATGGCCGGGACTTTGTAGTTGATATTACTATTGATCAAGGTTCATCACTTACAATGTCTTCAATGGTTGGCGGATCAGAATTGGGAGATGTTCTTTATGACTACTTCGAATCAAAGGCATTTAAAGCAAATTTCTCTGAACCAGAGAAAACAAAAACTAAATTTAAGATTGAGAGATTCAAAGTAGCATTAAGAGAGCCGGATGGTTCACCTTTTCGTATAAGTAAAATCGAACGAGGTCTTAAGACAGTACTGAAGTCTAGTCAGGTTAACGCAGATATCAGAACATCAGGAGGAAAAATGTATGTCAATATTAAATAAGATTTATTTCCATTTTTTCATTTTCAGTATTGTTGCTCTACTTTCATTTGATAATGTTGTTTTATCACAGATTGGTATAGGGTTTGGCTATCCTGATGATTTATCTGTATTGTCATATGAACAATTCCAGAGATTAGAATCAAAAATCACAACTATTGCTTCAAAAGAAGGCAGCGGTGGTTCAGGAATGTCTGAGCATGGATTGGTATGCATTCCTAGAATATCAGTCTCAAGGGATGAACAAGTAGATGGTGGTTTAAGTAAGACAAATGTAATTGCTTTGGAATGTACATTTTCAGTTACCCATATGTTGGACGGTAGTGTATTGGCATCAATTGAGAAGAAGATAGCAGGAACTGGTTCAAACAGAGAAAAAGCTATTGATAATGCTATTAATAAAATAAATACATCTGATTCAACGCTATTAAAGCTATTTTCCTCCGCAAGAGAAAAGTATAAAACAATGTATATAGCCAAATGTGAAAGTATAATAAAGAAAGCTGAGGTCAAAAAAACAGGTAGGCAATATGAAGAAGCTTTGGCACTTTTAATGTCTGTTCCTCCAGAAGCACAACCATGTTTTGATAAAGCAATGAAGGCTACACAGTCAGTTTATATAGCTCTTTCAGATCAACAATGTAAGCAACACTTACTCAGTGCAAGGACTTACTTATCAAATCAAAATTATGACGAAGCATTAAACGAGTTGTCTATGATAGACCCTATGTCAACTTGCTACAAAGAAGCATTATCAATATCAAAAGAAGTAGAATCAAAAATTACCACTGAACAAAATAAACAATGGCAAGAAAAACAACAGATAAGAAAGGAAAATATTGAGTTACAGAAAATGAGAATTAATGCTGTAAAGGAAATAGTTGTTTCTTACTATAAAAGTAAGCAGGTAAACTACAATATTATCATTAAGTGATTCCAACTTAATAGTGAGAAAAAAAGTGATCACCACTTAAGAATAATGGTAAAAGATCATTTTTAATTAGTATTGAACCTTTGCAATTAGAGCAATATCATATTTTAATTATTGGGAGTAATAAAAGAAAAGAATTACTGTGTTCTATATGTTTTTCGTCCTTTTCTTAAATGCAAAAGGACAGTTACCATTTGATGTATACGGTGGTTTGAATATTGCCGGAACATCAACCTCAGACTTTACAAAGTTTGATATTTCTGATTGGGAAAAGTTTGGTTTAAAATCTGTAAACCCTTCAAGTAGCGAGGAGTATCTTCCATTACTGGTAGGTTCAAGGTATTATTTCACTTCGGGTAATGTAAAGCCTTCTGTTACTGCAAAACTTGGTTATACAATTTGGAAATCAAGAGCATCAAGTTATCTAACTTCAGCTGAGGAGTCCGGCAGTTCTTTAAGTTGCTCCATTGGCGCCGGGTTAAAATATTCATTGAATACAAATTTCTATGCAATTGCTAATATTGATTATAATGTTATTAATAGTGAAGGAAATATAGATTTTACTACAGTTAGAGCTGGGATTGGATATACACCCCTTTGAACAGCATTAGGATATGTATTATAATATTAGACAAGAGGGAGTACGAATGAGAAACATTTTTTCTGTGGTAATTAAATTGACTTTTCTTGTTTGTGTAACATTACCTTTAAAAGTATTTGCTCAACAAATCAAAGATATATCCTCAGGAAAAACTACTATTTCTCAACCTCCTATTGTCATCTATAAAATGAAGAGGGACTACAGTCGAAATGTTCCTGTATTATTGTCGGATGACAAAAGCGAGATAGTATCATATCCTCATCCAATGGATTTAATAGGCATGACTTCAAAAGAGGTCATGCCTATTCGTTTACATGATGGATATTATCTTGATAGAAGGGGTATAAACAAAAATGTGGCATTTCTAACATTGACTTATAGAAGTTACAGTAAGCTCCGAAAGCCATTAAGCATAGATCAAATAAAAAGAGCTATTCTTGATAAAGATCCTCTGGTTGAAATGTATATGTGTAATCGTATATCTCCAAATGAAAATATAATACAACAAGTAAATGAAATGATTGATAAAAATGAATTATCCGTTATGTGTAAGTAAATACAACATACAGTTTAGCTATTCTCAGTAAGGATTTATTATGAAGTCGATATATGTTTTGCTCCTTTCTCTTATTTGCCAGACATTTATTATAGCCAAACAAGTATCTCCAGAACAGGCAAAAAAGGTAGGTATAAGTTTTTTACAGACTTATTCAATTGAATTGATTCATGCTGAAGAAGCACGAATTATGCCAGATACCACGATATACAAGCTATATTATATCTTCAATGATGAATATAATAATTCATTTGTTATTGTTGCTGGTGATGATGCATCATATCCGATATTAGGATATTCCAAAGAATCTATATTTAGGAAAGATAGTATTGGAAGCAATGTAAGTAAATGGTTAGATGGGTACGAAAGAGAGTTGCGATACATAATCAGGAGTAAACTACCTCCCACAGACGATATTAGCAGAGAATGGATTTCCCTTTTAGAAGGACAAACTCAAAGCATGATAAAGGGTGAAACTGTAAGTCCACTTTTAACAACTAAGTGGAATCAATCACCCTATTATAATGCAATGTGTCCATATGATAATAATCAATCAGCTAGATCAGTAACAGGCTGTGTTGCTACAGCAATGGCACAAATCATGAAATACTGGAATCATCCAGCAAAAGGTGTTGGTAGCCATTCATATGTACATTCAAAATATGGGACTCTCTCTGCAAACTTTTCAATCACCAATTATAATTGGTCCAATATGCCCAATCAAGTTACATCCACAAACAATGATGTTGCAACATTGATGTATCACTGTGGTGTTTCTGTTAATATGGATTATAGTCCCAGCGTTAGCGGTGCTTATGTTATATCGGAAGCTTCACAAACAGAAAATTGTTCAGAGTTTGCGTTTAAAGAATACTTTGATTACTCTTCTTCAACAATCGGTGTAAGAAGATCTAGCTATACTGAATCAGTTTGGATTCAGATGTTAAAAGAAGAATTAGACAACCAAAGACCAATTATGTATGCAGGATTTGGTTCAGGTGGAGGTCATGCATTTGTATGTGATGGTTATGATACAGGTAATTATTTTCACTTTAATTGGGGATGGGGAGGAGTGTATGATGGGTATTTTACAATTAATGCCTTGAACCCGGGAACAGGTGGAACCGGAGGAGGATCTGGGAATTTTAATCAACATCAACAAGCTATTTTCAATTTAGAACCAAATGTTTCAAATAATGTCCCAGAAATGGATTTAGCATTGTATACCCCGTTAACTGTAAATCCAAGTACGATAAATTATTTAGGTACATATACATTAGCATTCAATTTGGTCAATAATGGTAATGAGATATTTAAAGGTGACTATGTAGGTGTTCTTGTAGATGAGAACTATGATATTGTTGATGTAACAGCTTCAGTTACCGAAAGTAATGGCTTACCACCATCTTATGTGTATAACAATAATATTCAATTGGCTGGAACGCTCTCTGATACTGTGTTACCAGGAACATATCATGCTATAATTCTGGCACGCCCATTAGGTGGAGATTGGCAAATAGTGAATGACGGAAATCACTCAAATTATGTTTCGGCAATTGTTAATTCTGTAAGTAATATTGTTATGAATAAACAGTTTACAATAAGCCCAACAAATATAGTTGAAGGCAAACCTGTGTCAATTACATATGATGTATTGAATAAAGGCAGCGATTTTCTTGGTACAATATCCCTCGATCTTCATGATGAATCAGGTTATTGGATAAAGAGTATTGGTAGATTCACAAATGTTGACCTAAAATATAATTACCACTTTACGAATGGTATTACATTTACCTCAAGTGATGGATTTGGAGTTCCACCTGGTACTTACCAAATTGTGGCATGGACTTTTAATCAAAGTCTTGGATGGCAAATAGTAAAGTCTGAAAATCAGATGATAAATCCTTTAAGTGTAATAATTTCAAAACCTGAATTGGTTGCTGATCAATTTGAAAATAATAACTCAAAAGTAACAGCAACTAGAATACCATATGGATCTCAACAACAATATTCATATTCAACCGCATATACTTCTATTCACAATACAGACGATGTGGACTATTACAAAATCGATCTGCCGGCAGGATCAACATATTTTATAAATGCTAGAATACAAGATGAATATAATCGAGATAATGGAAAGACATATACAGTAGATGCTATGTGGAACTATTCGATTGGTAATCTATCATCAGATAGTTATGACGATATCAATACAGATGGATCTATAATAATTGAAGGGGGTAAAACAATATATTTTAATGTGTACCCATTCTTCCAAGGAAAGACAGGAACATATGATTTTGAAGTAGTAATCTCAAAGTCTGTTCCAAAGGATATATATGAAGATAACAATACGATTGTCACATCTTTTAATATGTCACAAACATTTCCTAACCTGAAAAAAACACTAAGTGCAACCGGAGCATCGATTCATTCGGATTCAGACATAGATTATTATAAGATAATTTGCCCGAGCGACTATTACTATTCTATCGTACCATATATTCGAGATAAGAACTATCTAAACAGTGCAAATTATACTATAGATTGTGAATGGTCATATACAACAAATGGCTCCACTTGGTCGCAATGGTATGATGGCCCATTATCAGACATACAGTCTGTAACACTTAACAGTAACTATACACTTTTTGTTCGAGTAAAACCTAAGAATCAGGGAGATGTAGGAACATATGCGTTTGATTTTGAAGTTACCAAGACCTTGAACAAAGATAATTATGAAGATAATAATCAAGTATCATCCAGTTCGCTCTTATTTGCATCTTTCTTGGCAAATAATTCAATCGTTACAACTCAAAGTGCATCTCTTCACAATCCATCAGATGTTGATTATTATACGATAGAATTGCCTGCTGGATATACATATACAATTGATAACTTTTTAAGTGATATTGTGTCATCAAATGATGGAAAAGTTTACTCTATTGATGCAAAGTTTGCAATAAGTTCAAATGGGATACAATGGACAGATTTCTATGAGAATAGCTACAATGCATTAAAAATAATAGGAGATAAACCCTCCAAAATCTATGTCCGGGTTATGGCAAGTAAACCAAATACGATAGGTACTTACAAATTCAGTGCTAATATTCAAAGAAGTTTACTGACTAATATCAAAGAAGAACTACAATTACCTTATTTGCTAATAAAGAATAAAGATAACTATACAATACAACCTTTACCTCAAACCGGTATTAAGACTCTATCAATATTTTCATCTGATGGAAAAAGACTGTCAGCTGTGTCAGACATATATGAGAGTTTTAAGATAGAATATCTACCGTCTGGTATTTATCACATGTATCTTCAAACTCAAGATGGTAGTTACTATTATGAGAAATTAATATTTCAGAATTAAGTCAGTTGATGTCCATATTGAATAGTTATCATGTTACTAAACTATTTTTTTAGTAGTATTCAATTGTACCGTTTTTTGTTATTTATTCTGGGTTACCAAATGCTATATACATTACATACTTCTCGTAAAACATTGCTTGTTTATGCTGTTCAAACATTGTTTGTCGTATTTGCCTATTTCATACAAGGAAGCACACTATACTTGATTTCTAATGAAAAATTCGATAAAGCATCACATCTATTACATTCAAACAATGATGTAGTGTTTATTGAGAATAAAGGTCAAGTAATAGATCAGCATGGTACACTTAGACCGGATGTTTTATACTATGCCTCAGTACCCGATGGTCTTGTCTTTGTGACTAAGAATGGTGTATCATTTGAATTCCATCGTATCACCACCAAAGGTACTTCCCCTGATCCAAAGCAATGTTCATCAAAAGAGAATGATTTTCAATGGACGAAAGATGTATATCGTATTGATATGGTATGCAATAATTCTAATACTTCACCAAGAGTGATTGGAGAAAAGCAATCAGAAGATTATATAAATTTCTACTTAGCACATTGTCCAGATGGTATCACAGAAGTAAAAAAGTATGAAAGAATACTCATCAAGGACATATATCAAAACATAGACTTTGTTTTGTATAGAAATGATAAGGGAAAATTACAATATGATTTCATTGTTCATCCAGGAGGTAATCCTACAGATATTTCATTTACATTCAATGGTGCTGATTCCATTAGTTTGACAGCTGAGAATGATCTTCAGGTTCATACCCCATTTGGAATTTTATTGCAGGGTAAGCCATATACATATCAAGCAGGAGAAATACCTTCTTCATTTGCAATCAATGATAATACAGTATCATTTATCATTGGTGAATATGACCCAACATCCATTCTGACAATTGATCCACCAACAAGAATATGGGGAACATATTATGGAGATACCGGAACTGAAGTGACTTCATGTGTTGCAACTGACCCTTCAAATAATGTATATCTGTCAGGTTGGACTACTTCTACATCATGGATTGCAACATCGGGTTCTCATCAATCAACATTTAATGGAACTCAAGATATTATGCTAGTTAAGTTTACCAGTAATTGTGGCTTACTATGGGCAACATATTATGGTGGTGCTTCAGCTGAAGTTACTTATGGTGTGATTGCTACTTCGTCATCAGTGTTTATTGCAGGTGGTTCTGAATCTACAACAGCCATAGCAACAACCGGCTCACATCAAGCATCATTATCCGGTTCAAGAGATGGAATACTAGTTAAGTTTTCATCATCAGGAGTGCGTCAATGGGGTACATATTATGGTGGATCTAATTGGGATGGATTAGATGATATAACCCTGGATGCTTCCGAAAATGTCTATGTTGTTGGCTTAACGAATTCTACAACAGGAATAGCTACTAGTGGTTCCCATCAAAGCTCAATTGGCGGATCTTATGATGGATTAATAGCAAAGTTCAATACAAATGGAGTTCGTCAATGGGGTACTTATTATGGAGGTTCATCGGACGATTTTGTATTAGACATAGTAAGTGATGCATCAAATAATGTTTATATATGTGGAGAAACTTCATCTTCGACATCTATAGCAACAACGGGAGCACA
Source organism: Ignavibacteria bacterium (assembly GCA_016873735.1). Taxonomy (GTDB): domain Bacteria; phylum Bacteroidota; class Ignavibacteria; order Kapaibacteriales; family UBA961; genus UBA961. The sequence goes on along the minus strand of VGWD01000004.1, from coordinate 82,878 downwards.
TCAAACAGTTATCGGTGGCGATTCAGATGGATTTATTACGAAATTCAATACAAATGGTGTTCGCCAATGGGGTACATATTATGGTGGTAGCTCTGATGATAAGGCAAATAATATTGCAAGAGATGCTTCAGCAAATATATATGTAGTAGGGCAAACAGAATCAGTTTCTGGTATAGCAACAACGGGAGCACATCAAACAAGTTTTGGTGCTGGCACCGATGCATTTATTGTGAAATTTAATACAAATGGTGTTCGCCAATGGGGTTCATTTTATGCAGGTGATGGAGATGAAGGAAGTTGGGGTGTTGTATGTGACCCATCCGGTAATGTATATTTTGGGGGCGGTACAAGTTCAACAACCAATATAGCATCAAGCAATGGATATCAGACTTCAATTTCTGGAGGTCAAGATGAATTTCTTGTTAAATTCAATTCCTCAGGTGTACGTCAATGGGGGACATATTATGGTGGTACATCTTGGGACCTAAGTGTTAATCTGGCTATTGATGGATCCAGTTTTATTTATAATGCAGGAGCAACCCTTTCGAGTACAAATATAGCACAAAATGGATACTATAATTTTTATACTGGAAATCAGGATGCTTATTTAGTAAAATGGCAAGATGGTGGTGGCGGAACTACAAATTCTATTTCTTGCTCTGCCCCAAAAACAAATTATTGTCAAGGTGAGACTTTCACATTATCATATAGCATTACAGGTACATTCAATTCAGGTAATGTTTTCCAAGCCCAATTATCAGATCAATATGGTTCATTTACAACAACAACTGTTTTGGGTTCTGTCACTTCGGTAAATTCAGGGAGCATAACATGTATCATTCCTATAGCTACTAATTCGGGAAGTTCATATCGTATCAGGGTTGTATCTTCAAATCCAAATGTTACTGGTAGTAATAATGGAGTAAACATCACAGTTAACCCATTACCTGTACCGGTTATTTCAGGAAATTCATCAGTATGTCAAGGTGCAACGAATATTCAATACAGTGTTTCCCCAATTAGTGGTCATAGTTATCAATGGTATCAGCCACTGCGCGGAACAATCATATCGGGATCAGCATCCAGCACGGTTACTATTAATTGGACAGGAAGTACAGGAACTGAACAATTAAAAATGAGACAGACCAACAACTCAACTGGCTGTTTTAAAGATACGATCTTGAATGTTACTATCAATTCGTCACCTGTACCGGTTATTACTGGAAATTCATCAGTATGTCAAGGTGCAACGAATATTCAATACAGTGTTTCCCCAATTAGTGGTCACAGTTATCAATGGTATCAGCCACTGCGCGGAACAATCATATCGGGATCAGCATCCAGTACGGTTACTATTAATTGGACAGGAAGTACAGGAACTGAACAATTAAAAATGAGACAGACCAACAACTCAACTGGTTGTTTTAAAGATACGATCTTGAATGTTACTATCAATTCGTCACCAACCCCCTTTATTACAGGAAAGAATATCGTGTGTGAGGGAGAACGTTTACTATTATATCAAGTACAATCCGTAAGTAATCATTCATATCAATGGCAGCCATTGACAAAAGGAACCTATGCAACTGCAACAACAAGCTCTACTGTTTCCATTAATTGGAACAACAATACATCAGGATTTGAAACATTAAAAGTTAGACAAACAAATAATCTAACAGGTTGTTTTAAAGACACAACATTATCTATTTATATTTCCACTAAACCGAAACCTGTTATCTCAGGTGTAAATATTGTATGCGTAGGTTCTGTATTCGAGTATTCAGTTGTGAGCCAAAGTAACCATTCATATCAATGGCAGTACCCAAGTAATGGAAAAATAACAAACAGTATATATGGAAGTACAGTGAGTATTAATTGGACAAAAATGGGTAAAGATACACTCACTGTTCGTCAAACAGATAACACAACCGGTTGTTTTAAGGATACAACATTTATCGTGAATATTAACAATGCACCTAATCCTACAATCACAGGGACGAATACTATATGTTTCAGTGGACCTATAGAAACGTATTCAGTGCAAAATGTCTCAGGATATTCATATTCATGGTATGGAATAGACAGAGGAACCATCGTTTCGGGATCAACCAGTAGTTCTGTGAAAGTATTGTGGGATAAATCAATTGGTTACGATTCTATATTTGTATTAGTAACTGACAAAGTTACTGGGTGTTCTACAATAGGTAGGTATCAAATTGAGGTAACAGAAGCTCCTAAAGTTGAAATATTTGGGCCTAATACAGCATGTGAGAATCAGCAAAATCTAGTATTTAAAACGGTAAAGAAAATAGGATCAACCTATACATGGAATGTTTTAACTCAAAACTTAAGCATTAAAGGAAATTATACAGGAGATTCCGTTATAATAAATGCCAGAAGTATTGGAGTTGGATTTATAAAATTAACAGAAATGAACAATCAGGGATGTGTAAAAGACACAACAGTTTCAATACTTATTGAGAATGGATTAAAACCAGAAATCACATCATTTGGTGGTGGAAATTATTTGTGTAAAGGTGATAGTAGAGGATTGGAATGCAAACTCTCCGCTAATACATATCAATGGAAGAGAGATGGTGTTATAATTCAAGGCGCAACAGATAGAGTATACTTGGCATTTATCCCTGGTAAGTATTCGGTAGTAACGAAATCTGGAGATTGTATTGGAGAGTCAGAATTATTTACTCTGTATGAAGTCCCGCTACCAATTCCAGTTATTTCTGGACCAGTTAAAGTGTTTCCAAATCAGAAAAGTATAGCATACCAAGTAAATAGTCAATCGACTTCAGTGTATAAATGGGAAGCTTTTGGAAATGCAGCTATTACTAGTAATCCAAATAATTCGGTAATAGTAGTTGATTTCTTTGCTTCCGGTAATGCATACATAAAAGTTACCGAGACTGATAAAAATAACTGTACCAATGATACAATGATTACTGTTGTTATTGATGGTTCAGCATCAATAACAGGAGACTTATTACTTACGCAATCACTTATAGTAACTCCCAATCCAGTATCAATGGATAGTGAGTTCTCGATTTATATTCCGAAATCATTTGGTATTGTACATCAATGGAATATCTATAATTGCATTGGAGCAGTCCAACAGTTTGTTAATACAATTGAAGCATCAGAATTTGGAACATCGATACGAATAAATGCTTCCTCTATGATTAATGGATTATATACGATTATGGTCTCGACAGACAAAGGTCTATTTTCGTCAAGTTTCATTATTTCAAAGTAAGCTAATTCCGTAGGCTAGATACTTTATAAAGTTTAATAAATGATATATAGTTGCTGTTGAAGCAACATCATATTCTAATTATTAGGAGTAATTTATGAAAAGAATTACTGTGTTCTGTATGTTTTTCGCCCTTTTCTTAAATGCAAAAGGACAGCTACCATTTGATGTGTACGGTGGTTTGAATATTGCCGGAACATCAACTTCAGACTTTACAAAGTTTGATATTTCTGATTGGGAAAAGTTTGGTTTAAAATCTGTAAACCCTTCAAGCAGTGAAGGTAGAGTTAGAATTGATTTAGAAGGGATGAAACCATCAGCAATGAATATTGGTATTATGATTGGTGGTGTAAGAAAGTTGAATGATAATCTTAGTGCCCTTTTTGAAATACAATATTCATTGTCGGGTATTCAATTGTTGGCAACGAATATCGGTGTGAATTATGCAATTATGAAAGGTGATAAATTGAATCTATCTATTACCCCAAAACTAGGCTATAACAGAGGAAAAGCAGATTTGGGCGCTATTTCTGTAATACCTAGTTATACACCTCCTGTAATTCTTTCCGAAGGAACATTTAATGAGGGTGACGACCTTTCTATGGAATTTAGCGGTCTTGCAATAAATGTTGGAATTACCCCGACATATAAGATCAATGACAAATTGTCATTAATGGGAAATATTGGATATAATTTGGGATTTACTTCCAGTGATGGATTATTGTGTAATGGTATAACTGTTCCAATGACCTCAAAAGGAGTAGTTCAATCTGCAGGTTTGGGAAGTGCACAAGCGGGCATTTCTCCATCTATAACTTCCAGTGGTTTGAGTTTCCAAGTTGGAGTGATGTATAAATTATCAGAGAATTGAATAAAACAAACTATATCGTAATTGTTATTTTTCTTTACTTTCAAAATTTCAGTAAGTCTACAATTGCTTCTTATCTTCAATAATATGGGTGTGCTGCTTATCGTAGCACACCCTTTTTTATTAAAATATATAATCTAGCATTTTCGGAGTATTTGGGTTTTTCATATAATACGTTTCCCCTGTACTCAAAACTTGTTATATATTTATACTCATAATGCAGACTCTGTCAAATGGGCATACATGTCTTGTGTGAATTATTACTGACACATCCATACTTTTTTATGTTCTGGAGAATTTTGTCGAGCTTTTTTTCATCAAGCAAGATATCGTTTGGATAGCGCTTGAATACTGACTTCTAAGGAAATTCTGTCTTGCTCACCGGTGGCTGTTAAATAACTGATGTAGATGTAAGACGATAAAGTGGCACATGATTTGTCTACTACATAATATGCCAACGAGCTATTATAGGGATTAAACATATTTTCAGGAGAAGGGTCATGTCAACAGGTGATGTTCGAAGAGGGATTACACAAGCTAAGTTCAATGAAGAACAAGCAAACACATTTTACAAAGAAGTATTTATTCTCTCTATTGTTGCGGGTGTATTCTTGCAAAGCTGGTTTGTATTTCTAGGTTCATTGATATTCCTATTTGTGGGAATTCATGTTCCTGTCCTTGGCACAATGATTATGTGGGGTCTTTCCATTGGTTGGGGCATAGGTGGTTATGCACTTGGATCAGTGTTCAATGAGGGAGCATCGCTAGTTTTAGGAATATTGGCATTTATGGCCGGTCTTGGAACACATTATTCTGCAAAAGAATATTCTGCGGATTTGTCAGATGGATGAGATAGGGCTAATCGAGAAGTGAGTGACTAATACTTCAACCTGTAACTGGGTCTTTACAACTTTACGATACCATTAAGACAATGAACCATACCGCATTGTCTTTTTTGTTCATAGAGTGTTCGACCTTGCACTTCAATATCAGCATCCCAAATGAGTGGATGGTAAAGATGATATTGAATTGCTTTGTTTTTGAGCGAGTATCGCTTTAAACCGAGATTTGCCAATCTCCAGTCAATGTCCAGATCTTCTCCGAAACAAGGTAAAGTATAGTCTTCATCAAATCCATTTATGTCCATGAGATGCTGCTTATACACCCCCCAATTACATCCCCAAATCTCTCTATTGACTTTTTCTTTTGGCGATAAGAATGGCAAATACAATGCTTCGCGCACTTGTGTGGAATCAGAAAGTAATAGTGAAAGGGTTGAAGGGATTGAAAATCTTGACTTAGTATACAAATCTCTTGTAGTTTTAGGACCCAGCAATACTCTTCTCCCGAAGTAAAATGAGCCCGGCTTCATCGCTTTGTGATACTCTTCAATGAATTTTGGATGAAGTATGCAATCTCCATCAATAAAAATAACATATTCTCCTTGCGCATTTCGGATGGCTTCATTTCCAATCACGATTTTGCGAAAACCCTTATCCTCATGCTTAAGATGTTTGATTTGAAAGCGATATGATCCATGTGATTGTTCAATAAGCATTCGCATTGCCTCATCTTGTCCATCTTCTGCGGCAAGAACTTCAAAGTCTTGAAAAGATTGCAATGATAAACTTTGTAAAATCAAGTCTAATGCTTTGACATTCTTGTACACGGCGATGATGATCGAAATCATGATATGGGTTTTCTCAGTGTTAATCTTCGTAGAATATTGTACTTCTTTTTGAAAAATGCATGTTCATGATAGATCTGAATTGGATTCTCAAAACAGTATGCATATAATTCACGATGATTATTGAAAATATGCTGTCGTATATGTTCGAGATTTCTATTTGCCTTTCTATCTCTGGATTCTTCATGTGTTCGATAAAAGAAATGTATTCCATTCAGTTTATGAACATCACCTCCTGTTTTTAGGAGTTCCAACCAAAAATCCCAATCTTCTCTTCCATGCAATGTAGGATCATATCCTCGTGTACAATCATAATCACTTCGCCTGAAGAGTGCTGAACAGAATATCATATTCTCAAATAAGAGATCATTGAATGAGTATTCGGGAAGTATCCATGGACCTTTCTTCTTGCCAAAGTATTCGGCATTTGAATAGACCACTTTGATTTTGGCATCATGTTCCAATTGCTGAACTGCCTGTGATATATACTCCTTTGAAATCAGATCATCGGCATCCAAAGGTAAAATATATGTTCCATGTGATGCACGAATACCATTATTTCTTGCTACTGATGGACCGGCATTCTCTTGACTCAGTATTGTGAATCGGGAATTTCCATCAATCGCTTCTTTAATGACATTCAATGAATTATCCGTGGACCCATCATTGATAATGATGCATTCCCAGGAAGGATATACACTGCTTTGAATACTTTGCAAAGTCTCAAGAATATACTTCTCGGCATTATAACATGGGACTATGATTGATACAATAGGCATTGTATGATGTTCAACAATTTCATTCATCATAAATATCCACCCAAGACCGGTTTGATTGTTCTGTCATATGAAACATGATTTGAATACTTCAAACATAAAGGATGAAATATATTTCCTAATAGATATGTCCATTCAATTGGATATCCATCATTGTCTCCCCGACTATTCCCGGGACATCTTTGGAGATCAAGCAATATATCATCAAGTCTTTTATGAACTTCATTATACCATGATGTGGTGAATGGACTATATGGTGCGCAAATGTAAGCGCAATTTCCAAGTAGAAAATACCAATTCTTCCGAAGATCCTCTCCACATATACCTTTGACGGGTGCCGCACCGTGTTCTCCGATTTCCGGATAACCCATAATCCAGGAAGAATCCTCTTGTTCAAATATATCAAAACTTTGTACCCAACTATGGCGAGCTGCTTTGATATCCGAATAACCGCCACCATAATGATGCATGAAATAACATCGTAAATAATCTGAACGGTGTACTAAAGAAAGATATTGATATGCTGGATGAAGCGGATATGTTTCAATGATATATGATGGCAGAGATTCCGGGGTAATCAAAAGCACCTCTGTTTTGGATGTAGATTGCAATGTATCGAATGCTCGCTTTCTGGAATCACTCATTACATTATCACCCGTCCAAAAACATACGATTCTTCTTGGAATCTCTAGCTTTTCATATTGTTCAGGACTATCAATTTCCACTTCATTGAAATGTTCCCATGATTGAATTGTGATTGTCGGAACTCGCTTCAGTGATCTCAAGAACAATGATGTTAATCGTTTTGATAACATATCAAATACTCATATGATTTTGCAAACCCTCAGCACACCATATTCTTTGTTCCTCAATGGCAAGTCTCAACTCTTCATTGTTTTTTTCTAATAACTCGGAATTGATATGTTCTGTATGCCATAAATGATAAGCGATGCCACCTAAACGAAGATTGAATCTTTGAATGCCCGCCTGTAATAATCGTATCACGCATTCACTGTCTTCTCGACCCCATCCAATGAATGCTTCATTGAATCCATTGACTTTGATAAGATCCCGCTTCATGAATGACATATTGCAACCTCGTACTCCATGATGATGTTGTTTGCTCATCCATGTTGAAATTATTGGGGAAAGAAAAGGGATTCGAATTGCATTGAATCTATTGGTGATTCCTGAGGAGAATGGTGAAAAGCGATGAATTCCATGTTCAATCGATGAGAAGGTAGTCTCTTTATGCAATAATACCCGCGAACCCTGTATGAACAGTCCTTCGCGGGCATGTCTTTGATGATCACGCACAAAGTAAGGGTGTAGAATCATATCTCCATCAATGAAAATCAGATGATCTCCGGAAGACATTGCGGTTGCTTTGTTTCTGATATGCGAAAGCCTGAATCCTTTGTCCTCTTGATGACAATGAATCAATGGTATCGGAAAAGTATTCTGATACTTGCGAATGAGCTCTGCCGTTTTTGGACCTGAGCCATCATCAGCGATAATAACTTCATGAGGATATTGCTTAAGATGTACTACACTCTTTAAAACGAGATCAAGAGCATCTTCTCGATTATATGTTGAAATGATAAGCGAAGTTTTCACTATTAATCCCTTATTTAATTATAATATAAGAAATTGGTTTCCTTTCAGCTCCTCAACCTTCTTGCAATCCTTTTCCCTGTAGTATCTATGGGATACATTTCTGAATTTTTAATTCCCATGCCGCAGATAGTTTGGCTTGATTAAAATGCAAGATATATCCTCTTCGCTCGCCGGGAGTGAGTGCATAAAAAGCAGTGTTCAATTCCGATTGCTTTTTGAATGCTATAGATAATTATTCAGGAATTGGATCATCTTCTTGTTTAAATGCCACTTTTCTTCCTGCTCATTCAATTTCTAAAGTTTGTTTGATATAATCCACAATGATTGGCTTTGCTTTCTTGATTTCTTTAACCGAAATGAATTTCATGTACCAGGCTGATTGTGAGTTTTTCCCGGGAGCAATCAACAAGCTATGCACATCATCAATCAAACTTCCCTTAAAGAAGCTAAGAGTAGCTGAATCATTGAGTGCAGATAACAGAATGATATTCTTGCCATTGTCCGTATAACATGGCACATCCTACTTTCTCTCTACCGCAACAATATTCTTGAGAATGATCTCTCGCAATTCATGCAATTGTTCATTGCAGGTCTTGACTTTACATTTGGGTGTTCCAACAAGTAAACATCTTCCGAAGCCAATATCAAAAAAGTTCTGCTATTTTAGGATTTATGTATTCTTGTGATCTAATGGTTACAAAATTAGCCCAAATTCAATGTTGTATCAGATAAAGGAATTTATGCATTCACTCCTCTGTTCAACTGTTCAATATGCAACGTCAATCCATCAATATTGTCTGGCTCAAAAGAGATCTTCGGCTTAGTGATCATGCTCCGCTCTATGTGGCTGAGCATGATGAATTGCCTTATGTTCTCCTGTATGTGTTTGATACGGATGTGATTGCATATCCTGACACTTCCATTCGTCACCTTCAATTTCAGTATCATAGTGTTCTCTCAATGCATAAATCCATGCAGTCTTTTGCGGGAGATATTGCAGTTTGTTATGGGAAAACGCGAGAGATATTTCAGCGATTGATTGAAGAATATGATGTACGACATGTATTGAGTTATCAAGAAAGTGGAATACGATTGACATTTGACATAGACCACGACTTGGTTAAACTGTTTAATGCACATGATATCAAATGGTATGAATTTCAGCGTGATGGAATTCAGCGGGCGATAAAAGATAGAAAGAATTGGGATAAAGATTGGTATGCGATGGCTCATTCTCCCATCATTGAAAATACGTTTAATCAAGGAAAGCAGATTCATTGGAATCATGCATTTCAGGTTCCTGAAACTCTATCATCACAATTGAATGAGTATCCGAAACAATTTCAACCTGCGGGCGAACACTATGCACGAGTATATTTACAGAGTTTTTTAAGTGAGCGCATTCACAATTATTCAAACCATATTTCACAACCCCTCAAAAGTAGAATATCATGTAGTCGATTGTCGCCATATCTCGCATGGGGAAATATCAGCATCAGACAAGTGTATCAGGCATTGAATGAACACGCAGGAACCATGAAGCATGTGCGCAATCATGCAAATGTGCAATCTAGACTCAAATGGCATTGTCATTTCATTCAGAAATTCGAAACTGATTGTAGCTATGAACATCGTTCAATCAATCAGGCATTTGAGCATGTATGGTCTAAAAAGGACGAAACATTATTAAGAGCATGGGAAGAAGGCAAAACAGGTTATCCGCTGACAGATGCGGGAATGCGATGCGTGAAAGAAACAGGTTGGATTAACTTTCGCATGCGTGCGATGCTTGTATCATTTCTTACGCATCATCTCTTTCAAGATTGGCGGCATGGCGTCTATCATCTTGCCAAGCAATTTTTGGATTATGAGCCGGGCATACATTATACACAATTTCAAATGCAGGCAGGATCCACGGGAGTGAATACCATTCGCGTGTATAATCCCGTGAGTAATTCACTCAAACATGATCCCAATGCTGAATTCATCAAACAATGGTGTCCGGAATTGAGTAAGCTTCCATTACATCTCATTCATGAACCATGGACAATCACACCGATGGAAGAGATGATGTATGCATTCACACTCGGAGTGGATTATCCCAAACCAATTGTGCAATTGGAAGACACAAGACAGAAAACCGAACAATTGTGGAAGATCAGAAAAACTGATGAAGCCAAAGAGGAAGGAACAAAGATTTTGAAAAGATTTGTGAGGCCGAAGAGCTCAAGTTCCAAATAGAGTCAAAACATTGAATACCTATTGGTCATTGTTCATTCTTTGGCTAATTTGAGCAAATTCTTACTAAAAGCTCCTTCATTACCCCATCAATATTACCTTATTATGAAGATAATTTCTACCTATTGCTTTTTATTCTGTATTACAATTGCGACCTTAACAGCAGATACCCAAAATATTGAGATTCAATCAATAGGTGGTGAGCATGCAATCTTGATGAATGGCAAAAAGTTTTTTATTAAAGGGATGAATTGGGATTATTTCCCAACGGGTACAAATTACTCGTATAGTCTATGGAATCAATCTGAAACAACCATAAAAGCTGCACTTGATTATGAGATGGGTTTATTGAAGAATATGGGCGTGAATACGATACGACAATATATCGGCATACCTCCAAAATGGATCACATATATACATGACAAGTTCGGAATCTTTACAGTACTAAATCATACATTCGGCAGATATGGATTGACAGTCAACAATACTTGGGTGCCTAATATTGATTATGCTGATTCAGTAGTTCAATCCATATTATTACTAGAAGTACAAGCAATGGTGTCTGAATATAAAGACACACCCGGATTATTGATGTTTCTCTTGGGTAATGAAAATAATTATGGATTATTCTGGAGAGGAGCTGAAACTGAAAATATACCTGTGCAGGACAGAAGATCCACGAAGGATGCCATTCACATGTATAAGCTCTTCAATACTGCAGTAAAAGAAATGAAAATGGTAGATTCCAAACATCCGATTGCGATGTGCAATGGCGACCTTCTGTTTCTGGATATCATCGCAAAAGAATGTCCGGATGTGGATGTGCTGGGGATCAATGTTTATCGTGGAATATCATTTGACAATGCTTTTGACAGAGTGCGAAAAGAATATGGCAAACCACTGATGTTTACTGAGTTTGGTGCAGATGCATTCAATACGCAAACAAATGCAGAAGATCAAGAATCGCAAGCAAAATATGTTATTGGGAATTGGAAAGAAATCTATGCCAATGCCTCAGGAAATGGAAAGGCCGGTAATAGTTTGGGTGGCTTTACCTTTCAATTCAGTGATGGATGGTGGAAATTTGGTCAAACATCAAATTTAGATGTGCATGATGTTAATGCTTCATGGTCAAATGGCGGATATCAGAATGACTATGTGGAAGGTGAAAACAATATGAATGAAGAGTGGTTCGGGATTTGTGCGAAAGGCAAAGTAAATGAACGTGGTTTATACACACTCTATCCAAGAGCTGCATATTATGTATTGAAGGACATACATTCCTATAATCCGTATGCCATGTCAACTGATTCATTACAATCGAAAGTAAATGAAAATAATATAGCGCAGTCAATGCTCATGGCTAATGCGGATAAGACTGCAAGTGAGCAATATAAAAATTCAATATTTGTGAGTGATATGCAAGCAAACTTCACCACATTCAGCACCGGTGGAAGCTTACTAAGTACAGGTCAAAACAAAAACACGAATATTCCCACATATCCACAAAAGCTCGGTTTTGATCATATGCAATCATTCAATGTAGGAATCACTGCAAAACCGGCTTCAAATGTAACAGCGAATGTGCAATTCAATGTCTTGGGTAATGTGGCAGTGAATCCAATTGATGAAGTGTTTTATGAAAATCGTGGAAGAACCATCACAATAACGAATCCAAATGGCACTCAGCAAAATATTGTCAATGACAGAATTCAACTGTACAAAAGCAGTATTTCCTGGAATTCGACATATATGAATCTGACCGGATTTTATAGAACCGGACATTTTCATTGGGGGTATGAAGGAGACTTTTTTGGATTATATCCCGAGGCGAATTATGGACCCAATATTGACATTTATTCTGCCAATACACCGTTTGGATTTGAAATAGAGGGTAAAAAATTCATCAAAGGTTTGAAGATAGCTTTTGGTCCTGAATTATGGTGGGGAGCCAATCCTGCGGTATTGATCAAATACTCGACTTCCCTCTTCAACACAGATATAACAGGTGTATTTCAAGAAGACTTGACGCAAAGAGAAAATGTACAAAGTTCCTTCGCTATTCCGGTACCAAAAACGCGTAAAGTCTCACTGAATATTCAGAAGAAATTTGATAATCTGGGAATCACCCTCGGTGGATTATGGGCAGGACAACCACTGAATGGAAGACCATTTCAGCTGATCCGTGGAGATATTGATGATTATGCAGTGTATCAAGACACCATACGATCTTCTGATAATTTCGGAGGAAAAATCAAAATCACATATGAAAGTTCACTATTCAACTGGTATGCCCTCGGATCCTATATGGGCTTGGTTGCAAATGGTGGATTTGACAATACGAAAACATTTACCGGTTGGAGATTGAAAGATATTGGAAGTGGTAATATGATGAACTTCCTTACCGGTTTTACTGTAAATATTGGTAAGCTTCAAATCGCTCCTAATATGTTATGGCAAAAGCCACTCGAAGGACCTATTCCATCTTGGGCTCAAGCACCTGCAAGACCAAGAAATATTTTGGATGATCCATTTTCTGTGAGATCAAACAGGGAAACAATTGGTGCTGAATTATTATTGACTTATGATCCAACTCCTGCCACATGGATGTATGAATGGGATAATGACAGAGCAGAAGACGCATCCTTTGCAATAAGTGCCGATTTCATGTATCGTCATTTACCAACCACGCAAGATGCCGCAATCGGCATCCTTTCAAATGGAAGAACAACATTTGTATTCCCCGGTGCCGCACCCGCACAGGATTTATGGGAAGTGAATACTAGAATCGTTTCAAAGATCAATCCTGAACTTGGATTTATAGCGAATCTCTATGCGGGTAATGGACAAGCCAATGGAAGTGATATAAGAACAATTCAACGATATGGTGCAGATCTTCGAACAATCTATAAACAATCGAAATTGATTTTGTTCTGTAAATTCAATGATTGGGGTCCCTTCGATTATCATCGTGATTTTAACCTGACATTTCCTCTTCAGTTAATGGCCGAATTGTCAACAGAACTTGGAAAGCCCGATTGGTTCATGCTGCCCGGAACAAGAGTGGGTTTACGAACCACTTATAGAACACTGGACAAATACTCGCCAAGATATTCTCCAATTCTTACAATTGATCCTGCCGGCAATTGGGTTCCAGATCCAAATGCAATTGGATTTCCAAATGGAAATGAATGGGAAATCAGAACATTTGTTCAAGTGTCTTTAGGAAATTAAGATTGTGAAATACAGTACAAAACATATGAACATATCGCTTATCAGACATTTTCTGAACATATCAATTATTGTCATCATCAGTTCATTACTTGCTTGCAATGAAAGAAGTATAGATGGATTGTCTGCACCAACATTTCCGGAGAATGGCAAAGTATTCATGGATGATTTTACGGGAGACTTGATCTATGCAGCATTTGGTGGATCCGATGTAAAAGCATTTCAGGTTGACTATGAAACAACATATAATAATTCAAGAGCTTCAATGAAATATGAGGTACCGGATGCAAATAGTCCGAAAGGTGCCTATGCGGGAGGTGCATATTTCAGCAGAACAGGTAGAGATTTATCAGGTTTCAATGCTTTGACATTTTATATAAAGGCAACACAATCAGCTACAATTGATGTGCTTGGTTTTGGTAATGATTTTGGTTTATCAACATATCAAGTTGCAATGAATGGATTATCTGTAAATACGAACTGGAAGAAAGTGATCATCCCAATCCCTGATCCACAGAAATTAAGTGGAGAAAAAGGATTGTTCTATTATTCGACCGGACCAATCAATGAAAAGGGCTATACCTTTTGGATTGATGAAGTGCAATTCGAATATGTTCCAGATTTAGGGATTTGCACAGGATCCATCTACAATGGAGAAGATAAGAAAATACCTTCAGCAGAAAAGGGATCTACCATTCGCATTGAAGGTACACAAGCAATAGTCAATCTCCCAAATGGTGTGAATCAAACCATTGCAATTTCCCCGGCATATCTCGAATATAAATCTTCCAATACCACAATTGCCACTGTATCTAATCAAGGGATTATTCAGGTATTGGATTCAGGAAATTCCATCATTACGGCAAAACTTGGCGATACTAAAGCAAAAGGATCATTGGAGTTATCAGCAAAGGGTACGGCTCAAATACCTACAAATCAAGCACCTGTTCCCACTGTTGAAGCAGGTAATGTAATTTCATTGTATAGCAATGCATATACAAATGTGCCGATTGATACATGGAATACCAGATGGCAATATTCCACCACTGATAACTCATTTATTAAAATCAATAATGATGATGTGATTCGATATTATAATCTGAATTTTGTTGGAATTGAATTCTCAGCCAATCAAATCAATGCAACAGCAATGACGCATTTCCACATTGACGTATGGACACCAGACCCAACCACAAATCCGAATAATATAAAAGTGATGCTGGTTGATTTTGGAGCGAATGCAGTCTATGGTGGTGGTGATGATGTCTCCCATGAGATAACAATTACCGCTCCAACTCTGAAATCAAATCAGTGGATTAGTCTGGATATACCATTATCAAGTTTTACAGGTCTGACAACCAAGGCACACTTATCGCAGTTGGTATTATCGGGAACTGTTTCAAATCTGTTTATAGACAATGTGTATATGTATAAAACTGTTTCCACACCGACCGTACCGGCACCAATTCCTGCATATCCTGCAGGAGATGTGATCTCCATATTCAGTGATTCATATACAAATATAAATGGTACAAATCTGTCACCAAGTTGGGGTCAAACAACTGTTGTGAGTCAACCAAAGATCAATGGAAATTCAACTCTTTTGTATACCGGACTCAATTATCAGGGCATACAATTCGGCTCAAATCAAAATGTATCTTCGTATGGTTATCTTCATCTCGATTACTTTTCCTCGAACTCCAATTCACTAGAAGTGTTTTTGATCAGTCCCGGACCAATTGAAACAGCATTTACGCTTGCAGTGCCAACAGGATCAGGTTGGAAAAGCATTGACATTCCATTAACTGCTTTTACACCGGTGGCATTGAATAATGTATTCCAATTGAAATTTGTTGGGAATGGAAATATCTATTTGGATAATATTTTATTCCGGAAATGATTACTGTTACCTGTTCCATTCATTGATTTATAGAACATACTTATATGAACATACTTTATACAGTTTTCGCTATTACAATGATCTCTTTGAGCATGCTTTTATCAGGATGTGAAGAACAGGCTGTACAAACACTTCCCGAGAGAGCTTGGACCTTGACATGGAGTGATGATTTCGAAGGTGCAGCAGCTAGTTCACCGGACAAATTGAAATGGACTTATGATATAGGTACAGGAAATAATGGTTGGGGAAATAGCGAGCTTGAATATTATACAAACAGACCCACAAATGTGCAATTGAATGGTGAAGGTCAACTTGTGATTACTGCCAGAAAGGAATCATTTTCAGGTTCCGGTTATACTTCTGCAAGAATCAAAACACAAGGTTTATTCAGTCAAACATACGGAAGATTTGAAGCAAGAATCAAAACGCCGACAGGACCAGGTATATGGCCTGCATTTTGGTTATTAGGTGATAATATTACTGAAGTGAGCTGGCCTCAATGTGGTGAGATTGACATCATGGAGCAAAGAGGTCAAGAACCAGCAGTCACACATGCAACTGTTCATGGTCCTGGTTATTTCGGTGGCAATGCAAAAACAAAAGCATTTGGATTACTGACAGGAAGATTTGATACGGACTTTCATCTATATGCAATAGAATGGGGTGAAGACTATATAGACTTTTTCATAGATGATTTTCTGTATCAAAGAATCCAGCCAAGTGACCTAACAGGAGAATGGGTATTCAATAAACCATTCTTCATCATTCTCAATGTTGCTGTTGGTGGAAATTATGTTGGTTATCCAACAACAGGAACACCATTCCCTCAATCAATGATCATAGACTATGTGAGGGTATATAAGAAATCCTAAAAGTGATCAAAGGATCCCAATAGTTTCTGCATAAGAGAAAAAAGTGAAAGAATATATAAAACACATCGACAAAGATTTCCAAGACTGTCTTGAAATAGTCGAAATTGATGATGATACTTATTTTAAAATTTCGAATGTAGATCACATACCTACATTCTTTATGAGCATTGTCAGTGATTCAAATCATTGGATGTTCATTGCTAGCAATGGTGGTTTGACTGCAGGTAGAACAAATGCAGACTATTCACTATTCCCATATTATACAGAAGATAAGATTAAAGACTCAGCGGAGCATGTGGGAAGCAAGACAATCATTCAGGGTGAGCTTCATGGTGAACGATATAACTGGGAACCGTTTTCAATTCGAAGTAAACAATTCACCATAGAACGAAATCTGTATAAACATACCATGGGTAATTCCATAATCTTTGAGGAAATAAATCATGATGTGCATATGAGTTTTTCATATCAATGGTCAATGAGCGATACCTTTGGATTTATCAAGACTTCCACCTTGAATAATCATTCAGATCAGACTCAATGTGTAAGAATTCTTGATGGATTGCAAGATATTATGCCCGCAGATGTTGGATGTGATCTGCAAAACACATTTAGTAATCTTGTCAATGCCTATAAATATTCAGAGCTTCATCAAGAAACGGGTCTTGGAATATATGCTTTGAGTGCTCGCATAACCGATAGAGCAGAACCAAGTGAAGCATTATTTGCGAATACAGTTTGGTCAGTAGGATTTGATCATCCTACTATTTTATTGTCAACAAAACAAGTGGATGCATTTCGAAATGGATTGACAGTACAAACCGAACATGACAATAAAGGAGATCGTGGTGCTTATTTGGTTTCGGCTTCAATAAAAGTGGAAAAGCAACAACAATGTTCATGGAAATGTATTGCCGATGTTCATCAATCACAGACTCAAGTAGTAGACATTATTGATATACTTGTCAGAATTAAAGACATCACTGAGCATATCGAAAAAGACATTCAACAGGGCAATGCTCAGCTAAAAAGAAAAGTACAGTCCGTTGATGGAATACATCACACCGGCGATCAACTGACGGATAGTAAACATTATTCTAATGCTCTCTTCAATGCCATGCGCGGTGGAGTATTTCCAGATAATTATGCAATTAATACAAAAGACTTTCTATCCTATATAAATAACTGTAACCATCCTTTGCGTACTAGTTTGAATGATACATTCATAGGTTTGGCAGATACATTTGACATTGATGAATTACATGCACTTGTAGAAAGAGTGAATAATCAAAACTTCACTAGAATCGCTTTGGAATATCTACCATTGACTTTTAGTAGAAGACATGGAGACCCAAGTCGTCCCTGGAATAGATTCTCAATCAATACTAAGAATCCGGATGGCTCTCTTAAGTATGACTATCAGGGGAATTGGCGTGACATCTTTCAAAATTGGGAAGCATTGGCGCATTCATATCCACTATTTCTTGAAGGGATGATTCGTAAATTCTTGAATGCATCCACTTTTGATGGATATAATCCATATAGAGTTTTAAAACATGGATTTGAATGGGAAACTATTGAAGATCATAATCCATGGTCTTATATCGGATACTGGGGAGATCATCAAATCATCTATCTCTTAAAACTTTTGGAATTATTGAGAGATACACAACCAGAAAAATTACAAGCTCTACTCGAAATGGATGGCTTTGCATATGCACATGTTCCATATACAATCAAATCATATACACATATCATTGAAAACCCTAAAAGTACCATAGACTTTGATGGTGCTAAACATGCTGAAATCTTAAAGGAAATTGAAAGGATTGGTTCTGATGGTGCACTCCTAAAGAACATGAAAGGAGAAATTCATCATGTACATTTCGTTGAGAAAGTGCTTGCCACCATATTTGCTCGACTTGCCAATTATGTTCCGGGTGGTGGAATATGGATGAATACGCAAAGACCGGAATGGAATGATGCAAACAATGCATTGGTCGGAAATGGTGTGTCAATGGTCACACTGTGTTATCTACATAGATTTTTAGAATTCTTCCAAGAGGTGCTTCAAAAAAGTACTACTACGCAATGTATAATCTCAAGTGAACTGTATAAATACTTCATTTCTATGTCTGCGATATTCAATTCAGATGGGATTACAGATTCAATCAATAAAGAACACTCAAGAAAAATCATCATGGATATGCTTGGTAATAATGCCAGTACATATCGTGATCATATATATTCAGATTCATTTTCATGTAATAAGACGGTATTGACATTTGATGAGTTAAGACAGTTCCTACATACTGTTTTACAACATCTTCGAGAAACAATTGCAATCAATAAGAGAAAAGATGGTTTGTATCAAGCATATAATGTGTTGACTCAGGATTCTGATTTGGCAATCATCACACATTTACCGGAAATGCTTGAAGGACAAGTGGCAGTATTGAGTTCGGGTGTTATATCACCCGAAGAAGCTTTGCAGGTATTGGACGCATTAAGAGATGGAACATTATACAGAGAAGATCAACAGAGCTATATGCTATATCCGATAAAAACACTTCCGAAATTTTTAGAAAAGAATAGTGTCCCTAAAGAAAAAGTTGAATCTTCACCTTTATTGCTCAGATTACTCGTGAATGGTAATGATGATATTATCCAAAAAGATAAACATGGAGAATATCATTTTGCAGGTGAATTGACAAATGTGCGAGAGTTTCAAATAGCTTTGTATGCCCTTGAGGAACAGTATCATCAGCTTTTACGATCCGAAGAAATGTATCTTATAGAATTGTATGAATCTGTGTTTCATCACAAACAATTTACTGGGAGATCCGGAGCATTCTTTGCTTATGAAGGAATAGGTTCGATTTATTGGCATATGGTTTCTAAGTTGAGATATGCTGTACAAGAAATTCATGCAGCAGCAATTGCTGATAATGCGAACAGAGAAGTCATTTATAGACTTCGACATCATTATGTTCAAATATGTGAAGGCATCGGTGTTCATAAGTCTCCATTGAATTATGGAGCATTTCCGACTGATCCATATTCTCATACACCATTAGGAAAAGGCGCGCAACAACCAGGTATGACAGGGCAAGTGAAAGAAGATGTGATTTGCAGGATGAGAGAATTGGGAGTATACTATTCAAATGGATCTATACATTTTGTACCAAGCATGATTACTGAGAATGATGTTGTCAATTCAGATCAAGATATCATGTGTACGGATGTTCATGGTGTACAAAGAAGAGTACAGATTTCATCCGGTTCCCTATTCTTCACCATTTGTCAAACTCCAATTATATATTCGTTTGGTAAAAGAAATGAAGTCAAGATTGTCATGTACGATGATTCGATTGAAGTATCAAAACATATGTTTTTGAACATTACTCAAAGCAAGAGCATTTTTTCCAGAGATGGTCAGATCAGGCTAGTACATGTGACAATAGATTCATCGGGTATAAGTGAATGAAAGCTCCAATTATATCTCTGTGTAGAATTGTCCCTCTTGTAATTATCTACTTTATTTACCCTATTTCAATGTCAATGTGTGCAAATACAAATTCAAAATACATTGTGCACATTTTTGAAACATCTGCATCCGGCAATGCATTGAGAAATATTGCACAATCATCTCAGAAATCTCACGATGTTTCAATCAGCATTAACCCACAGAAGAGATTTCAAAACATTCTTGGTTTTGGTGGATCATTCACGGAAGCATCTGCTTCATTGTTGAAATCAATGAGTGAAACGCAAAGAGAAAGAATAATGAGAGCATACTTTTCAGATGAAGGTGCTAGATATTCACTCACAAGAACGCATATCAATTCATGTGACTTCTCGCTTGGACATTATGCATATGCAATGGTACCAAATGATACTTTACTTGAACATTTTTCATTGAAAAAGGATATTGATGATGTATTTCCAATGATAAAATCCGCTCAAAAGATATCTTCCGATGGTTTTAGATTGATTTCCTCTCCTTGGACTGCCCCACCTTGGATGAAAGATAATAATGATTGGGTTGGAGGAAAGCTGTTAGATCAATACAAAAGCACATGGGCATTGTATTATGCAAAGTATATCAAAGCATGTGAAGAAAATGGAATTCCTATTTGGGGAATAACTGTCATCAATGAACCACATGGTAATGGAAATAATTGGGAAAGCATGCTATTCACTCCTCAGGAAATGACTGACTTTGTTCAATATCAACTTGGCCCTACACTGGAAGCTGAAGGATTAGGTCATGTCAATATTCTAGGATATGATCAGAATAGAGCAGGACTCAAAGACTGGGTGGATGTGATGTACAAAAATGCTTCATCATCCAAATACTTTGCTGGTACCGCTATTCATTGGTATGAAAGCACGGTTGAGTATTTTCCGGAAGAATTGCAGTATGCAATTGCAAAAGCACCCACTAAATATCTGATACAAACAGAGGCATGTATTGATGCCGAAGTTCCACATTGGAATGATGATGCTTGGTATTGGAGAGAAGAAGCAACAGATTGGGGTTGGGATTGGGCGCCGGCAGATCAAAAGCATCTGCATCCAAAATATGTACCTGCATATAGATATGCTCGAGATATCATTGGTTGTTTGCAAAACAATGTGCATGGCTGGATAGATTGGAATATGGTTCTTGATACGCATGGCGGACCAAATTGGTTCAAGAATTGGTGTATCGCGCCGGTGATTGTTGATACAAAAAAAGATGAGGTATATTTTACCCCACTGTATTATATCATGTCGCATTTTAGCAAGTATATAAGACCCGGTTCTTATATCATTAAAAATACTTGCTCCAATAAAGATATCATGGTTGTGGCTGCAGAAAATCCTGATGGATCCATTGTAGTGATTGCATTCAATCCATCGAATTCGGAACATTCGCTCCAAGTGTCAGTGAATTCTACAACTGTATATGTGGATATCAGCAAACAAGCCTTACAAACAATTCTCTTTACCCATCCTTAAGAGTGATCATGACAGAAGTACAAAAATTGACTCGTATCCCAATCATTCAAAAGGCAGCATTTGGTTCCGGACATTTGGTCAACAATTTGTTTCCCGGCGCCTTGGGTGTCTTTTCCTTTTTCTTAATGACCACTTTTGGAATGGATCCATTTTTGGCAGGGCTTTTAGGTGGTATACCCAGAATATATGATGCTATAACAGATCCCATCATGGGATATATCTCAGATAATACAACCTCAAGATGGGGAAGAAGGCGACCATATATCTTTATCGGAGCAATCACAAGCGGGTTATTGTTTGCCTGTTTATGGCAGTTATATGCAGATAATTCCCAATCCTATAACTTTTGGTACTTCATGGTTTTCTCTTTGCTCTTTTTAACAGGTAACACAATCTATTCTACACCTTTGATTGGATTGGGATATGAGATGACTTCCGATTATAAAGAGCGAACAAGACTCATGGGTTTCTCTCAAACAATTAGCCAACTTGCTTGGATGATAGTGCCTTGGCTCTGGGTGATGATTGCTGATCCGGATCTATATTCAAATCAGGCTATTGCTGTCAGAAATCTGTCGATTTGGGTTGGTCTATCTTGCTTGATTCTTGGTATTATACCTGCAATATTCTGTCGCGAAATAAATCAAGATGCCATAACGAATCGTGATACCATTACCCTACGGAATCTCATACGAAACATGAAAGGGTTGTGGACCAATATGAAATTGATTTTTAAGAATGTTCCATTCGTGAAATTATGCATGGCAACCTTTCTTGTGTTTAATGGATTTCAAATGGTTGCTTCATTTAGCTTCTTCATCATCGTCTATTATTTATTCAATGGAAGTTTTGAAAATGCGGGCAATTGGCCTGCTTGGTTTTCAACTATTGGGGCAATGGCAACGGCCTTTTTGATTATACCTATCATTACGTGGATGTCCCATAAATGGGGAAAACGAACAGCATTTATACTTTCGACTGGAATATCTATTATTGGATATGTTCTCAAATGGTGGGGATTCAATCCTGATAATCTATGGCTGATGTTCTTACCTATACCATTTCTCTCCTTTGGTCTTGGAGGACTGTTCACCCTGATGATGTCTATGACAGCTGATGTCTGCGACCTAGATGAATTACATAATGGTATGCCCAGAAAAGAGGGCACATTCGGGGCAATTTATTGGTGGATGGTAAAACTAGGTCAAGGTTTGGCTTTGGTATTGGGTGGTTTGGTGTTGAAAGTAATAGGATTTGAAGGCGGAGCTGCTATCCAAACCCCTGAAACAATTGTCAATTTACGGTTAGCAGACATCATTATCCCGTCTTTGACTGCAGGATTAGCGATAATCGTTATGTGGAATTATGATTTGAATGAAGAAAAAGCCCGCAATATAAAAGCAGAACTCGTAAAAAGGCGAGGTGAGCTTTAACAAAATATTAACGGAATATCTCTATATATGTAGATATATCTATATTTGTAAATATTATTGTTCTGTGTTTTTTCACTCATTCAAATTATCATTATGAAACATACCGTACTTCTTATCAGCTTGTTTTTGAATATTGTTTGTCTTAATGCCCAGCCAAAAAACAGCCCGCCAACCCCTCCAACCAGAAATGCTGCAGATGTCATCTCAATTTATGGTGGTGCATATGCAGGTATAACCGGCGTAAATTTTAATCCCAATTGGGGTCAATCTGGAGCTGTAAATCCTGCTTATGATCCCGGTACGGGTGATGTGGCAATGGCATATACCAATTTCAATTATCAAGGAACAGGATTTGAAGGGAATGCTCAGAATGCATCAGAAATGGAGTTTGTACATATTGATGTTTGGACAAACAATGCCACAGTTTTAAAATTCACACCAATCGACAATAGCGGTAATGGACCTGGCGAAGTATTGGTTGATGTTATGTTGAAAGCCGGAGAATGGAGCAGTGTTGATTTGCCAAAATCTGCTTTTACAGGAATGTCATGGAAATCAGTTATTCAATTGAAGTTTGATGGTCAGGCAGGTGTATCTCCTTCAGACATTTATCTAGATAATATCTATTTCTGGAAAAAGCCGGCAGCTTCCGGTGAAGATGCCACACTGAAAGAGTTAAAAGTAGATGGAAATCAAATTCCTGGATTTGCGCCAAGTGCATTAAAATATTCTTATGGTGTTCCAGGCGGAGGAGCTGTACCTCAAATCACGCTTGCAACAACGAATGATGCCAATGCAACTATTACTAAAATAACACAAGCAACAGCAGTTCCCGGCGATGCTACTGTATTGGTAACAGCAGGTAATGGAACAACAACTGCTACATATACAATTTCTTATTTCTATGCATCTCCTGAAAATCCTGCTCCAACTCCAACAGCAACTACTGTACTTTCAATGTACAGTGATGCATATACAAATGTTGAAGTGGATACATGGAGAACAGATTGGAGCCAAGCAACATTTGAAGCTACTACCATCAAAGGCAATGCTACATTGAAATACACTAATCTTGGCTTTAATGGCATAGAAACAGTAAAAAAACCAGTTGATGCATCCGCCATGACAACCATGCATATGGATGTATGGTCCCCAAATATCACGGTGTTTAATGTGAAGCTTGTAAGCTTTATGGGTGACGGATTTGGTGGAGCAAATGGTGATTCAGAAGCCAATATTAACGCTAATCTTATTGCAAATCAATGGAACAGCATCGCAATTCCATTAAAGGATTTTACAGATGCAGGATTGAAGAGTTTGAAGGATTTGAGTCAATTGATCTTTACATCAACACCTTTTGGATCAGGTATCGCATTTGTTGACAACATCTATTTTTCCGGTACAACAACAGGAATCAATGAAAATACATCAAGTGTTGCGCTCTATCCTAATCCGATACAACATGGTGGCACATTAAACTTCAGTGATCCAGTAAAGAACGTAGAAATCTTTGCTGTCAGTGGTCAAAAAGTTATCGAGTCACAAGAGCAGACAATTACACTTTCCAATTTGCCGGCAGGATTGTACACAGTTAAATCAATTGATCAATCCGGAGTATTAAGCGTACATAAACTCATCATACGTTAATACTTATTGCGACATGAAACATAAACGCCCTCTCTTTTAAAGTGAGGGCGTTTTTAATTTTGGTGCAACAAAAAAAGTTACTTTCTATCACTCAATACCAATGGAAGAAGCTATGTATGGATTCACTTTGGGGAAAGATTATCCAATACCCATTATTCAGTTGTCCGATACAAGGGTAAAAACAGAGCAATTATAGAAACTCCGCAAATCAAACCAATCAAAGCAGGAAGGACAAAAGATTTTGAAAAGATTTGTGAGGCCGAAAGTATAGGCATTGCTAATGGATATCAGGGGTGAATAGAGGCATATTATGTAGTATGACATTAAGCATCCAAGTGGATTTGACCTTATAATAACTCAATAGTTTCCATATATTTGGCTGCGATGGAATTGAGTCATCGACGGGAACACACATAGTATTTTCCTTTCGTTAACATTTTGCAATCAACACCAAATAGGATCAACAATGAAGAATGTATTGTTTATTAGTTTATGCTTGGTATTACTTCAAATCACGGCAATGAATGCCGATCCATATTTCATGTGCTTTTTGAATGATAAAAATCCTAATAATGGATTCAGTGTGTATTTTCCTGAAGAGGGTAGAGCTAGTCATTTATTATACAAAGGAAAGACTGAGTACATACCTCTAAAGTTTATAAAAACGAAATATTCGAAAGGAAGAGCACATACAGATGTGTATCATGAGCTCTACAAAGGAGCTCACAATGGAACATATGAACTGGAGTTTGATGGGAATTGGGTATATGTATATTATACAAGAAAGAAGGATGGAAAGAAGTTTACCTATACCATTGACCACGAACTTACAAACTATGATTATCCATGGAGAAGCACGCCCTGTTTCTGATTATGACTATTAACTATAGAACATGCCTGGACAGAGCGTTCAGGCTTTTTTATTGATTGTAATTATTTCCCAATACAGAAACTCGCAAATACATCGTTTAATAAGTCTTCTGTGTAAATCGTGCCAAGTATCAAACCCACCGTGTCGAGTGCCGAGCGCAATTCTATGGCCAATACATCGGTTGACATACCCTGTTGAGTCAATTGCAATGCTTGTTCAATGGCATGTATATATTCCTGCAAAAGATGCGCTTGCCTATCATTCAGCAAGAATGCAATATGCGTATCTGTTTGTTTCGCGGTTGTTGATAGAGCATCAACAATGGTTTCCAAACCATGAGATTGTTTTGCAGATATGAATAATGCATCACTTTCAGGAATGCCTATATCATGAATGTCGCATTTGTTATGCACCAATATTCTTTGAGCTTTCGGATGTTCTTTGATTACGAGATCCATCAAAGATTGTGAATGATTTAAACCACAAGTGATATCATTGATGATAAGAATGATGGTTGCTCTCTTGATCAGAGAAAGTGAATATGCGATGCCTTCAATCTCTATGGCATCAGAGGTATGTTCATGTATTCCTGCAGTATCAATCAATGTGAAATGTATTCCATCGATGATCATCGAGCCCTCGACGAAATCTCGTGTGGTACCCGGAACATCGCTGACGATGGAACGTGCATATCCCAGCACCGCATTGAATAAACTAGACTTACCTGCATTTGGATAACCCAGCAATAATACTTGATGTCCGCTACGCAATGTTTTAGCCGTCTCAAAACTTTCGATGAATCTCTTTGCTGTTGATGACAAAGCTTGCAATTCGGAAATCAATCGTTCTTTGGGTACAAGTTCAATATCTTCCTGTGAAAAATCGAAATCGAGAATCAAATACTTGAATAAACGTTCCGTTGCATCGCGCAATGCTGACAATTCTTTTGAAAAAGAACCAATCAATTGTTTTGATGCGCACTCCAAAGCCGCAGGTGATTGCAAATGTATAATATCATTAACGGCTTCCGCTTGCGTTAAATCAAGCTTGCCATTCAAGAATGCTCGCAATGTAAATTCACCCGGTTCGGCAAGAATTGCTCCGGATGAAATCAATAATTCTATGATTCGCTTTGGAACGATATATCCACCATGACATCCGATCTCAATTGTGTCTTGTCCAGTATAGGAATGAGGTCCGACATATTTGAATATGGTGACAGTGTCTATAGGTGATTCATGGTCTTGAAACACCGCATAAGATATCGTGTGGGATTCTTTTTCTGAAATAGATGTATGAAGATGTTTGTCAATGATTGAAAATGCTTGTGGACCGGACAAGCGGATCATCGCAATGCCGCTCAATCCCGGAGGAGTAATAAGTGAGCAGATTGTTGTGTCTGAATTAAAATGCATGACCCAATCCGATATGATATTGTGCAGTCGAAAATTGAGGAGCACGATATGTTGCGGAATTCGGATCATAGAATGGAAATGCCATATCCAATCGGAATGGTCCCGCGGGTGTGTCGAATCGAAAACCTATTCCATATCCATATCCCCAATTGGCAGGATTCAAAACTCTACCGACAGTTGCAAGATTATATGTTGTTGGCGTCAATCGATTGAATGAATTACCCCAATCAAAAAACAGAACCAATCCGGAACGTGCTATTTTATCAGCCCAGAATTCAGCGATGCCTTTGGGCTTTGGAAATGAATAGCGCAATTCAATTGAACCCTCAACCAAACTTGCTGACCCTATGATAGCTGAAAGTTCGGTGATTCTACTTGCCAATGAATCATCAATCGAAGATTGTGCATCTTTCAATCCACGTGAAGGCCATGCTCTAACTGAATTGGCTCCGCCTGCAAAGAAATGCTTTTCGAATGGAGGCGTTGATTTGTCTTGATCCGAAAATCCCCAATTGATGATATGACCGATTTTCAATTTTGTTGCAAACACAATATTTCTCTTCAAAGAAGAGAATGTATGAAATTGAGAAAACACGCGTAGAAAATGTGAATAGCCCACATCAGGTGAATACTCAATTTGGGGAAGTGTCAAGAAATATCCGCTTGAAGGTGTAATGACTGAATTTCTTCTGTCTCCGGTCAATGTCATGCCCAATGTGAATGATGCAGGGCTAAACGGTGAGTCCTTATAATAATCCGTGAGAGATATATATGGAGCAATCAGGCGATATAATGGATCATTGGGATCTGTTTCATCCAGAGTAAAATTGATTAATCGCGTAAAGTCCAATGTTGCATCAAAATTGAGATTCGAAAAAAGAGTCCATTCCGGAAAAGTATTGAAGTTTGAAACACGCAAAAGAGGTGTGAGCAATTTCAATCCGGTGGGAAGATTTCTTAGTGATATTTGTGCTGAATATGTCAATGGCACTCTTTGCTCACCAAGAAAAAATGCGAATGGTTGATTGAAATTCGTACCGATTGAATACTCGAATTCCAAACCCCTTTGGGTGGAGAACACAGTATTAGAAATGTCCTGAGCGAGCAAACGAGAGAAAATGGAAAATGAATTTCCCGTTTCTGAAACAAGCAAGTCTGAATATGAAGCTTCTAAACCCATGTTAAGGAAGTTATCCATCGTTGTGCGGTTCAAAAAAACGGAGAATACCACTTCCTCGGGCTTTTTATATTTCAAGATATAGGAGACATTTGCCAATGTGTCTGTATTCGTGATGATCCTCTTTTTGCTTTCTGATACCTCAGAAAAAAACGATAAGCCAATCAATTGATTCTTTGAACGATTCACTGCCTGTGGAGATAGCCAATCTTGGGGTTTTATGAACAGCAAACGTTTGAGAAGATCATTTTGCAATATACTTCCACCGGAAGAGACATGTTCAAATGTGATATCATTGATTTTAAATCGTTCAGGATTCATCATGCGAATGACAGACACGGCTTTTTTTTCGACGGTGTCAATCAAAATCTGCTCAATCCGATATTCCAAAAATGCATATCCTCTCTCGAGCAATTTTTGGAATGAATAGTTGAGCATTGCATTTAAACTGTCTTCATCATAAAACCGAGGAAGCCGACTTTGAAAGTCGTCTTGTATCATATTCCATGGAATCGTTTTGGAAAGAGTTGTGTCTGTGATTAGTAAATCCGTCAAAGAATAATGCTTTCCTTCCCTGCATATCACATCAAGTATGCCAAGCCCCATTGTATCGATATCAATCATCAATTGTATATCCGCATCGAAATACCCTTTCCTTTGATACAAATTCTCCAGCACCTCCACTCTGTTCATCAATGTTACAGAGTCCAATGCCACACGCATCTTACCCGATTTACTTTCCGGATAATATCGTTTGTATAATTCGGGTGTGAACACATCATTCCAATCCAAATTGTGATTCAATTCCAATTCAGTTGGCAATGTGATGTTCAAAGCATTCAGAATTTGCTGTGAGGAGAGGTGTGCATTCCCATAGATGCGAATGGTCTTTAAAGCAAAACGGCGCGTTTCCGCGCCTTTTGACAATGTTTGACAGAGTGCAATAAGACAGCAGAAGAATAGAATGAATCGTATTGTTGAAAAAATCTTCTGCATAAAGTTCTCTGTGGTTCACCCATGAAATGTGAGTAGCATAAAGTTCTGGATAATCAGATCAGTCATAATAACTGTCTTCATCTTCATCATCAAAGAACAATGTATCATTATTGTTCTCGAATTCCGGCCAGAGATCCTCTATGCCTTCATGCAATTCATCATTATCATCCAATTCATAGAGGTTTTCCAATACTTGGGATGGTGCCCCGGTTCTTTCTGCATAGTCGATCAATTCATCTTTGGTTGCAGGCCACGGAGCGTCTTCGAGCGTATATGCAAGTTCAGGTGTCCAAAACATAGGGCTTCTACTTTTATTTTGTTAGTGGTAAATAGACAAGATTGCGCAGTGAGGGCGCAAATATGCGTAAAAAAAACTAATTTTGCGGTAATTTCCATGCGTCTTTTCACAGATGCTTGATTTTCATTTCACCATTTCTTTGCCAATTTTTTGCATGCCCGACATATCTCCTGAAATACTTGCAAAATATGAGCCGGTCATCGGGTTGGAATTGCATGCACAGTTATTGACAAATAGGAAGGCATTTTGTTCTTGTAAAGCCGGATATAGCGATATTCCCAATGCCACGGTATGCCCCATATGTCTTGGGCATCCCGGAACATTACCCGTGCTGAACACAAAACATGTGGAAATGGCTGTTTTGCTTGGACTTGCAACACAATGTTCCATTAGACCGATATCAGCTTTTGCTCGTAAAAACTATTTCTATCCTGATCTTTCGAAAGGATATCAAATAACACAATTCAATGATCCGATTTGCTATCAAGGCAATGTAACCATAGAAATTGAAGAAGGTTCCATGAAGCAGATAGGCATCACGAGGATACATTTGGAAGAAGATGCCGGTAAGTCGTTGCATGACATAGACATAGACACATTGGTCGACTTTAATCGTGCAGGAATGCCACTCTTGGAAATTGTCAGTGAGCCGGATATGCGATCAGCGGCAGAGGCATATCGATATATGGTGACGATGAGGCAACTGGTGAGATATCTTGGCATTTGCGATGGAAATCTTGAAGAAGGCTCATTGCGATGTGATGCGAATGTATCGGTTCGTTTGAAGGGAAATTCCGTTTTGGGAACCAAGACGGAGATAAAAAACCTCAACAGTTTTAGAAATGTTGAAAAAGCCATATCCTATGAAATTGAGCGCCATATTGCCTTGATTGAATCCGGTGGCGAGGTTCGACAGGTAACCATGCAGTGGGAAGCTTCTGAACAGTGTACCAAAGAAATGCGATCAAAGGAACAAGCCCATGATTATCGTTATTTTCAGGAGCCGGACCTGGGATATGTTCGCATAGAAGAAACGATGATTGCCCATCAAAAGGATCAATTGCCGGAATTGCCTCTTGCCATGAAATTACGTTTGCAACAACACTATGGAATTCCCGGTTATGATTCGGGAATTTTGACTGAGGATAAGGATTTAGCATTATTTTTTGAATATACATGTTCCCTATTGTCAGTTCAGAGTAAAGAGCGTTATAAATTTGTAAGCAATTGGGTTTTGACTGAGATTCTCAAGATTTTGTCTGATCGCAAAGTGGGCATTACACAAGCAGAGATGATTCAGCCGAAGGCCATTGCAGAAATAGTTGATTTGTTTGCCGATGAGAAAATCAGCAGCAAGATTGCGAAGGAAGTGTTTGCGGAATATGTTTCAACCGGAATTTCTCCAAATGAATATGTATCGCAAAAAGGATTGATGCAGATCTCTGACCGCGAAGAGGTTGAGCGAATTGTACTTTCCGCACTTGAAGGTGAAGAAGAAAATATTGAAAAGTACCGTTCAGGCAAGAATAATTTGATGGGATATTTCATTAGTAAAGTGATGAAAGCTTCCGGTGGCAAAGCAAATCCCAGATTGGTGAATGAATTGCTCACACAACATTTACAGTGAGATACACATGGCACTTCCTAAAACCCCTTATATATGGATGAATGGCGAATTTGTTGATTGGGACAAAGCTACCATTCATGTATTGTCACATGTCGTGCATTATGGCTCGGGTTGGTTCGAAGGAATTCGTGCCTATAAAACACCCAATGGCACAGGAATTTTCAGATTGCGTGAGCACTTGAAAAGACTTCAGCAATCCGTGAAATTGTATCGTGGTGAGATGCCATATACCATTGATCAAATGTGCGAAGCAACAAAAGAACTTGTTCGCAAAAATGGTTTGGAATCTTGCTATATACGTCCAATCGCTTATCGCGGTTATGAAAATCTCGGAGTATATCCCCTTAACTGTCCAATTGATGTGTCAATTGCTTGTTGGGAATGGGGTGTATATCTCGGAAAAGAGGCAATAGACAATGGTGTTGATGTTTGTGTTTCTTCCTGGCAGCGATTGCATAACAATACATTGCCTGCGGTGTCCAAAGCATCCGGCAATTATTTGAGTTCGCAATTGATTCGCATGGAAGCAATCATGAATGGTTATTCCGAAGGCATCGGATTGGATATAAATGGAAATGTTGGAGAAGGCAGTGGTGAAAATATTTTCTTTGTGAATGATGGCGTGATTTACACACCGCCGATGTCATCATCCATCTTGGAAGGAATCACCAGACATACTGCAATTACCATTGCTAAAGACCTTGGATATGAAGTACGAGAAACAACTGTTCCTCGAGCAGTGTTATACACCGCGGATGAAATTTTCTTTACGGGAACTGCGGTTGAGATCACACCGGTTCGTTCTGTTGATAGAATTTCGGTGAATGATGGAATAGTTGGCCCCGTGACTAAGCACATACAGCAGGCATTTTATGCCATCATACAAGATGGAAAAGATGAACATGGCTGGTTGACTTATGTCTGATTGAACAATATGTAGAATTCAAATACAGGATAGAAAATAGTATGGCCAAGACTGCCACCAAATCCAAGATGAAGTCGAAAACCTCGAGCACGAAAAAAGTTCAAGCGAAAACTGTCGCTTCGAAAAAAACGCAATCATCACCTACTTCGAAGAAAAAAGCTATTGTGAAAAAGACAATAGCCAAACCCATAGCAAAAAAATCATCTGTTAAGAAAGGTCAGTTCAGCACATTTGACATGAAAGGGTTCGACAAGAAAACCATCATGTCTTGGTACAAATTGCAACATCTTGGTAGACGCTTGGATGAGAAAGCTGCTTTGTATTTGAAGATGGCAAAAGGTTGGTCATATCATGCTCCATGTGCCGGACATGACGGCATACAAATAGCTCTCGGACAAATCTTCCGTCAGAACAAAGATTACCTCTTTCCTTATTACCGTGATTTGATGACTTCCCTTTCCGGTGGGATCACGATTGAAGAAATCATTTTGAATGGCTTGAGCAAGGATGGTGATGTTGCAGGTGGTGGACGTCACATGAGCAATCACTTCGCAAAACCATCAATCGGCATACAAAATGTTTCATCATGTACAGGCAATCATTCATTGCATGCAGCGGGATTGGCAAGAGCAGTGAAGAAATTCAAAGGCGATGAAGTGGTGTATTATTCCGGAGGTGATTCCGCCTGTTCCGAAGGGTACTTCTATGAAGCTGTGAATGGTGCATCACGTGAAAAATTACCGGTGATATTTGTCATTCAGAATAATAAGTTCGGAATATCGGTTCCATTGCATGAGCAAACAGCAAACCTTGTCGTTTCTGACAATTTCACAGGATTCAAACACTTGAAGATCATCAATTGTGATGGACGCGATGTGTTTGATTCGTATCGTGCATTGAAGGAGGCACGTGATTATGCATTGTCCGGTGCGGGTCCTGTATTTCTACATGCAGATTGCGACCGCATAGGTTCTCATTCCAATTCCGATAATCATGAATTGTATCGCACACCGGAAGAAATTCAGGAAATGAAAGAAAGAGATCCACTTCCTGCTTTCAGGAATGCGATACTAGCAAAGAAGCTAGCAACAGAGAAGGAATTGCTTGCCATCGAAGAAGAAAACAAGCAGGCGATTTTTGCAGCCGCAGACATAGCCGAAATAGCGCCCGATCCATCTGGCTCGAGTTATCTTGATTATCTGATGCCGGAAGATGCAGTAGGTTATGACGATCGTTCGGAATATAATTTTGTTAATGATCCTGATGCTCAGCAGTATACATTCCGTGAAGGAATCAATATTGCGATGAAGCAGGAGTTCCAAAAAAATCCACATACCTATTTGTGGGGTCAAGATGTTGCTTCGGTGAATAAGCAAGGAATTTTCAATGTTCCCAAAGGCATGTTGGATGAATTCGGAAATGATCGAATTTTCAATGCTCCGATTGCCGAAGATTATATCGTAGGAACTGCAAATGGATTCTCGAGATATCGCGATGATATTCGCGTGGTTGTCGAAGGCGCTGAATTCGCTGATTATTTTTGGCCTGCAATGGAGCAATTGATTGAATGTTCTCATGACTATTGGAGAAATCGCGGACAATTCTCTCCCAATATCACGATTCGTCTAGCCAGTGGTGGATATATTCAAGGCGGATTATATCATTCTCAAAATCTTGATGCACTCTTGGCAGCGATACCCGGAATCAGAGTTGTTTGCCCCGCATTCGCAGACGATGCGATTGGACTCATGCGTAATTCCATCCGATCACGTGGTGTGACAATGTTTCTTGAGCCGAAGTTTCTTTACAATTACAGACCAAGCTCAACATCACTTCCCGGAGATGATTTCATCGTGCCATTCGGTAAAGCAAGAATTCGTCGTCAAGGCACCGATGTAACATTAATATCTTATGGCAATACAATTCACATGGCAATGAAAGCGGCTGATGAATTATTTGCCGAGCAAGGTATCTCATGTGAAGTGATTGATTTACGATCACTCAAACCATGGGATAGAACTACCGTATTTCAATCTGTGCGAAAGACAAATAGGGTTGTCATTGCGCATGAGCATTATTTGTCAGGTGGAATCGGAGGAGAAATTTCGGCAAGCATCACTTCAGAGCTTTTCTCAATTCTTGATGCACCGGTAGGCAGAGTGGCAAGCAAGGATGTTCCGGTCGGCTTTGCCAAATCACTTGAAGCGGCAATTCTGTTAAATCTTGCCGATATCAAAAACGAAATTGTAAAAACCGCGAATTATTAAAGAAAAAGCCATATAGTAAAGCCTGTCTTTTAATTGGGTCGGGCTTTTTTCGTCTAAAGAAGATGTGATGAAGGAATAGGGAAAGGTATCTCACACTGTGAAATAAATCTGACACTTTTTTCCACAATCAACATTTTTTTCAGGGTGAAATCACAACTCAAAACTTGCTGCATTAAATTTCGTTGTATTATCCACCAAAAAACATATATTTGCCCGACTACTAGGAGTCTGTTTAGTATGTTGCGCTCGTAGCTCAACCGGATAGAGCATTGGATTCCGGTTCCAAAGGTTAGGGGTTCGACTCCCTTCGGGCGCGCAGTAACAATATGAATTCAAAAGCTTTACGATATTATGTCAGAAATTGAATCAACAATCGAAACAACCGAAAATGGTTGGAATGTGAGAGAAGAAATTCCTGAGCAAGATGCATTGATTGCCAAGCTTAAGATGTTTGGATATGTGTTGGTGGGTATTCTTGCGATAGGTTTCGGATATTATTTTTATTCCGGAATGCAGGAAACAACGAATGAAGAAGCCATGACTGCACTGTCTAGAATATCATCGTATTATGAGACTGGTCAATTCCAAAAAGCTCTGGATGGCGATCCTGCTCGTTCAATTCGTGGTGGAAAGGTCATAGGATTGAAGGCAATCGTGAGTGAATATGGTGGTACGCCTGCAGGTGCATTCTCTGCTTTGTATGCAGGCACTTCACTTTTGAATATTGGCAAATATTCCGAAGCAATGCCATATTTTGAATCTGCGGCCGGAAGCGACGATCAAACTGTCAGCGCAGGTGGAAAGGCAGGATTGGCAGCATGCAATGAAGAAATGAAGAATTATGAAGAAGCAGCTACATTATATGAAGCTGCTGCAGGTGCAAAAGATAGTCCATTATATGAGCGTTATGCATTGTTCGCGGCTTTGAACTATGAGAAGGCATCGGCCGGTGGTTCGGGCACTGCAAAAGAAAAAGCAATAACAGTCATGAAGGGTCTTGTTGCAAAGAATTCCGGCTCTGATTATACCAATGAGGCAAAAATGGGCTTGGCCCGCCTTGGTTGGCACGAAAATTGATTTAAATTAACCTGATATTAGTGTCTATACGATTGAATTATGACAAAAAATGACAAATACAATACAGTTTTAAAGTATTATTTAACAAACGGAGGTATTATGCGACGTTTGCTTCGTCTGGGTACCATGCTATTCGCTTTATTGCTTATGGCTGGCACCAGTTATGCGCAAAAGCCGCGCGTACAAGTTTCCGGAAGAATTGCGCCGAATGATGTGCGCATCTTCTTGAAGGACTCTATTTATCAGATCAACGGTACTCTTATGATTGCCGGTACACTGCTTATTGAGCCGGGAACTGAAGTTGTGTTTTTGGACAATGGAAGGATGATCGACTCTGTCGGTGGCCGTATCATTGCCGACGGTGATATGTCGGCCACATACAACCCTGTGGCTCCAGCGGTAGGTGTTGATTTTAACGACAGCCCATATTACACGGGTAATAGTGTTGTTTCAATCGGCACAAAACCAGAGTTGAGCATTGCGGATGGTAAGCGCAATGTGATTTTTAACGTGACACTAAATGAGAATGCATCTGGTAATGTAACCGGGGTTTCGAATTTGAGCAATACCAATGATACTCCGGAAAGGGGAGCAATTGCAGGTGGTCGCGTTATCTCTCCAGAGCGCGCCATCATGTTCATGGCATCACGCTTGTTCGAGAACGATGATGTCGTTCGCTTCCAACCTTGGAAGAGAAAAGGCGGAAACTCACCTAACATCACACGGTCAGAGATCGTTTTCCGCGGTCAAGCTGTGAATGATTATTCTCGTGAATGGGGACATATCATTGTATTGCCGGGCGCTCGTGCAGCATATTTTAGAAATGTGGCTTTCAAAGATTTCCGTAAGGATACCACAGTAGACAATCGTTTCTACTATGATACACTCGGTTTGTCCGGTGCTTTGAAAAACTCCACAATCGTCTTGAACAAAGAAACACTCAAGTGGACAAATGGATCTGGTGGTGCATTGACATCATTCTCCGTTCGTACATGGTTGGTTGACTGTAGATTCCTAAACAATATGGCTCGTTTCCGTGGAGGAGCTCTTCAAATGGTGCAGGCACCTTATGGAAGAGGTACATATCCGGATACAGCAGGTTTGGGTTTGACATTCTATCAATCAGACAAAAATCCTAACATCACAAATGCTGATGGATCTGTTGTTCGTGAGAATGACAGCATTGTTGTTTTGGACATGCTTGACACAGATGGCGCTCCTTCAAGTGAGCCATTGGTTTCAAGAAATGATGCACGTCGTCAATCAGTAGACGATCCACGTATCGCGGTTTATCTTGGCCGTATTCGTCGTTTAACATTTGACAATAACCGCACACTTGTTGCTTATGTAGATACAGTGACAGTTGGTGGACGTCAAATTCTTGCCGATAATACAGTCAAAAGAGTAAAAGTAGATTCAACAGATGGACAACCCACAGACTGGAAAAACCAGGCATGGGGTGGCGCTATGTATATTGGTGGACGTTTTGATGATGAATACAGAAGACTCGAAATTGGTCTTGGTGTAAACGACTCAATTCGTATCAATACACTAAATCCTTTGAATGATAAAATCCGTTTTGGTGAGAAAGACTATGTAAAGTTCGTTAACAACAAAGTTTTGAATCTTCAAGATAGATTAAGTTCACGCGGTGCTCGTGGTGGTGGATTGTACATTGGTGCATTTACATCAATGGTCATCAATGGTGAGTTTGAAAACAACTCAGCGGAAACACCATTCTTGTCTCCAAAAAACAATGCAGATTATGCATTGGGTGGAGCTATCTTCCATGAGAATACTTATGGTCGTTTGCAGATCCGCGGTAGCTCAGTTCAGGGAACAAAATTCAAGAACAATAGAGCGAGTTCAGGTGGAGCTATCTATGTTGATGGTAATACCGATCCACGTCCTTCACCAATCGTTGGTGGTTCTGACTCAAGATTCCCTAGAATCAGAGATTATGGTCGTAGAATTGATTTCGAAGACAATAAAGCTATCGCTCATGGTGGTGCAATTTATACAAAGCGTAACATGACTTCATATGGCGCCGGTGGTTTCATTAATGACTTGCCTTTGGCACAATCATATGGACCAGGATTCAGCATCAACTATCTCAGAAACACCGCAGGATTCTCCGGTGGAGCGATTGCAATTCATTTGCCAAGCATTGAGCCACCTGTTCCGGCATGGCAGAGAGTTGTAAGAATCGTACGTAGTGATTTCCGCAATAATAGTGTAGGTGCGATCGGCATCAACCCTACAGTAGAAGAAAAGAAGTTTGTACGTGGCGGTGGAGCTCTATATTCATTGAATGCTGATCTCAACCTTGTTAAAGGTACATTGTTCGAAAACAATAGTGTTATCAATGGTTCAGGTGGAGCGATTGCAATGATCAATCCATTGACATCATCTGACCGCATGTTTATTTCAGATGCTGATAACTTTACAGTTGAAGCAGATGGAACAATCAAAATTGGAACATTTGTTTCAAATGATTCAATGTTCAACAACAAAAAAGTTGCTGCAGTACCTGCAGATGTACGTATGTTGACAAGATTCATTAATAATAATGCAGATATCAATCCTGATGAACGTTTGATGGGTTCAGGTACATCGCAAATCGGCGAAAACATAATTGATGTCAAGCGCTATCATCCAGGTTATGTCACAAATCCTTCACCTTCTGGACTTCGTGAAAACGGTATTGGTCTTGGTGGTGCGATTTATATCCTCGACAGTGTTGTAAAAGATAGATTCTTCAGAAAAGATACCATCTTGTTCAACCGCGTTCGTATTCAGAACAATCAAGCATTTACCGGTGCGGCCGTTTACTCTGACAACTATGCACTGGCACTTGTTTTCAAACACTCATTAATCACAGGAAACGTTGCTCATTCTAAGATTGGAAGATCGCAAAATCTTATTGAAGGTCCACTTGTATCTGGGAAGAATCTAGCATCAAGCGATCTCGCAGGTGCAGTTCTTTATGGTGAAATCGTTGGTCCAATTCCTTTCAGAAGCTATCATGAAGCAGGTAATGCTATTCATAGCAATGATGCACGTTTCTTGATTCGTCTTCCTGATGCACCAAATACAAAAGGTGTATTGGCAGGTGGTTATGGTACCGGTAATGGTGGAGTTGATACACTCCGTGGTAATTACTGGGGCCGCACTGAAGCAAATGTTTCAACAATCCTTCCAACTGCTCAGCCAGGCTTTGCAAATGGTGCGATACAAGAAACATTCTTTGTACGCGGAAATGGTAATACGCATCTTCGCTTTATAAATAGAGCATCATATACAGATGAACAGTCAACCCAGCAAGGTCCTTTCGTTTACAATGCGACAAACTCACAAGGTCGACCAGGATTGGATTATAATTATAAGCCAATCAAAGCCACTGACATACCTGATACATTGTTGATGTCAGGTATGGTATATGACATGTTCGATAAAGGGACAGACATCAAGACAGCAGATTATTCAGTTCGTAGAAGATCACCAATTGAAGACTTTGCAGTTGGTATTCCTCCAAAACTCAGATCATATCCTTTGAGTGCTACTCAATCATCAGGAAAAGTAGTTCGTAGAATGCTTCGCGATCCATTTGCGACAGATTCTGCCAATTATGAAAATGGTGGTGTGAATCTTCTTTGGAAAGAATTGCGCAAGCTTCAAGGTGAATTTGCAATCGATCACAGAACAGGCGAATTCACACATCCAATTGGATATCCATTGTTCCTTGAGTCGAGAGCTCAGTATAATGGTGAAGACATCAACACAAATAACGATGATCCATTGGTATTGAATGAATCAGTATTCTTTGTTATCAATGACTCTACCGGTGATTATGTACGTGTCAACATGAAGCAGATGACAGATGAACAAACAACAGACAATGACGGTGCATATCCTCGTGAATATCTCCGTGGTCGTGTTGATTTTGTTGCTGACTCAGCAGAAAGAACAGGTACAACATCACGCGTTCGCCGCTTCTATGAAGGTTTGGTAAACTATGGTGGAACAAATTCACTTCTTCCTTTCATTGCTGACAATCCTGTTTCAGAAGACAGTGCAGCTCTTGGAAGCAGAAGATGGGAAATGCAACTTGATGATGACAGAACACATAATTATGGTGGAGACAGAGTAACGTATGTCAACCGCGCATCATTGCCTGCTTCCATTCCAAACGGTGCAGTAACATATTATGCTGGTGAAAACTACAACTCATTGCCTGTCCGCCCAGGCGACTATATTCGTGTTGTTTCACGTTCAGTTCTTTGGAGAGAAGGAGTGAATGAAGCTATCAACAAAGGTATCTCATTCCGCATCAACGGTTCAGTTCCAGGTCCGGTTTGGACAGGAAGTGCAGTAAGCGTTGCTAATCCAAATGTTAATCCATTGTTCTTCACATCGTTCAAAGACAAAGTTTTTGTTAATGAAGATATAAGCTATAACCGTGCATCTACAGCAGGTCAAAAAATCGGTCGTGATACAATCTTTGTTATCACAGCTATTGACTCAAACAAGATGTATGATCCACGTTGGGCAATGAACTTGAGAAATATAGATAATAATATCTTCACACAACTCGAGTACACATGGACACCATTATTCCTAAATGGAAATGGAACATTTACACCTGATACAGATCCAAATACAAAACTTACAGGTATTCGCCGTTGGTTGAAAGCAGATACTGTATGGACAAATGAACTTGCAAATACACATCCATATTATGGTGCAACAGGCCGTATCGCATTGTTCGGTAAGCCATCGAATCCATATGTGGTACCAGGTGGTGAATATGTACAAGTTACAGCACAAAACTGGGCACCTAACTTCAGAGGTACAGATGCAATCAGAGCATTGAATCTTACCGATGCAGCAAAGAATGCATTGATGGGAACATCATTGTCAGGTGCAGAACTAGAAGCAGCATTCACAAAGAATGTAGTATCCAAGTTCATATACTTGTACCCATCATATTATCATGCACAATCATATGATTCTGAAAATGCACGTTTTGCAAATCAGGATACAGTAGACTTTGGCAATGCAACAAGAATTACCTATCGCTTCTCAATCC
The DNA here is from genome assembly GCA_016873735.1 of Ignavibacteria bacterium. Taxonomy (GTDB): domain Bacteria; phylum Bacteroidota; class Ignavibacteria; order Kapaibacteriales; family UBA961; genus UBA961. The sequence continues at coordinate 42,598 of VGWD01000004.1, read as the reverse complement.
ATGTGATTGACAGTGCTCCGGTATTCAAACCAACATTGCTTACAAGTGCTACATGTGCTGCAGCAGGTGCTAGCCAAAACTTATTCGTAGCAAACGTAACAGACTCATTGAGATTCTTCGTTGACTTTGAAACAGATGACGAAGCAGAAGATCTAGCATCTATTGCAGAAGGCTGGGACTTCCGTTACGGTCGCACATCATACTCATTTGAATCAAAAGCAATTCGTCCAAGCGATGATTTAGCGACAGATGAATTGTCACAAACCAAACCATCCTGGATGGCAGATTCATATTTGTTTACAGCAACAGGTCAACCAAGTTCATTTGGTTTTGACTTTACGACATTGGGTCATTTAAATGCAAGAGTTCAAAGAGCTCAAGCAATTACAATGCTCACACCAAAAGATGCTGTAGCAAGAGTAAACGGTGGATTGAATACAGACACTACAATCACAATCGTTGTAAATGATGGCCATAGCGGTGTGTCATATTTGACTAAGCGTATCTTTATCAATGTTTCGCCGGAAATCAGAACAACAAGTCTGCCAAAAGCGAAAGAAGATTTGGATTACAATCCTGCATTGTTGGACTTCACAAAGAGAATCGAATACTTTGATCCTAACTTCGGTCAGACACAAACATTCGAACTGATTTATACAGATGAAGCAAGACCATCAGTTCCTAAGGATCCATGTTTTGCGGAAGCAGGTGTATGGGATCTAACAAATGTCAAAACAACACCAAAATGGTTGAAGATCAATCCTAAGAGCGGTCTTCTCTATGGTACACCCGGCGTTAAAGATGCTCCACGGATCGGAGCAGGTGCAGAGAAGGTAACAGTTCTCATCACCGATGCAGGTGGATTGACAGACCTTCGCGTTATCAATCTTGAAGTAGAAGAAACAAATCATAAACCAAGAACCATTACATCCCCTGCAATTCGTTGCATCGCGAATGGTGAATCTTATGAAGATTCGATCATGGTTGGTGATATTGATTTGCTTCGTGAGACTCCAAGTGAAGCAAAAGAATCAATTACAGTTTCAATCGATCCTCCGATCGGCAATTTGACACTTGAGCCATCAGTTATCAATGGTTCAAAACCTGATTCAGCAGCAGCGCTTAACAATAAGATTACAATCAAGTCAAATGGTCCTTTGAACATACCTTCAAACTTGATCACAGATGGTAAAGTAACTATCCGTATCAAAGCAGATGATGGCACAGATCAAACTTACTACACATTCAAAGTGAATGTTTCTGATGTAACTGATTTTGTGACAATAATTCGTGTTCAAAACAATGCAGGTGCATATCAGGATCTTTCATTCGGTACAGCAAGAAATGCTACAACCGGTGAAAAAGAACCAGATGCAGGCAAACTTGATGCAAATTATTGTGAATTTGAACTTCCTCCATTCCCACCAACGGATGTTTTCGATGCTCGCTGGACGATCATCAAAACAAATGGTATTCATCGCAATATCTTCCCGACAGCGGTAAGTGGTGATAAGTCAACTACAATGTATAAAGCACGCTTCCAGTCAGGTGCGGAGCTCGGAAACACATCTCCGGCAACACCGATTACCTTGACATGGAAGATGTCTACTGTTCCTTCACGCACTGATTCAAGACGCAATCCAAGCGGTGGTTCATGGAGAATTATGGATGGTGGTTCATTCGACTACTTCCAGTATGACATGGCAACCGGTACAGGTAAGAAAAACGCCTTGATCGATGCAGAAGCAACAGGCGATGACTTCAAGATTACAATCAAGCCTGACTTCATCAATTCTTTCGTGATTCTTTATGATCATGCAAGTAATGTAAATGAAGATCAACCAACTTCAGTGATGGGTCAGTCTTTGGTATCAGAAGCAAATCCAAATCCGGCAAATGAAACAGTGAACTTTGCAATCACCTCTTCAAGAGAGAATGTATCTGTTCAAGTGTTTGACCTTCTCGGAAATATTGTCAACACATTCAATGCAGACCTCGGTGTTGGAACATCCAATGTTTCTTGGAATACAAGATACAGCAATGGTTCACCTGTTGCCCCCGGCGTCTATACTGTTAAGTTGACAATTGGAAATGATGTAGTCATCAGAAATGTAGTAGTAGCAAGATAAGTTTAATACTTGGGTAGGCCTCCCGAGAGGGGGCCGATCCTGAGTACAATAATGGAGACAACAATGAGAAATTTTATAAAAAAATGTATATCGTTGCTTGCTGCGCCGCTACTGCTTGCTTCCGCATCTCAGTATGCAACAGCTCAACGAATTTTCGATGAATTTGATGCTCCTCAAGTAGTTTCAGGTAAGCTGTATATCGATTACGGTATTGCTCCAAACTCTTTGAGCACATATTATTTGGCTCCTTATCGCGTGGATCTTCCATATCAGGAAGTTACAGGTGGTAATGCCATAGTTTTCAATGGAACAAATGATGAGGGTGATTATTCACTGTCTGTTGGTTCCGGCAATCCAAATAATGAAGTTCCTTTTGATATTAGCTATGCTGGTAATACAATCAACAGCATTCAAGTTACTACAAATGGATATGTTGCTTTGAATAGCATTGCAGGTGTATCTAATGTTCCATCTGAATTGTTCAAAGGCGATAACAATACAATGGTTATTGCTCCATATTGGGGTAATCACATTGTAAGAACTGCTTCTGATGTAGGATTTACTCCATCAGAAGTAACATGGAAAGTTTGGGGTTCTGCTCCAAAGAGAAGATTGACAATTCAATGGAAAAATTTGAATGTCAATGTAAAGAATGACGGGAATGATGCAAGAAGAGTAGGAAGTTTCCAGGTTACATTCTATGAAAGAAATGTACCCGGTGATGTTACTTTCAATCTTGCAAACTACAATAAGCATGCAGATTTTGAATTTGCATATGGTGCATTTACCGGTTTGGCAACAGACGCGGTTGGTGCAGCGGTAGGTATCAATGATGATGAAAAAGCTCGTTGGGTAAATGGTTTGTCATGGTCAGACCAAACAACAGCTTCAACTTCAAAAGATTTGAGCACAGCATGGCCTGTATCAGGTACATCCTTGAAGACAATTCGTTTTGAAGCTTATCAGCGTTCAATTCCGATCAATCCGAATGACTTCTTCTCACGTTTCCTTATTGGATCTGACAGAGATGATGGATATTACACAATCGACATGGACAGGTTCAACTTTAACTTTACATTCGGTGGTGAAAGACAAAGCAATATGTGGATTTGCGTGAATGGTTATACAACATTCTCCAACCCACAAATTTTCTCTCACATCGTTAATGACAATCCACAAGGTTTGTTCTTAAACAGCTCTTCATATCCATTCAATGTAATTGCTCCATTCTGGGGTAATCACATCTATCGTTTTGGAAATGAACCTACAATACCATCTGCAAACGGATTCTACATGAATTCTGAAATCTCATATGTAGTGGTTGGTTCATATCCAAACCGTCGTTTGGTAGTTCAATGGAAGAATTTGAATGTTATGGACAGAACATTGCCTAACTCTGTGGCAAACTTCCAGGCAATCTTCTATGAAGGTGTTGATGAGCGTTATCCAAACAACTATGCAGGTGCTATTGAATTTGCATATGGTGATGTTGGTAATAATACAAAAACAACTGCAGTTGAAGTAAATGTAAAAGGTGCTTCAGTTGGTGTCAAAGGTAATCTTGGTACCATGAATCCTGCAGTTTCTTCTGACTACTTAAACGGTTTGACATACAATGCACCACAAACATCACGTACTTCTACAGTATTGACAGATGGCTGGCGCCCAAGTGGTGGAACCGGTTCATCAGAAGGTCGTCGTATTCTCTTCCGTGGCATTCCTCGCTTTGTAGTTCCTACATGGGGTGATGGTGATGCTGATTTGACACAGCTCCGTACACGTAAGCATGCAGGCATGCCACAAAATCGTTTTGTGACAGTTAATGATGCTCGCTTGGTTATGCGTTGGTTGGTAAATGATGGTAGCTTGCCAGATTCTCTAAGAGAAGACACACTTCAATACGGAAATGCATATCATGCAGACGTAAACCATAATGGTCGCTACTATTATAGTTCACGTTCATGGGACAACTTGACCGATGTTACAACATGGAAGCGTCCGATCGATATGGATACATTCGGTATCCGCATTCTTTGGGATTCTACAGAAACATTGACAACATTGCCTCCGGATGCAGGTCCACTTCGTCTGATTTATTATGAAGCAACAGCATTGGATGCTGCTTTGATTCTTCACTATAATGCCGGTAGAGTTCCTTCACTTCCTTGGTTGTGGGACACAATACCATCATATGGTAAAGTTATTGCAGGTAAGCCTTCATCACCTATCGCATTTGGTGCACCTGTTGCAACAAATGATGGTGGCAAGATTGTCCCTGTATATGCAACAGCAAAGTCAAACAAAGCACTCGCTTTCTCTATTACATTCAATGGCAAAGTGATGTCATCAGAAGTTGGTGCTAATAATACCAATGACTTGATCATCAATGACTCAAAGACAGTTCACTTTGCTGCTCCACAAGTATTGAACATCAATGAACCAATTGCATTTATCAAGATTGATTCAGATGATGAACTTGTAGCAGAGAAAGTAATTGTAAATGATGTTGTACTTGGTAAAGAGAATATTGAGCAACAGAACGGTGTAACCGGTGCTATTGCCACATATCCAAATCCATTCGATCAAGAAGTAACAGTATCAGTACCTGCAGAATTCAAAGGCGGAGTATTGTCAGTATCTGATGTAAATGGTCGTGTGATTGGTACATTCTCACTCAATCAAGAGACATTGACATTGAATGCATTTGCAGGCAAGCCTGCAGGTGTCTACACAATTACGATGAAGCATGGTGTGAAGGCAGCAAACAGTGTCATTATCAAGCGATAATACATTTGCATGAAATATATCTCACATATTGCTGTGTTGCTCACATTAATGGTGAGCAACACAGCAATGTGGGGTCAAATTTCAAGAACAGTTTCATTTGATTTGAATAGCAGACATGAAAGTGATTATTGTCTGGGTGCAAACACAAATGAATTTACTTTGACAATTGATACCAAGCTGGAAAGCATCGACAGTCTGCAGGCTTATGACTTATACATTCGTTTTGATGATAAGAAAGTAAGAATCACTGCAGGTTTAAGACTCGGCACAATAAGTAGCCAGATACCACAGAACAATTTTTTCTTTGGTATGGATACCATAGGATTGGCAAAGGTATTTGGATACTTAAATTTCAAAGGGGGTAATTTGGTTGGTAATGGTGCTTTAGTTGCCTTAAGAGGTGAATGGATTAATTCCACCTGTCCCGATTCAACAGTCTGCAAGATTGAATTTTTTGATCCGGGTTTTGAATTTGGGATTGGACCAAGATTTGTAAAGGTGGATTCATCGGTAAAGATATTCAATAGAGTATATGATACCGTGAATACAATAATTCAAATTACGAGTCCTTCTGAACTAAGAGATTCAGTAAACCACCTTGATACACAAACAACATTTTCATTCAAAAGTGAAGTGTTTTGTGGAAAAGCAACAGCTAATGACACAATATTGATTGATTGTTTGGCCGGTGATTCATTACTCATCGAAAAAATAATGATCGACAGTGTCAGAGATGTTCAAGCATCCATTCGTGGAACAACGATTGTACTTACAAAGCAGAAAAGAGGCATTGCAGGATATCTTGCAATGACTATCGAAGGTAAAGCGAAAACCACAACTCAAGAAACTGAACGCAAGATTGAGTTTTCAACCAAAACCACAGCATGTGATTGTGTTCGAATCAAAGAAGGATCTGAGACCATATTCAAACTCTTTCGAAGATCAAAACCGGATACAGTTTCAAGTGTCAACGAAGAGATAGAGAAGGAAGAACGATGCACGGATTACTATGATATTCTTGGTCGATTCATCGAATCGGATTGCCCGACTGATGGATCAACGAAGGCTATCAGAAGAAAGGCCTTCAAGCTTGGTAACGATTATATTCAATACATAGAAAGTAAATAAATAAATAATAATTTTTAATGTATCATCTAACGGAGTTACACATGCAAACTTCCGCGACAAGAGGTAAGAGACGTAGTTCGGCTCTTCTTTTTCTGTCCTTGTGCATTGCATTGATGGGTTCAGTGAACCTATTTAGTCAAGCGTCATTGCAAAAGGCTGATATTCCTGTGCTGAGTCTCACAGGCAGAGAAAACAATTACAATGGTAACTTGTACTCTGACGGTAGAATTTGGTTGGGATATGCTGATGATCGCGTTCGCGAGGTCTTAATCCCAGTATTTATGAAGAATCTTTGGTATGATTCTGAAAATGTTGTTGATAAGCGTTTCAGCGGCGGACCGATCTATTCATTCACATTTTCAGTAATGTATGATGGTCGTGTTTTTGAAGCAGTTGGAGCACAATTCACAGGTCCAAAAAGATCCGATACCAATGCACTTGCAAAAGGTTTCGAATTGGAATTTGATGATGTTTCAGACGAAACTCGCTACGGTATCTATTTCCGTGGTGCATTGAGTGCCGAAACAAAATATGGCCGCAGAATGTATATCACCGGCCGCTCAACAAAACCACTGCCTGTAACTAATCCTGATGGAAGTTATGAAGTGTTGATGTACCTTCGCATGAAAGTGACATTGTCACAATCACAATTGACAAATCAGCCTACAATTTATAATGGTGCAGATAAGTCAGCATTGTACATCTCCAATGACTCTTTGACCTATAATGATTTACGCGTAGGCGTTACAAATCCATTCCCATTGGTATCTGAAAGTGCCGCTGATAATCCATATAGAAATAAAACATATCGCAAAGACAAGCGCGATTCTATCGGTCTAGGTGGTATCAGCATGACGCCAGATCTTCTTCCTGAATATCCAAGCCGTCCAGGTATGGTTTGGATTAATATCGGAGCTGTTCCTCAAATCTCTTTCCGCGATTTCCAAGGAAACGGTCAAGATCAAGTACGTCAAGATGTGAGTGCAGCAGACGGTTCATTGTGGGAGATGACAAAGCCAATTATCATTGACTCATCAACCGATGGAACAGATGCATTCAGAGATATCATTCTCTGGAACTCAACGACAAGAAGTCGTCTCACAGGTATCAACCTTCGTTCGGACTCACCTTGGTTATCTTTCCAAGCAGTGGCACCTGGATTTATTCCTCCTGGTATCCGAAGCATCACACGTGATGGAGATATTGACTTCATTGATAATGGTATCAATGGTCCTGTTCCTCCAAACTTGAAAGATGCTCGTAATCAAATCGTGCCTGCTCAAGATCCAATGCGTTTCAGAATCTATGTAAGAACAGGTGAATTGAGAGGTGGAGATGCTGAATATGCTGGTATCTATACCGGATATATCACAGTAACTTCAGCTTCTGCAAAAGTTTCTCCGGTCAAATTGCGTGTGACATTCATTCACCTTCGCAATCCTGTTGAACCAGGAAGCTACAATAATCCAAAGACACCAGAATTTGGTTTGGATCCAGGTATCAAGATTACAGTAAGTAACTCAAGCACAGCTAACAATGGCAATGGTGATTCAACCAATCTTGTATTTGGTTCCGGTCACAGAGCATCTGATGCTCCTGATTCATTGTTTGGTGAATATGCATATGATGGATTGAATGCTCCTACAGGATTCTATGCACGCTGGTATACACCTTGGGTTAAAGATGCAAATGGTTTCGAAGTAGCTCCTAATGGTCTTGGTGATATCCAAATGGATGCATTCAGTGGTCAGAACTACAGAAGAGATTCACGTTCTCGTGACATTCGTGATTTCACATCAGATACTACACTTGTATATCTCTGCCGCTTCAATGCAAATGGCGCAAACAATTATCCTGTTGTTATCAACTGGGATATTCGCGACTTCCCGGAAGGTGCGGACTTGTATCTCCGTGATACATTGAATGGTGGTATCTTCACTGTGAACATGCGAGAAGCTACTCCGGATGGAGATTATGGTCGCTCATTCACAATTCGTGATGCACGTATCAAGTCATTCTTGATTGAATATCGCTTGCCACAATCAGCATCTTATCCCGTTGTGAAGAAAGGCTGGAACTTCTTGTCATTGCCTTTGCGTCCATCCGATCCAAATTGGAAAGCAGTATTCCCGAACTCAATCACTGAGCCATATACATTTGCAAGTGGTTCTTATCAGCAAAAGCAAGTACTTCAACCAGGTGTTGGTTACTTTGTGAAGTTTGGTGATAATCTCGATCAAACACAAATTGGTTCAAGAGTACCTGAATTCAGCGAAAAAACAGAAAGAGTTTATCTCTTCAATGGTTGGAACACAGTTGGTTCACCTTCAACACGCGCAAATGTAAATGACATCTCCTATGAATTGTCAACAGGTGCAGTTGAAGCTCTTAAAGATCAAGTGTACGGTTATACAACAGATCGTGGTTACTATGCTACTTCTGAAGTAGTACCAGGAATGGGATACTGGGTCAAAGTTTATGGCGAAGGTTTCTATCGCGTAAAAGGATCCGGATTACCAAAAGTAGTTGCAAATCCAACAGGCGATCTGAATCTTGCTTCAATCACAGTCTCTGACATTGATGGAAGAAGCAATACACTTCGCGTTTCTGAAAATGGCACAGTCAATCCTTCACGTTTTGAATTGCCACCTGTCATCGCTCCAGACATGTTTGATGTACGCTTTAGCAATAATGCTTATGCAACAAACAGCAATGACATGACAATTCGTGTTCAGGGAGTAACATTCCCAATGACATTGACATCAGAAGGTTTGAATGGTACATATACAGCATTCGATGCTAGAACAGGTGCTGTTCTTGGATCAATCGGTGCAACTCAGAATTTGGTTGTAAACAATTCAACGATCATCAGACTTGCTAAGCAACAAGATGATAATACATCAGTTGATGTTTATCCAAATCCTGCTTCTTCATTGATCAATGTTCGTACAGCAGTTACAGGTACAGTACATGTTGCGCTTGTTGACATGTTCGGTTCAACTGTAAAGTCTGCAACATTCAATGGTAATACAATGGCTATCAATACAGATGAACTTGCTGCAGGTACATATACCATGACTGTAAATGTCAATGGTACAGTAACCACAAAGAGAATCATTGTAAATAGATAATCATCATCATTGTCGAAATCCTATAGGGTAACAGAGTCCGTCTCTGTTACCCTATATTTCTATCAGGAGGAAAAATCATGAAATCATTGATTTTATTACTCATCACATTTCCGGCAATGGTACAAGCGCAAGTGTTTAGTTTGACATATGAAGACAATACATCCAATGATAAACCAAGTGTGATCATCGGATTTGTGAAAGGTGCGACAGATGGAATTGATGCAGCACTAGGGGAAAAGGAAATTCCACCTCTGCACCCGATTACTGGTGCGCATGCCGTTGCGGTTCTGGACATGAACAAGGATGGTTCATTCTCGAGCCAAGTTGACATGTTTTCATATCGCGATATCAGAAATACAGAACCATTGCAAAAAGCAGATACCTTTTGGATTCAAGTATCTCCATGGAAAGCAGATAAGAAGTGGATGAAGTTTTCATGGGAATATCCATTGGGAACGGGAACAGACTCAGTGGTGTTAACCGATCGTGGTGGTGCATCACTCAGAATTAGGTGCGATGAGAAAAAAGCTCATACAATTTTGCCCAATTCATTTGGCGTTGGCCAAATCACCATCGAAGACTTCTATGTATTGGTTTATCGCTCTCAAGGCACATCCTCGATTCAAGAAGATATTATAGCTCAAGAGACCTTTTCGGATATCTATAATGCGAAAGGGGTGATGATAGCACAACATATGACTAATCATGAAGTGAATCAGATTCTGGATTCATCACCAAATGGTCTGTATTTTATTCGTACAGGTTCATCAATTCAATCAAGAATACAAAGTAGATAATGAAGGATACACTCAGCTCAGCACATCATCACAAAGCATTTCTGAGCTTCATGCAGGAACAATTTCCGGAAATATGGCCCACATATGTTGAATTACAAAAGGGGGCTTTAACCGGAAAACCACTCTCACAAGCATTGATAGATACGGCAATCGTCTTTGAATTATATATCAGTGCATTCATCTCCGATGATAAAGGGCTTTCTGCTATCAAGGAGGCACTTGTTGCTGAAAACATTGTGATTCAAGCAAAAGCAGACTTCACAAAAAAAGCACTAATCAGAAGAAGGGGAATCCTTCTTGGCGATGATGCAATAAACGATACTGAAGCAGTGTTTATATCCCTGCTTGATTCATTGAACATCAAATCTTCAGGTGATCGAGAGCTCGACTTTTCCAATATCGTCGTGAAACTATCTGAACAAGGTGATTCGGCAAAAGATATGCTCGATCAAGCTGAGTTATTGTATTTATCTTTGAGAGAAAACAATCTCATCACTGATTGGATAAGTGAGTTTGTAGGTAAGAAATTAGACTTTGATCATCTTGAACATGCTATTGTACATGAGAATGATGGGGTGGTGTCCTATGAGGCACATCATCATAGAAAGCGTGATGGCTTTGCCTTGACGGATCGTCGTGGTACTAGAAGAGAAATTACCAAACAAGTTGACTATTGCATGATATGTCATGAACGTGAAAAAGATTCATGTTCCAAAGGCATTCATGAAAAAGATGGAAGCATAAAGAAAAATCCACTTGGAGTTGAGACAAAGGGTTGTCCGCTTGATGAAAAGATTTCTGAAATGCATCTTCTCCGCAGAGAAGGTTATCCAATAGCCGCTTTGGCAATGGTGATGCTTGATAATCCCATGTGCGCAGGTACAGGACATCGAATTTGCAATGATTGCATGAAAGGTTGCATTTTTCAAAAACAAGAACCGGTCAATATTCCCAAAATTGAAACCTCGGTTTTGTCCGATATTCTTTCTCTTAATGATGGAATGGAATTATATGCCTTACTCATGCAGTGGAATCCATTGAATGTGAAAAGACCATATGCTCTTCCCTATAATGGAAATAAGGTATTGGTTATTGGTTTGGGTCCTGCAGGTTATACCTTGTCGCATTATTTATTGAATGAAGGTTTTGCAGTTGTTGCAGTAGAAGGATTAAAAATTGAGTCAGCACTCGATATCTATGGTTTGAAAAAAGATGATCCGCTGCCGTCCTTCAAAGCAACAATTGAAAAGGAATTGGATGATCGAATCATATCAGGATTCGGCGGTGTGAGCGAATATGGCATCACTTCACGATGGGATAAAAACTTCCTGACCGTTCTGCAATTGCTTCTTGAACGAAGAGAAAATTTCAAGATCCTTGATGGAGTTCGCTTTGGCGGTACTTTGACGATTGAAGATGCATGGAAACTTGGATTTACTCATATTGCCTTGGCAACAGGTGCAGGTAAACCAACATTGATTCGCATGAAAAACAATTTGAGTAGAGGACTTAGAAAAGCTTCGGATTTTCTCATGGCTTTGCAATTGACAGGCGCGGCAAGAATGGACTCGATGGCAAATCTACAAGTGTCATTACCGGCCATCGTTATCGGTGGCGGACTCACTGCCATCGATACCGCAACAGAAACACTTGCATATTATCCGATTCAGGTCGAGAAGTTCTACCTGCATGCTAAGACCATGTTGGAAGAATACCCATCTTACTTTACCGAAATGTATGATGAAGAAGAACGCATTACGGCGCAGTGTTTCTTCGAGCATGGAAACATCATTCATGAAGTACGAACAATGTCGAGCATGAAAGGAGAAGTACCCAATTTCCTTCCCTATCTCAAAGAATGGGGTGGCGTAACATTGATTTATCGTAAAAAGCTGAATCAATCGCCTGCTTATAAATTGAATCATGAAGAAGTCAATGAAGCATTAGAAGAAGGTATCACAATCATAGAAGAATTATCACCGATTGAATGCATTCTAGATTCTTATGGAGCAATAGAATCGGTGAAATTTGAGCATACCGGTGAAGAAAGAAAAGGAGAACTGCATATAATGTCTGCAAGAACAGTGTTTGTGGCGGCAGGTACATCTCCAAATACCACATATGAAAAAGAATATCCCCAAACATTCAAGTTAATGGACTCAGGATATTATCAGCCTTTTAATGCAATGAATTGAGTGCATCCTCAATTGCAATTTGGTAGATTTGTAATTCAATACTAGAAAAAATCATGGCAATCGAAACACATACAACAGGCATTTTGGAATTACCGGTTTTACCTACGGAATTACCGACCAATCGTCGCCCTGAATGGCTTAAGGTAAAAGCTCCGGGTGGCGAAACATATGCACAACTCAAAACCATGATGCGATCAAAGGCATTGCATACAGTATGTGAAGAAGCACGCTGTCCGAATATTGCGGAATGCTGGAATGCGGGCACTGCCACATTCATGATACTTGGTGACACATGTACTCGTTCATGCGGATTCTGCGCGGTAAAAACAGGTAGACCCATGGAAGTCGATATACATGAGCCATTGCATGTTGCCGAAGCAATTCAACACATGAATCTTAAGCATGCCGTCATTACATCTGTCAATCGCGATGAGAGACCTGATGGTGGTGCTGACATCTGGGCGGAAACCATACGTCGCTCAAGAGAAATGAATCCCGGTGTGAGTATCGAAGTGTTGATTCCCGATTTCAAAGGGAAGATGGAAAATTTGCAGAAAGTCATTGATGCAAGGCCTGATATTCTCAATCACAATACCGAAACAGTACCCAGACTATACCGCAAGGTACGTCCCCAAGGAAAATATCCTTGGACTTTGGCGGTTCTGAAAGAATGTAAATCACAAGGATTGCGTACAAAAACAGGCATCATGCTCGGTCTGGGCGAAACCATGGAAGAAATAATCACGGTGATGGATGACTTGCGCGGGGTAGAAGTTGATATTCTCACATTGGGACAATATTTACAACCCACAAAAAATCATTTACCGGTCGACCGCTTTGTCCATCCAAGTGAGTTCGATTCCCTGCGTGAAATTGGCTTAAGCAAAGGCTTCAAGATTGTGGAGTCGGGTCCGCTTGTGCGTAGTTCCTATCATGCTGAACGACATGTCTAATGCTTGAAGTCACGATTCTCGGAACCGGTACTTCAACGGGAGTGCCAAGCGTTGCATGTACATGCACCACATGCTTGTCCGAAGATCCAAGAGACAAACGATTAAGAACATCCTTATTGGTTCGATCAGAAACTACAACAATAGTTGTTGATACATCGGCGGATTTCAGGCAGCAAATGCTGACCCACTCGGTAATGAACATCGATGCAATTGTATACACCCATCATCATTATGATCATATCAGTGGTTTTGATGATACTAGACCTTATACATTCTTCAATGATGATCATCCATTACAATGTTTTGCTTTACAACAAACATTCGATAGCATACGGAAAACATTTCCCTATGCATTTGGAGATATCGAACAATTGGGTGGTGGCGTACCGGGAGCTTCATTCACCATCATTGATGATGAACCATTTGTCATCGGAGACATCGAAGTTCAGCCCATACCGTTGAAGCATGGCAATATTAGAGTGAATGGATATCGATTTGGAAAGATTGCATATTGCACAGACACCAATCATGTGCCGCTTGATTCGATCGCGAAATTGGAAGATCTGGACATATTGATTCTTGATGCTTTACGATATCATAAACATCCGACTCACTTCACGATTGAAGAAGCATGCGAAGTGGCATCAATGATCAATGCAAAGAAGACATACTTTACGCATATCGCTCATCAAGTGAAACATGAAGAATGCGAGAAAACATTACCCGATCATTGTTTTCTTGCTTATGATGGGTTGAAATTAACTTTGACATGATGCAGAAGACCCTCATCATATCGGCAAAGCCCAGAGGAATTCACAGCATAACGTCATTGGTTCATCATGAACTTGATGAAATGCTGCGAGATGTCAAGATTGGGATGCTTCATTTGTTTTTGTGCCATACTAGTGCAGCTATCACAATCAATGAAGATGCAGATCCAGATGTATCACTCGACATGATGGACATCCTTGACAGGATTGTTCCCATGCATCGTGATTTATACAGACATACAGCTGAGGGAGATGATGACATGACATCTCATGCTCTATCATCCATCATTGGTTGTGATGTACGAATTCCGATTCATAATGGAAAAATGGCATTGGGTACTTGGCAAGGGATTCATATGTGTGAATTTAGACATCATGCACCCAATAGGATGATTATCGCAACAGTATTTAACATCGAACGGTGAATTATATGAAAATAACATTGTCTTCAATAGCTCATGCTCGCAGTGGCGATAAAGGTGATGCCGCAAATTGTGGAGTGATTGCATTCAAAGAGGAGTGGTACCCCATCATTCGCGATGTATTGACCACCGAGAGAGTGAAGGAATATTTTACCGGCTTGACTTTGGGAAATGTTGAGCGATATGAATTACCGAATCTATGGGCGGTAAACTTTGTACTCAACAATACATTGGGTGGCGGAGGAACCGTTTCATTGAAACTAGATGCTCAAGGAAAAACAATTGCCTCCGCCATGTTGATGATGGAGATAGATATTCCGAAGGAATATGAATATCTGATTTAATCAAACAAACTCTTCACATCTCCAACATTGACAATCATGGTATTTCTTTTTGCATCCTGTGAGGGATCCGAAGATTTGTCAAGAATGAAATGTACACGCTTCATCTGCGCCGCTGCATCAGGAAATGATGCAAGAATTGCATCCATTCTTTGTTTTTGCAATTCTACATTCAACGAAACTCTCTCAGTGGGATTTAATAATTTCTGTTGAGGTGGTATGGCTGGCTTATTCTCTTTCTTTTTCTTCTTGCCTTGCTTTGGCGGAGCTATCGTTTCATAACGTGGTGGAGCCATATCGGGAAGCAAAGTAATATTCACATGAAGATTGCGATTTCCTTTAAGAATCGCTATTGTTTCTGCCATTACTTTGTCACCGAGCGTATTGACCTTTACACCACCAGCATCAAATCCTTCCACTGCAATTAATTCCATACCTTTGGCCAATTTGTCAACAGTGAAATCCATCGCAACCTCTTCATACTTCGAAGCAGGTGGTACGCTGATTGTCTTTGTAGATTTAAGAATGTCAAATCCATAGAAAAACATTGTATAGTCAGCGCCGGGTTTGATGGCAGAAGAATATTCACCCGTTTTTCCATTCGATTTTGCATCTGCCACTTTCATGCCTTGGGCATCAGTGATCTCATAACTCACACCCACAGGTTTACCCGTGACGCGATCTGTAATGATTCCTTTGAGCAATATCGTTGTTTCTTGTGCATTGACCATTGATAGGGTGAATATGGTCAGTACTGCAATCAGGATACGTTGCATTGATTCCTCGCATTATTTATTGAGAAAGGATTGTATTCCATGTTTGCAATCATCAGTCATGCGTGTGAACGCATTCATGGATGCTGCATAATTCAAACCGGCTTCCAATGACATTCCATGAAGATTTGCAAGCATGTCTTTTGTCAAAGCCATTGAAGAAGAACTATTCTTTAGTAATGTTTCTGCCAATGTCTGTACTGCATTATTCAATTCACCATCAGGCACACATTGCGTGATCAATCCGATGCGCTCGGCTTCGATGGCTGAAATGTTCTCGGCCGATAATAATAATCTTCTGGCTTTGGTATCGCCTATTTTTCTCAAGAGATATACCATGACAATGGCTGGTATGAAACCAATCTTTACCTCTGAATATCCAAAGATGGCTGATTCTCCGGCAATGATGAAATCACAAACAGTTGCCAAACCACATCCACCTGCTATTGCAGGACCATGCACTTTGGCAATAACGGGTTTCGGACATGTATATACGGCATGAAATGCGGTTTTAAGATGTAGTGAGTCCTGATGATTTTCCTGAATCGAAAATCCGGACATATGTTCCAGATATTCAAGGTCGGCTCCTGCGCAAAACGCTTTCCCTGCTCCTTCAAGAATAATGACGGAGATGTCTTTTCTGGCTCCAAGACTCGAAAAAGTAGCATGAATTTCCGAAAGTAAAGCCGGACTAAGTGCATTCCGCTTTTCAGGTCTGTTCAATCGTACGGTGGTTATACCACCTTGTTCTTCTATTTCAAGAAAATTCATTGGATGTCAATTCAAACGGTGAGTAAATCGTAGTTTTGCCTGACAATTCTTCGATACAAATATACCAAGAAACCAAGCAAACCATGGTACATTGCACAACACAAATATGACTGATTCATGAAACCAATTCCTGCTCCGAAAATCCCAAAAGATCTTAAACATCCTGCATTTGGGTCAAAAGAGATAAGAGACTTATTCTTCATTGACAAATCAATCACCTTTTTGAACAATGGCTCATTTGGTGCCACTCCCAAAGTGATTCTGGCATTCCAGAATGCCATTCGTGAAAGGATGGAACAACAACCAGTGAACTTCGTGGTAAAACAATTGCCTGTTCTTCTCAGGGATTCCCTCAATGCAATCGCTCCTTTTATCGGTGCCGATGCCAAAGACCTGGTATTTGTCGATAATGCCACAACAGGCATGAATGCAGTAATTCAATCCTTGATGCATTCTTGGAAAAAAGGTGATCAGATACTCACTACGAATCATGTCTATGGTGCTGTAAGAACCACATTGCAGCATGCCATGAGCATTTCCGGTGCTACATTGATTGAAGCACATATACCTTTCCCAATCAATGATGAACAAGAATGCATTGATGCGGTTATTCGAAAACTCAATAAGAAAACACGATTACTGGTCATAGATCATATCACTTCTCCCACAGGTATTATTTTTCCCATCAAAGAAATCATTGCTGAATGTAAAAAAAGGAAGATACCCGTACTTGTTGATGGAGCTCATGCCCCGGGTATGATTTCACTGAACCTAAATGAGCTGGGAGCCGATTGGTATACCGGTAATTGCCATAAATGGCTCTATGCACCAAAGGGTTGTGCAATACTTTGGACACATCCCAAACATCAACGCATGATACATCCAACTGTCATCTCTCATGGATATAAACAGGGATATGTCAATGAATTTGACTGGACGGGTACGAAAGATCACAGTGCTTATATCGCATCACCATTGGGATTAAAATTTCATGCTGCCATGGATTCTGAATATCTCATGATGGCATTTCATGCAAAAGTAATAGCAATGAGAAACATGATTGCGGAATCTTGGAAAACAAATGTTCCATCACCCGATTCCATGATAGGATCTCTTGCCTCCATTGAAGCACCGAAACATCTGCAATATGACGGAGATGATGATATTCTCTATGCAGAAGCTTTGCATGATATTCTGTGGAATGAATACAAGATTGAAATACCGGTGATTCCCTTCGCCGGAAAAATCTGGATTCGCATCTCGATTCAAGTCTTCAATAGATTGAAAGAGTATATGTATCTTGCAGAAGCGGTTCCCACAATCAAACGATCACATGTACTGAAAATGTTGAAAAGATTGAATTCTTGAAAGGATTACTTCTTCGTAAATTGCACTATCATCATTCGAGAATATCATGAAATATATCACAACCTTACTTGCAATACTGTTCACAACGTATTCACCATCACATTCACAACAATCATTATGGATGAGATATCCTGCGATTTCACCTGATGGCTCTGGCATTGCTTTTGCATTTCAGGGGGATATCTGGAAAGTATCAACCAAAGGTGGTAAGGCAGAGCGCCTTACATCCAATGATGCATATGATGTGGCCCCCGTATGGTCACCGGACGGAAATTCCATTGCATTTGCTTCTGATCGTCATGGAAACATGGATATTTTTCTCATGCCTGCAGCCGGAGGTACTCCAAGTCGATTGACATTCCATTCAACAAATGAAATGCCATCTACATTTTCACATGATGGTTCTTCAATCTATGTCTCAACGCATATTCAGGATTCACCCAAGAATAGTCAATTCCCCTCCGGCGGAATGGGAGAACTGTATGCAATTTCCGTGAAAGACGGATCCAGAACACAGATTCTCACCACATCTGCCGAAGAAATTGCAACTGATCCAAATGGCGCATTTCTCATCTATCAAGACAAAAGAGGTGGAGAAAATTATTGGAGGAAGCATCATACTTCTTCTATCGCAAGAGATATTTGGATGGTACAAATACAAACTAAAACCCATACACGACTCATTGAACATCCGGCAGAAGATCGTGAACCGGTCTTGTCAAGCGATGGTAAAACATGTTATATACTATCAGAAAGGTCAGGATCATTCAATGTATGGTCTTTCCCAATCAATAATCCGCAAGCAATCAAACAAATCACATCATTCACAAAACATCCAATCCGATTTCTTTCGATAGACAAACAAGGTCTATTGTGTTTCAATTATCATGGTGGCATCTATACGCTTGATACAAAAGATGCGAATGCCGTACCAAAGGAAGTACGTATTGACATTCTGAATGATTCACGGAGAAATGACATAGCATTCAAAGTGTTGAATCAGGGAGCCACGGAAATGGCTTTATCACCGAGTGGGAAAGAGATTGCATTCATTATTCGTGGTGAGATATATGTGACATCGGTCGATCATGAAGTTACAAAACGCATCACCAATACACCGGGACAAGAACGCTCTGTCAGTTTTTCACCCGATGGAAAATCTATACTGTATGCAGGTGAAAGAAATGGTTCGTGGAATGTCTATCAATCAAGCCTGACAAGGAAAGCAGAACCATTTTTCTATCGTTCAACTGTACTTGAAGAACAAGCCATCGTAGAAACAGCCAAAGATGAATTTCAGCCGCGATATTCACCCGATGGAAAAGAAGTTGCATACTTGGAGAATCGAGTAACGCTTAAAGTAAAGAACCTTACTTCGAATGCTATCCGACTCATTGTGGACAGTACATACAATTATTCCTATTCTGATGGAGATCAATGGTATGAATGGTCTCCCGATGGAAAATGGCTATTGGTGTCAATCATAGATAAAGATCGCTGGGTTGATGAAGTAGGCATCATAGATGCCCAAGGCAAAGGACCCATACAAAACATCACACAAAGTGGCTATAGCGATAATCAACCCAAATGGGCAAAGAATGGAAAACTGCTTATTTATTCCAGTGACAAAGCAGGATTCAGAAGTCATGGTTCATGGGGAGCCGAGTCGGATGTCTATGGAGCATTTCTCACACAAGAAGCATTTGAACGATTCAAACTCAGCAAAGATGAATTTGAATTATTGAAAATGCGTGAGAAAGACGAAGAATTGAGTTTTGATGAACAACGTAAAAAAGATTCATTGGAAAAGGAAAGAAAGAAAGGAAATGTAAGCATTCAGATATCCGACCCCATAACCATAGATTTTGATCGATTGGAGGAAAGGACCGTAAGATTCACGATACATTCTTCCAACTTGGCTGATTATGTATTGTCACCTGATGGTGAGCGTTTATACTATTTGTCTCGATTCGAAAAGGGATATGATATTTGGGTGCAGAAATTTCGTGACAAAGAAACAAAACTTCTTGCAAAACTGGGAGCGGGTTCCGGAGCTCTTGAGCAAAGTCCGGATGGAAGATATTTGTATGTGATATCAGATGGAAAAATCACAAGGGTCGATACAAGTAATGGAACACAAAAAGCAATTGCATTTAAAGCCGAAATGGAATTGAATGCACCCGCCGAAAGAGCATATATATTCGATCATGCCTGGAGGCAAGTAAGAGAAAAATTCTATGTGACAGATCTTCATGGTGTGGATTGGAATTTCTACAGAAAAGCATATGAACCATTCCTTTCTTCAATCGACAATAATTATGACTTTGCAGAAATGCTCAGCGAATTATTGGGCGAATTGAATGCATCGCATACCGGGAGCGGATATCGAGCGCAATATTCAGATGAGATACGAGATCAAACTGCTGTCTTGGGTGCATTCTGGGATGAATCATATGCAGGACCGGGAATCAAAATTCTCGAAATCATTGAAAAATCTCCGCTTGACCATCCCAAAAAGATATTTCAAGCGGGGATGATCATTGAAAAGATTGATGGTATATCTGTCACGCTTTCAAATCTGGACATCCTCTTGAATCGTAAATCCGATAAACAACTATTGATCTCAATACTTGATGTCAAGAAAAACAAACGATTTGATGAAGTGATAAAACCCATTTCATTTGGTGCACAAGAGGAATTACTCTATCGTAGATGGGTATTGAATTGTCGTTTAATGGTTGATTCATTGTCAAAAGGAAAAGTAGGATATGTTCATGTGCGCGGAATGAACAGTGAAAGTTTCCGTGATGCATATTCGGAAGTCCTCGGCAGACATGCGGATAAAGTTGGTATCATCATTGACACACGATTCAATGGCGGAGGGTGGTTGCATGATGACCTTGCAACATTGCTTTCAGGAAAGCAATATGTGAAACTCGTTCCGAGAGGACAATTGATTGGCTCCGAGCCGCAAAACAAATGGCAAAGATCATCGGTTGTCTTGATGAATGAAAGCAATTATTCCGATGCGCATTTCTTCCCATGGACTTATAAGCAATTGAATATTGGTCCGCTCATCGGCATGCCTGTTCCGGGAACTGCTACGGCAGTATGGTGGGAAACACAAATCGACCCAACATTGTATTTCGGTATTCCACAAGTAGGAACAATCGGGAATGATGGAAAATATCTTGAGAATAATCAGCTAGAACCGGATATCAAAGTGATGAATCTCCCCGAAGATTTTGCAAATGGTATTGATAAACAGATTCGTGCGGCAGTGGAAGCATTGCTGAAATAATATCGGCTGACTATACGATTGACTTCATCAATCAATTATGAGGATATTTGATTCTTCAATTCCTCAACAATGGATTTCCAATCCACAAGCGGAGTCATGGTATCCCGATGCATATGCGTTGCCAATCCCGGGATGGGTGAAAGAGCGAGGACTTTTCCGAAAAAATTGAATCTTCCATAGAGTTTTCTGCTGAGCAATCGATCATTTGCACCTTTAGCGCATCGAAGTAAAAAAGGCAAGCGTTGTTTGAGTGTTTTGCCTTGAATGAGGAAAGTGAATGTCGTATCCGTGATTTGTCTCCAATGACAATCATCACTATGAAGAATCAAAGAAAAGCGACGATATTTTCCGCTATATCTGTCAGGATAATCCGTTGGATGAATCACGAGTTCTTTATTCTTGAGATTGATGAAAGAACTCCATGTATATAATCGTTGTGCATGATCCATGAATGAAGAAGGATCTTTCAAAAAATTGTAGAGATAAGTCATCGCATGTGGGACATGCACATAGTCATCCTCGCAAAAATATACCCAGTCATCATCTCCATATCGTGCTCCCAATAAAAGCGATTGCCGTATAGATTCATCATTGCCAAAATCACCTTCTATCAATTCAATATTCTTTGAAAGAAAAAAAGAACGCAATCCGGGACTGAGTTTATCTCCAAGTACTTGAATGGTGTGAGGAATATGTTGCAGTGAATCCAATAGACTTTGAAAACTGATCTTAACCAAAGTAGTTTTGTCGAGGTCAAAGGGTCTGGGATTTGCATTGACTGCATTCACCACATCGCATGCGCGGAAAATGACATGTATCATCGGTTCTTTCATCACTTGAGAATATCCCATAAGCGTTGTTTCATGTTTTCAGGTGTATATTCTTGCAATCGTTCCCATGCTATGTCGCATACTGTTTGAGCAAATTGTTGATCTTCAATCACTCGGCGAGACAACTCAATTGCTTCATCAATGGCAAATGGAGAGCTAACCGTAAGACCGGGGAATAGTTTTGGAGCATGCCCTGTATTCACCGTGCTGATGGTTGGCACACCAAGAGCGGCTGCATCCAATACATAACGTCCCCAAGTATAACGATCATCCAGATTCAGCCAAAGACGAGCAGATCCTGCCAATGCATAATAAAGGTCAAGACGCATTTCATAGTGAATGTCAATTCCGGGATCATTCATGATTGATTGGACATAATCCTTATTGACCTCTCTTTGAAACATACTTCCGAATGTACGATAATTGCTAAATAGTTTTGACAGTTTCAATGAGAGTCTTCGTTCAAAACCACGAATGGGAAGATTCAACTGTTTGGCAACAGCATATTCATTTTGTCGCATACGCAGGAAGGGACATATCAATACGCATTCATCTCTTTTACTGAATGGTGTAGAAAAATTCCGAATTCCTTCTGCGGGATATGGAATTCCAAGTGTATGAACTGGTGCAGAGGTAAGAGACTGAATGAATGCTTCGGCATGAGCATTGATGCAATTGACGAATGTACTTGCATTAAAAATTTCTTTCAGGTGAGGAAGTGGTTTCAAATACCATTGCATATCCCCCTCGAGCAATGTCATCCAATGAACATACGCCGGTCTATTCTCCACCAAAGAACGAATCTTGACCAGTCTCTGTGGCTCTTTGATTGCATTTAAATTCAACATCACAAGATCGTAT
Source organism: Ignavibacteria bacterium (assembly GCA_016873735.1). Classification (GTDB taxonomy): domain Bacteria; phylum Bacteroidota; class Ignavibacteria; order Kapaibacteriales; family UBA961; genus UBA961. Next base: position 20,041 of record VGWD01000004.1, on the reverse strand, counting down.
TCTGCAATCATGCTTGCAGTGAGTTCTTTCTCAGGTACATAAGTTCCATTCAATGCAAATACCCATGCTTCAACACCATTGACATAATGAGATTCATATGCTCTCTCATCAGCAGACCATCTCCCGGGATTGCCTCCTGCAACAAGTACTCTTGGAATTGATTGCATCACTTGATTCATTTCTTTAAAAGTATGATGGTTCATATTGATGATGAAACTTGTAAGATCATAACAATGAAGCCCACTCCGTTCATTCATACAAGTATAGATTTTCAATTTTCCATTCTTCTATTTCATTCATCATTATTCATTCAACATTTTTCATTCCATCGGTAGAATGATGATCGTCTATCTTTGAAAATATCATTCACAGAATTAAATGATTTGTTTCGTGTTGATTTCGGATCAATTTCAGCATAAATGATTTCTTCATTACCGAAAGATGCTTGAGCCAGTCGTTCACCGGCATAATCATAAATGGCTGATTCTCCTCTGAATAAAAGTGATTCATCACCCAAACTTTCTTCTCCAATACGATTTGCCACTGCCACATATACTTTGTTTTCAATGGCGCGCGCCGGAAACACTTTACCTGAGAGAGTTGTCACAAGATTCGATGGGCACACTATAAGATCCGCACCTTGCAAAGCCAGCGTTCTTGCAGCTTCGGGAAAACGCCAATCATAGCAAATCATGATGCCGATGGTACAATCCCTTTTCGAATCATGTACACAAAAGAATCCTGAATTCCCTTCTTCAAACACTTCATGTTCTTTATAAAACAAGTGAGTCTTTCTATAGACTTTTGAATCATGCTTATTCGGCATGAATATTCCCGCTGCATTGTACATGACATTTCCTTCCTTTTCAGGAAACCCTATAATGATATCTGCATCTTTCTGTGTTGACAGTTCTTGAAATGTCGATAATTCAGGGGACTCATTCCAAGTCAATGCATGAGGTGAGAGACTATTCTTATCAGTAAAAAAATATCCACTTGTGGCAAGTTCAGGGAAGACAATAAGATCTGCTTGGATGGATTCAATCATCTTGCAGATGGTGGTCACATTGCGTTGACTATCAGCATAAATTGGAAATGACTGAACGATGGCAATCTTCATGTATGTATCTCCATGAAAAGAAGAATGTGCACTATTGATTAGCAATGACTTCCGCAATGCGCAATGCCTCCATCGCCTCATGTGCGGTTACTGCGATTGGATCACCATGAGCAATTGAGCTAATGAATGCTGCATGTTCTTCGATAATGGCATTGATTGATGGTATGGTGGGTTGTTCAAACACAATGGCTTTGCTATGATTGCCTGCATCGATTTCGCCGAGCATCATTGCCGGGATGGCAGTATTGGATACTTCATCTTTTTCAGCAAGTCTATAGACATCCACGGAAGGTTTTGCGAAATCTATTGACATATATCCATTCTTTTGGAATACACGCATTTTGCGCATTGGCTGCGCCGATATACGTGATGCCGTGATATTTGCAACGCAGCCATTTTCAAAGGTAATGCGTGTATTTGCAATGTCTGCTGTTTCTGTCAGGACGGAAACTGAATTTGCATCAATATGCTTGACTGGAGATTTCACCATCCATAGAATGATGTCTATGTCATGAATCATCAAATCATGTATCACACTGACATCGGTTGCTCTGGGTTTGAATTGAGCCAAACGATGTGCTTCGATAAACAATGGCTCTATAGAATATGAGTGCAATGCCAATAATGCAGGATTGAAACGCTCTACATGACCCACCTGAACAATCACATTGTTATTTTCCGCAAGGTTTATCAACTCTACAGCTTCTCGATATGTTGAAGTGATTGGCTTTTCGATGAAACAATGTTTTCCTGCACGAATCGCACTCTGCGCAATTTCAAAATGAGCAATGGTTGATGCTGCTATGATGACTGCATCACTATGAGCAATTGCCGAATCAATCGTAGCATGAATCGGAACATGTAATTCTTCTGACACATATACTGCTCGATCTGCATTCGGATCACAAATGCTCACATCAATTTCATCTCTTTGCTTTAAAAGTTTTGCATGGATCATGCCTAGATGCCCAATGCCAATCACTGAAATCTTCATGCATCATCTCCATGTTTGATCATGCATGCACATAATGCCGCAACCCCTTCCTTGCGTCCTGCAAAACCAATCGATTCATTCGTTGTTGCCTTCACGGATACTCTTTGGATTTGTAAACCTGTCATTGATGCAATCTCAGCTCGCATTGCTTCTTTATACGGTTTGATTTTCGGAGCTTCCAAAATCAACGTGATGTCAATGTTCACCAGTACATATCCATTCTCGGCAAGCAAGTGAATGGCATGTTCAACAAACATTCTGCTTGGTGCATTTTTCCAGCGAGGATCTGTATCAGGGAAATGCTCTCCGATATCACCAAGCCCGGCTGCTCCAAGAAGAGCATCGCATAAAGCATGCAAAACAACATCTCCATCGCTATGAGCAATCGACCCCAAAGGAGAACCAATAGTCACACCTCCAAGTACAAGGGATTCACCCTCCGCCAAACGATGAACATCATATCCAATGCCAATCATATCGAATTCCTAATGTTAAAGTGCAATTTAAAAAAATGAAATCACAGCTTGTGCCGTCAAACCACACCTCAGCAATGACAAAATGACAAGCAGCATGACAAACTGACAAAGTAAATTGTAATATTGACTGCTTTTTTGACAAAATTACAGCGATTTATACTGAAAAACGCCAAAAAAATCAATTGGCACGTTATTCGTAGCAAGTATTTTCGACCTTGCGCAGGTTTATTCCCTTATGGGATTCACTCTCACATTTACAGTTTAATAGAAAGGACAAGATTATGACTATGCTCAGATTTGAACCATTCCGTGGATTGGATACGTTAACGCGTCGCATGCTCGACACAATGAATGACATCAACTGCGATATCAACTCTGATATTAGTGATTTTTCACCGAAGGTTGATATTGCACATGAAGAGAAAGCCATCACGCTACTTATCGAGATTCCCGGCGTTAGTAAAGAGGATGTGAAAATTTCCATTGATGAACATCGCGTATTGACATTCAGTGGTGAGAAAAAACAACATCAAACAATTGATACGCAAGCATTTCTTCGCACGGAGCGTCGCTTTGGTTCATTCACTCGTTCATTCAAACTGACTGATTTGATTGACATACAAGGAATTCAAGCGGAATTCAATAATGGTGTATTGTCTGTGACATTGCCAAAGATTGAACAAGAACAACCAAAAAGCATTGAGGTTAAGATTGCTTGATGAATTGATTCCAACCGGAATAACATATATTATTCATAGTATTTTTCAGAGGTAATGTAAGATGGGTAAAACTATCGGTATTGACTTAGGAACCACAAACTCCTGTGTGTCTGTAATGGAAAACGGACAACCCGTTGTGATTGCAAACAGCGAAGGAACTCGCACAACGCCATCCGTTGTGGGATTCACAAAAAGTGGTGAGCGTCTGGTTGGTCAACAAGCAAAAAGACAAGCGGTCACCAATCCAAGAAACACAGTCTATTCCGTGAAGCGATTCATGGGTCGTAGAATGGATGAAGTAGGTGAAGAAACCAAGCTTGTTCCATATACGGTAAAAGGTGGAGATAATAATACAGCGCAAGTTGACATTGACGGTCGCTTGTATTCTCCACCGGAAGTTTCCGCAATGATCTTGCAAAAGATGAAGCAAACGGCGGAAGATTATTTGGGACAAAAAGTTACTGATGCCGTCATCACCGTTCCTGCATATTTTAATGATGCACAAAGACAAGCAACAAAAGATGCCGGTGAAATTGCCGGGCTGAATGTGAAGCGTATCATCAATGAACCAACCGCTGCAGCACTTGCATTTGGTTTGGACAAAAAAGACCAAAACATCACCGTTGCTGTGTATGACTTGGGTGGTGGTACATTCGACATTTCGATTCTCGAATTGGGTGATGGTGTATTCCAAGTAAAATCAACAAATGGTGATACACATCTTGGCGGTGATAATTTCGACTTGCGCATTATCGATTTCCTTGCAGATGAATTCAAGAAACAAGAAAACATTGATTTGCGCAATGATCCAATGGCTTTGCAACGCTTGCGTGAAGCAGCCGAAAAAGCAAAGATCGAATTGTCACAAATGTTGCAAACAGAAATCAATTTGCCATTCATCACTGCAACAGCAGACGGTGCAAAGCACTTGAATCTTACGATCACACGTGCAAAATTTGAATCATTGTGTTCAGATTTATTTGATGCGACATTGCGTCCTTGCGAACAAGCAATCAAAGATGCGAAGATCACACCTTCACAAATCGATGAAGTGATTTTGGTTGGTGGTTCAACACGCATTCCCAAAATTCAAGAACTCGTAAAATCATTCTTTGGAAAAGATCCTTCCAAGGGAGTAAATCCGGATGAAGTTGTTGCAATCGGTGCAGCGATACAAGGTGGAGTGCTTGCGGGTGATGTGACAGATGTTCTGTTGCTCGACGTTACTCCGCTTACGCTCGGCATTGAAACAATGGGTGGTGTTTTGACTCCGATGATTCCTGCGAACACAACAATTCCAACCAAGAAATCAGAAACATATTCAACAGCAACTGATAGTCAGACTTCTGTTGAAATACACATTCTCCAAGGTGAGCGTCCAATGGCTCGTGACAATCGTTCGCTTGGTCGTTTCCATCTTGATGGAATTCCACCCGCACCACGCGGCGTTCCACAAATCGAAGTGATATTCGACATTGATGCAAATGGAATTCTTCATGTGTCTGCAAAAGACAAAGCAACAAACAAGGAACAGAATATTCGCATCACTTCATCAAGTGGTTTGGAAAAAGATGAAATCGAAAAGATGAAGCGCGAAGCACAAGAGCATGCAACTGAAGATAAAAAACGCAAGGAAGAAATTGAATTGCGCAATCAGGCAGACAATCTTGTGTATTCCACAGATAAGCAATTGGCGGAACTTGGAGACAAAATCCCCGCTGATGCAAAAACAAACATTGAATCCGCCAAAGAACGTCTTGCAGATGCAATCAAGAACAATACCGGCGATATTCGTCCAGCCATGGATGCCCTCAATCAATTGTGGAGTGAAACTTCCACAAAAATGTATGAGCAAGCAGATGCCGCAGGTTCTACAGCCGGTGCACAAGATGCTTCAGGTGATACAGGAAATGTAGAAGAAGCCGATTATACTATCGTCGATGACAAAAATGACGGTAAATAATCTTCAAAAACTCAAAGAAAGGTATCGGATTCAGTTCCGATACCTTTTTTTGTGCATATCTCACTCGATGCAGAATCAAAGAAAACCGTAGTTTTGTATACGGGTGCTTTCCCATTTATATGTAACGAAGACCATGAGTGAACAAGACATATCAATTCCCGATGCATTTCTTCCGGTATTGGAAGCATTGATTTTTGCATCAGAAGAACCAATGAGTGAGAAGACCATCAATGAATTGCTAGCGGAGTCTGAATTTCAGGAATATGCAAGACCGGATGCAATCAAGATTGCCATCGATCAAATCAATGATGATCTTGCTGCATGCGCAAGACCTTATTCCATTGTGAAGGTGGCAGGTGGCTATCATTTTGTGACTCGTTCACAATTCGGTGTCTATGTTCAAAAACTCCTCAAAGCAAAATCTCGTAAACGTCTCTCACAAGCGGCATTGGAAACATTGTCAATTGTGGCATATAAACAACCTGTCAGTAAGCCGGACATAGAGTCGATCCGCGGGGTGAATTCCGGAGAAATTATGAATTCTCTCTTGGACCGAGGATTGGTCACCATCATTGGTCGCGCAGAAACAGCCGGCAGACCTTTATTATATGGCACCACAGCAGAATTCCTTCGCATATTTGGTTTGGCTGCTTTGGATGATTTACCCAGAATGAAAGAAATCGACGAATTGATTGCAATGCAACCACAAAATCTCGCTGCAGAGCTTGGCTCAGCGGTCATAGAAGATGATATGCCCTCATTACCGGAGGCATCAGAAGATTCTTCAGAAGCACAAGAGCCTGTCGATGAAGAAATAATTATTGAAACCAAAGACATGAATCCCGAACAGTCCATTGATACAGAGGAGCAAATGTGATGGATCACATGCAACAACGCTTGATGTCGCTTGAGAAGAGTGTTCGTCGGATGAGAATCGCTCTCCTTTTATGCATTTCAATATTGGCCGGAGGTTTGATTCTTGGGATAGCAGAAACAGATAGACTGTTGCAGGTGGGCAAAAATTAAATATTATTCCTGTTCATGCCAATCATTTCCATCATCGATATAAGGGAAAAAGTATATGTATATTCTCATGTGGTACTGATCATTTCAGCGACGATTTTTCCGCTACTCATAACTCCTGGCAATCCAGCGCCGGGATGAGTCCCTGCTCCAACCACATAGAGATTTGAGATATCTTCCGAGAGATTATGAGGTCGGAACCATGCGGATTGCGTGAGAATTGGTTCTACGCCGAAAGCATTTCCAAGATGAGAATTGAGTGTGTCGCGGAAATAAGTGGGAGTGACATAATGCTCACTGGTGATATGCTTGGATAAATCAGGCATATAGCGCTCTTCAAGATATTTCACGATGCGATCACGATATTCAGGACCTTTCACGGACCAATCAGTTCCGGATGCAAGATGTGGAACAGGTGATAACACATACCAGCAATCATGACCTTCAGGAGCAAGCGATGGATCAGTCGCGGATGGACGATGCAAATACAATGAGAAATCATCTGCCAAATGCTTTTTCTTGAAAATATCCGTGACAAGTTCTTTATATCTCGGACCCATGATGATTTCATGATGTGCAAGATCTTCATATTTCTTCGTTGTCCCGAAATACATCACAAATAAACTCATGGAATAATTAAGATTCTTCATGCGATTATCCGTGTTTTTCTTGCGATATTTTGCGGGAATCATCTTCATGTACATATTCCCGACATCCGCATTGCTCACGACTATGTCTGCCTTGAGAATCTCTCCTGAAACAGTCTGCACACCAATTGCACGCTTCGTTGTATCATCAATCAAAATTTCTTTGATTTCAGTACCAAGCTGAATCTTTCCGCCTATGTCTTTAAAGACATTCACAAGACCTTGCACCAATGCACCCGTTCCGCCCATTGCGAACCAAACACCCCATCTTTGCTCGAGAATATGTATCAAAGCATAAATGGATGTAGTTTGAAAAGGATTTCCACCAACAAGCAAAGGATGAAAGCTGAACACCTGTCGCAATCTGTAATCTTTGATATATTGATTCACCATGCCGGCAACAGAGCGCTCGGAACGTAACATAATCAAATCAGGCAATACTTTCAACATAGAACCAATTGTGGTGAATGGTTTGTCGATCAAATCAAAACCGGCTTTGAAAATCTTTTCGGCGTCTTTAATGAATCGATGATACCCCTTCACATCTTCAGGATTCAAATCTTCAATCTGTCTCAGAATGGATTCTTTGTCTCCATTGTAACGGAAAATGGTTCCATCTTCGAATCGTACATTATAAAAAGGATCGATTTTGACGATGTTTACATATTCTTCGGTTTTCTTGCCTGCAACTTCAAACAATTCATGAATCAACCAAGGAGCAGTGATAATCGTCGGACCCGCATCAAACTTGTATCCGTCTCGCTCAAATACATAAGCTCTACCGCCCGGTTTGTCGAGTTTATCGACAATCGTTACTTGATGACCCTGTGCTTGCAGTCGTATCGCTGCGCTGAGACCGCCAAAACCACTTCCGATGACAATAATATTCATATTCTGTTAAGAGATTGAATGGGAGAATAAAGGATTCATCTTATAACATGAACAAAAGATGTTCAGGTTCCTGTAATTCAATATGAATTATGGCTCAAATCCTTGAAAGTACAGCATAATCTATTGGTAACGGAGTCGTCATTCCGTATTTTTGAACCATTGTACAGTACACTATGGCTTTCATGTCCGCAAATGGCCACAAAACAATCCTCATTTCCGGAGGAGCAGGGTTTATCGGAAGCTCATTTGTCATGCAAATGCTTGCTTCACAATCCAATCTTCGCATCATCAATGTTGATGCATTGACTTATGCCGGAAATCTTGAAAATCTGCAATCTGTGGAGCAGGATGACAGACATGTCTTTGTTCATGCCGAGATTCAAAATACTGAATTGATGCATAGTCTTTGTGAGCAATATGCAGTCGAGGGAATAATTAATATTGCAGCTGAATCACATGTGGATAGATCCATCCATGATGCTTCACCTTTCTTAGATACAAACATCGGCGGAACAGTTTCACTCTTGACCATTGCCAGAAATCTCAAACTCAAAAAATATGTACAAGTTTCCACTGATGAAGTATATGGTTCATTGGATCTGAATTCCAATGAATTATTCACTGAACAGACACCTATAGCACCAAATTCGCCGTATTCTGCATCAAAGGCATCCGCGGACATGTTTGTCCGAGCATTTCATCATACGCATGATGTACCTGCTGTGATCACGCGATGTTCAAATAATTATGGTCCGAGACAATTTCCGGAAAAACTGATTCCACTCATGATTCTCAATGCAATGGAAGCAAAAGCATTGCCTATCTATGGCGATGGACTCAATGTGCGAGATTGGATTCATGTGAATGATCATTGCGATGCAATTCATCGTGCTTATGAATATGGAATTCCCGGCGAAGTCTATAATATCGGATCAGAAAATGAATGTAACAATTTGCATATCGTGAAGTCCATTTTGTCCATACTCGGCAAATCCGAAGATCTTATTCAATTTGTCAAGGATCGTCCCGGGCATGACAGACGGTATGCAATCGATGCATCCAAAGCAAAAAAAGAATTGGGATGGAATCCCCGCATTCCATTTGAACAAGGTTTACAATCCACCATTGAGTGGTATCTTGAACATCCTGAATGGTGCGAACATATTGGGTCAGGACAATACCGAGACTATTATTCACAGCAATATCACAGAGAACGATAAATTATGGCTATCAAGAAAAAATCCGCCGGTACACAAACTGCAGATGCTTTGCTTGCATCCATACAGAATCATACCATCACTGTTGGTGTGATCGGACTCGGTTATGTGGGACTTCCAATCGCCGTTGAATATGCACATCTTGGCGTACGAACCATCGGCTTTGATATCGATGAACATAAAATTCGCACTTTGCAAAAAGGTGGAAATTATATCATGGACATTGATTCATCACTCGTTGCTTCCGTAATCAAAGGGAAAACTCTAGAAGCAACCACCGATTTCAAAAAACTCACCGAATGCGATGTGATATACATATGCGTTCCAACACCATTTACGCCGAACAAAGATCCTGATATTTCTTATATCATTCATTCGGCAGAAGCAGTTGCAGCAACTTTGCGGAAAGGTCAGCTTGTCATATTGAAGAGCACCACATTTCCCGGTACGACAACAAAATATGTACAACCGATTTTTGAGAAAAAAGGACTCAAACTTGGCAAAGATTATTTTCTTGCATTTTCTCCTGAACGAATCGACCCCGGGAATCAAACATGGAATACCGGCAATACTCCCATTGTTGCAGGCGGTGTCACAAACACCTGTACCACACTTGCATGTGAGGCACATGGCATCATCGTAAGTAAAGTGATCCCAGTTTCTTCTCCATCAGTTGCAGAGATGGAAAAATTGCTTGAGAATATTTTCCGCAGCGTCAATATCGCCCTTGTGAATGAACTCGCACAATTATGCGATCGCATTGGTGTGAATATTTGGGAAGTGGTGGAAGCAGCGGCAACCAAGCCATTTGGATTCATGCCATTTTTTCCGGGACCGGGAATTGGCGGACATTGCATTTTGATTGATCCATATTATCTCTCATGGATGGCACGCGAATATGATTTCGAAACGAATTTCATCACACTCGCCGCTGAAGTGAATGAATCGATGCCATTTTATGTGCGCAGCATGATTGAACGTGAAGTTGCAAAACAACCAATCACGCTCGCAAAAGCAAAGGTGCTCATGCTCGGAATGGCATTCAAAAAAGATGTCGATGACTTGCGTCATTCACCCACATTGAAAATAATGGAATTGCTCATGCAAGATGGTTTCAAGAATGTGACATATCATGATCCATTTATCCCTTCAGTGGATGTGCATGGAACAATGATGAAATCACAAGGCAATATTACTCCTGCAATGCTGAAAAAGTATGATATCGTTGTGATCACAACAGACCATACATGCTTTGATTATTCCATGATTGTCAAGAATGCAAAAGTGGTGATTGATACTCGCAATGCAACCAAGAACATTCGTGGATCCAAAAAGAATGTCGTGCTCTTGGGAAGCGGCACTTGAGTAAAACGTATCGCATAGTATCCGTAGTTGGCGCTAGACCCAATTTCATGAAGGTCGCTCCGATTCATCGAGCATTCGCTCGATATGCTCCCGAATTTGAACATCATATCGTTCACACGGGTCAGCATTATGATACCGCGATGAGCGATGCCTTTTTTCAAGATCTCGAAATGCCAAAGCCAACCGTTTTTCTCGGCATCGGCAGTGGATCGCATGCAGAGCAAACAGCAAAAGTGATGATTGCATTCGAGCAAACTTGTCTTGATCTCAAACCGGATCTCGTGATTGTCGTCGGAGATGTGAATTCCACGATCGCATGCGCATTGGTTGCTGTGAAACTCGGCATAAAAACCGTACATGTTGAAGCAGGTTTGAGAAGTTATGATCGCTCCATGCCGGAGGAGATCAATCGCATTGCCACGGATGCAATTTGTGATTATTGGTTTACGACTGAAGAATCAGGAAATACCATTCTGAAAGAATCGGGATTTCCAGAGAAGAACATATTTTTCGTTGGCAATACGATGATAGATTCATTGCATTTTGCCTTGCCAAAGGCCAATGAATCAACAATTCTTCAAGAACTTGACATTCAGCCAAAGCAATATGGTCTTGTTACCATGCATCGTCCATCCAATGTGGATGAACCCGAACAATTGAAATCCCTGCTTGAAATACTTGCTGAAATATCATCAGACAGAGCAATCGTTTTTCCGATGCATCCTCGCACGAGTTCAAACATTCGTGAATATGGTTTTGCCAACATCATCAGACAAGGTAAACAACTCATCATCACGCATCCCAAAGGATATATTGATTTTCTCGCACTCATGAAAGATGCGGATTTCGTACTTACAGATTCCGGTGGGATACAAGAAGAGACAACAGTTCTTGGTACTCCTTGCATCACTGCAAGAACAACCACCGAGAGACCCGTCACCGTGGAATTGGGAACCAATATTCTTATTCAGCCCAATCCACAAGCAATTTCCAAAGCATTGCATGATATAGTGCATTTGCCAAGAAAGCAAGGATCCATTCCACCATTGTGGGATGGAAAAGCAGCAGAACGTATAGCAGAAATACTTGTGACACAATGCATAAAGGCACAATGAATCATTCAATCACATTGATCAGATCAATATGCACGGCACTTTTCTGTGTGTGTACATTGATGATAGGCATATCGGTCGAAGCACAATTGATGGGTTCATCAAGTGATTTCGACATGACGAAGCTGATGCAGACATCAACACCGCCCGGTGCCGACTTTCTGAAAGCAGAATTATTGCCTTCAGACAATATCGTTGATGCAGATCATTATCGTATCGGACCCGGCGATGTATTGTCCATACAGACACTCTCTGGAAATGCTACAGAGCAATATGTATCAGTCTCTCCTGAAAATGCCGTACTCGTACCACGCATCGGTGAATTGTCACTCAAGAATGCCACACTCGCAAAAGCCAAAACATTGATCATCGATATGATGAAGCAACGCAATCCAAATGCAACAGTTACCGTGATGCTCAGAAAATGCAGATCTCTCTATGTGAGCATCCGCGGAAATGTACGCTATCCCGGTACCTATGCAATACCGGCTTCGATGCGTGTTTCAACCGTGATACGTCTTGCAAATCAACCACCAAAATCGCCATCACAACCGAATGGCGGAACAAACCAAGCCGCAATGGAAAGTGCAAAAGAGTTAACAGTGATCGAAGCTCATCGTTCAGCGATGCGCGGTGGAACATTAACAGGCAATGAAGAATTACCCTCTTTCGTTGCACGCAATATCACAGTGCTTCATACCGATGGTACTTCATCAAATGCCGATCTCGAAAAAGCACTTGCAATGTCAACCGCCACAGATGATCCAACCCTCCGCGAGGGTGATCAGATATTTGTACCATTTGATCAAGGTTTGACTTCAGCCATTGCAATTGCCGGTGCCGTGATCAGACCAATAAGTATTGCATTCAAAAAAGGAGATAGAGCATCGATGCTTCTTAAGCTTGCCTATGGCATTACTGATGATGCGGATCCATCGAATATTCAATTGAAACAAGGTGATGCACTCACCACTTTGTCAATGAATGATAATGGACAATTCAGTGATGATCCCGAACTGATGCCCGGTGCCGTGATTGTGGTACAAAAACAACAATATGCCGTGAAAGGCGCTACAACAGGTGTTGTGGAGATTACAGGATCAGTACAAAAACCTGGTGCATATACGATGGTGCAAGGTCAAACAAAGTTGAAAGACATCGTTGAACAAGCCGGTGGATTCACCGATAAAGCATATTTACCTTTGGCATATATCGTAAGAAAGGAACAACAAGCCCCGGCATCGAATGAGCCGCATTATCGTGCAATCATGGGAATGCAATACACGGATCTCACAGCGGAAGACACTACGCGATATCTGATGCATACCATGTTTCGTCAACCAACCGTGGCTTGTGACATACAAAAAGCATTCAATGGATCTGAAGATGATAATGTTCATCTTGAATCCGGTGACATCATCGTGATACCTGAAAATCCAAAGCGCGTCTATGTGTATGGACAAGTGAATAATCCCGGTTATGTTACATTCGAGCCCGGTAAAAACATGCAATGGTATATCGAAAGAGCAGGTGGTTATGCAAGCGGAGCCGAAAAAGATTTGACGCGCATCATCAAAGGTCGCTCACATGTATGGATCAAAGGCAATGAAAAAAACGTGGTGGTAGAATCCGGAGATGAAATTTACTGTCCGCCACCAACCTATCGTCCACCCGGATATGAATATCAATATTATACATTCCTCATCACTGCAATCGGTGGTTTGGTTGGCATTCTGAATGTGGTTTATTGGGCATTCCTTCGATAATGAAAGATTGCAAAGCACATAGCTCATATGTGAAGAAAAAGATCATGATATGTCTCATGATCTTTTTTGCCATGAATGGTATGGTGCAAGCACAAGTGGAACATCTTCCGATCATTCATCCTGTCTATCATTTTCTTGAGCATTGCGAAGCAAAAGGATTGCTACCGCACTATTCTCTTTCAGCACTGCCATTGCAAAGAGGCGAAGTACAAACTGCGTTGAGAATGATTCGTGTTTCCGAAACTGAATTAAGCGCATATGAAAGAGATGTCTTGTCTCATTTTGAACGAGAATTATTACCAGAAAAGCGAATCAATACAACATTATTCGAGAGTTCAATGCCGATGAATGATTCGCTGCAATTATTGTTTGATGGACTATTCACAGATCGTGAAAAAGCATTGTATTTACAAAAAGATTCACTTGTGACATTCTTTGCGAGCCCACTGCTTTCCTTGGAAAGCGCACAAAGGACGAATGATTCTTCCACATCGATGCTGACAGGTCAGGCGGGCTTACGCTTGCATGGTACATTGCGTGGGAATGTGGGTTTCTTCTTGCAAATGACAAATGGTGCATTGCTTTCCGGAGATCGTTCACTTGCATTGGATGATCCGCGACTAAGGCAGAATATAAAGTTTGCAGTATACAAAAGCGACTTTGATTTTACAGAATCACATATTCGTTATGACAATGATTGGTTTTATGCAAGCATTGGTCGTGAGTCCAGATCACTTGGGTCCGGATTCAATCATCATCAATTTCTTGGAAGAAATGCTCCTCCGCTTGATGCATTGATGATTGGTGCCAGAACCAAAACATTTGAATATCGATATACTCATGCATCGTTACTTTCATTACCTCAGGATCCTTCCGGACAAATTATTCTTCCGGGACAGATAAATTCCACGGGTTCCGACAAGTTCATGCCTGCAAAAACATTGGTGATGCATCGAGCGGCTTTCCGTCCATCATGGGGCGAAATCTCCGTTTGGGAAAGTGTCATATATCAAAACAGGACATTCGATTTGGCATATCTGAATCCACTGTCATTCTTGAAATCAGTTGAACATTCATTGCGAGATCGAGATAATAGCGCGATGGGATGCGATGTTACAATCAGACCAATGAAGAATCTGATTTTGAAAGGAGCATATCTTCTCGATGATTTGATTTTCTCCAAAATTGGAACGGACTATTGGTCAAATAAAAGTGCATTCTCATTTGGTACGATGTATGTATTCCCGGCAATGAATCTTTCCATTGAATATGCAAGGGTGCAACCATATACATATTCACATTTCAATGTGCAAAATTCCATGACGAGTGATGGCTCGCTCATCACCAGTTCTTTAAGACCAAATTCAGATGAGATATCATGCGGGGCATCCATATTTCACGGACATCGCTATCCGATTCGATTGCTGATTGCATATCAAAGACATGGAGCAAATGAAACTGCAAGCATCAATGGTAGAGATACCATACTCGTGAATCATGGTGCAAATGCTTTGCAAGCAAAACGTCCATTTGATTCTGAATCGGCTCCTTTTCTTGGTGGTATATTGGAAGAAGCATTTCGTGCACAAATCATGGGGGGTTATGAAATCGTGCGTGGACTACATGTACAAGGGCTCTATGCGCTTCGTTCACAAGCCGGAAATCTCACGCATTATTTGCAGGCTTCACTGCGATTTGAAGATTTTTGAGGCAAGCACATGTTTATACTTCTTGCTTGCACGCTACTCCTTCTCTTTCTGATGATCTACCCTTATGCAGTCTATCCTAAACTGTTGAAGTTATTAATGATCTTCAAGAAGCATGCCTTGCACTCACTTGACATCCCGAATATCAATGAAGATGCTTTGCCTTCAATTGCAGTACTCATAGCTGCATATAATGAGTCGGAATATATTGAAGATGCTATTCATACCATTTATGCTCAGCGCTATCCTCGCTGTGAGGTGCATGTTGGTAGTGATGGATCAACGGATGATACTGTGAAGATCGTTGAACGATTGCAACAACAATATCCCAATCTGCATATTCATGCGCTTGAACGTCGGGGTAAAAATGTCGTGAATGAATATCTCGTTTCGCATTCAAACTCAGATGTGATCGTGCATCTCGATGCAGATGTTAGACTGCAATCCGAAGCATTGTATTCAATGTGTTCACGATTCACCGATCCAAATATCGGTGCGGTTATCGGAACATCCATTGATGTACCGAAACATGATTCAGAGGATAATCATGCTGCTGAGCATTCAGTATATCGATCATTGGAATTTCAGACGCGCTCGATGGAATCCGCTTTGTCTTCCACCGTAACAAGTTTGGGTCATTTTTATGCAGTGAGAAGAATCTATCGCAGACCTTTGCCGAATGAACAAGTATGCGATGATTATATGCCGGTTCTGCATGTACTTTTGGAACATAAGAGAGTGCTTGCTGATCCACATGCTTGTGCATATGAGATTCGAACTTCGCCACCGGGCATGGAGTTCAAACAAGCAAAACGCTTTGCCGCTTGTGGCATGGCAACTGTTGGAGAAGCAGATGCATTGCTTTCTCCGAAATACGGACTCATAGCATTATTTCTTTGGTCACGAAAAATGTTGCGTTGGCTCATGCCAATATTCTATCTATTGGCGATTTGCACATCCTTTCTTGCATGGCATGAAGGATCAATCATTGGCATGATCATATTTCATTGTTTGTTTGGTGTGATTCTATTGTCGATCCCCGGATTTTTGGGACTGCGAATCATCATTATTCGTCAAGCATGTATTTTTGTACGCCTTCAGATGAGTTTGCTCGGTGCATGGATACATGTATTACGTAGCAATGCTTCATCCACTTGGGAGCGAGCCTGAACATACATGAAATCAGACAATACCATATCACAGTATAAACGCATTCGGGATTTTGCCGCAAAGTCAACGCCGGGAATTTTCCAGATTGGTGGAGACATCATCGCAATTGCATCAGCATTGCCGGTATTTCTCTTATTGGGATTCGTGACGGGTTTATACACAACAACATTGCCTTTGTCTGATGCAACAACAATGCAAACATTGATCCTAAGCGTGATGCCATTATTGGTATTGTATTGGATGATGTTGTTTTGGCTTTCAGGACTCTATCGCAATTGGTTTGTGCGTTCGCCATTCACTGAAATGTTCACCGTTATCAGGGCCGTTGCATTTGGAAGTATCTTGATTTTCCTGGCAATATTGTTCACGAGTGCGAATTTCCGTGGATTTCGCTTGAAGATTGTTCTCTATGCGGTCATTCTTGTTATCCTTGTCGTTCTCATAAGAGTTCTTGGTAGAATGTTGCAACGATTTCTTCGAAGAAAAGGAATCATCAAAGTTTCAACGATCTTTATGGGTGCGCCGGATGCAATGCTCGAAATGTACACCATCATGAATGAAAATCCATCATGGGGATATACCGTACAAGGCATAGTGTTCAGAGATAACAAAGACTTCGAGAGATGGAAGGCAATTGCACATGGAGATGCAGAAAATATTCCCATACTTGGTGATGTGAAGGATATCAAAGAAATCGTGATCAAGGAAAGGCCTGCAGACTTGGTGGTTATGATGGATGCATTGGATCATCGTTGGATGATCGACCTTGTGATGGAATGTCGTGTGCTTGGCATCGGAGTCAAAATCCAACCGGATCTCTATGAATTGTTCACCGGTCAGGCACGATTGCAAGCCATTCATGGTATGCCGCTTATTGACATCAATCCGGAGCTCATGAAAACTTGGGAGCGATTCATCAAAAGAGCCATCGACATAGCTTTGAGTGCATGCGTTTTGATTATAGGATTTCCATTTTTGCTCATCACGGCATTGCTTGTTCGGCTTGATTCAAAAGGACCCATGATTTTCAAACAACGAAGAGTTGGAAAGAATGGCAAAGTATTCACCATGTATAAATTCAGATCAATGGTGATGGATGCTGAAGCGGGCGGACAAAAATGGGCTGTTGTCAATGATCCGCGTGTCACGCGAATCGGGAGATTTTTACGTAAATCTCATCTTGATGAAATGCCGCAATTTTGGAATGTATTGAAAGGCGAGATGAGTTTGGTTGGTCCAAGACCCGAGATGCCTTTCTTTGTTGACAAGTTCAAAAAAGAATTACCTTATTATACAAGACGTTTGGTGATAAGACCCGGACTTACCGGCTGGAATCAAATACATTATCGAAATTATCAAGAGTCGATAGAAGAAATCACTCATCGCCTCAAACATGATTTTTACTATATTGAAAACATGTCACTACAACTCGACATCGAAATCATCATTCGCACAGTGATTCGTGTGTTTAAAGGGCATGGTCAGGCATAATGGAAACCTTCATGAAAGCGATCATCATCATACCCACATATAATGAACTAGATAATATCGACAATATCCTCACGGCTGTTTTGAATGCCGCTGATGTTCATGTGATGATAGTTGATGACAATTCTCCGGATGGCACGAGTGATCGCGTAGAAGAACGCATGAAAACAGATACTCGCATCCATTTATTGAAGCGTCCCGGAAAAATGGGTTTGGGTACTGCATATTGCGAAGGTTTTGCAAAAGCATTATCGATTGGATATGATGCAATTATGGAAATGGATGCTGACTTTTCGCATGATCCACAAGACATTCCAAGATTCTTGAAAGAAATAGAACAGAATGATTTGGTGATAGGCTCGCGATATTCCAATGGTGTGAATGTGGTGAACTGGCCACTGCGTCGATTGATATTGAGTTATGGTGCAAATCTGTATACGCGCATCATCACGGGGATGCCAGTAAAAGATGCGACCGGTGGATTCAAATGTTTTCGATCATCAATGCTCGCCAAGATAGACCTCAATAACATTCATTCGAATGGCTATGCATTTCAGATTGAGATGAACTATAGATTGTGGAAAGCAGGGGCACGCATCAAGGAGATTCCAATCATTTTTGTTGATCGAAGATCGGGTGTTTCCAAAATGAACAAAAGCATTGTCTATGAAGCAGTGTTTCTCGTATGGAAATTACAAGTGATGTGGCTATTCGGAAAAATCAAAACCAAGAATCAATAATTTGATTCATCTCTCCATCGAACGATTTTCCAATTGTCATTTGTAGTTGGTCTTTTCAATTGCAAATTCACTCTCCCTTGAACTCTCACTATATCTTGCGGATTGAATGTGATTGTGAGATTGAATCCTCTAGCGATGTCGAGACTTGTACTATCTCCCGTGGACACCACGATATCATTCCAAATCAAATCAAGATTTTGTGCGGCATTGAACAATCCGGATGTGGTGAACATTTCCTGATCTCTTCCCCAAGTACCGTCGACCCCGGTTTCATAATTTCGATAAATGAAGATGAATTGCTGATCGAGTAATCTTCCATATGCCAATGTATCTTTATACAGATATGCACTTCGAAAATTTTGAAATATTCCGTCCACCGTTTTTTGATCGGCGAACACATTTTCGCCGAGAGGCGTATCGGAAAGTTTGGGTGCAAAAGGGTTCGTGCATGAAGCAATCATCATTGCTGCAAGCATCATCAATAGAAAAGAATATGCGTATTTCCGATGGAACATGTCTATTGGATATGATGTTTATTCATGCGATTGCGATAAATTAGCAAGAAATAAACGAATCAGACTCATGGTTATCACTTCATGATTGAAGCCAAACATTCTCCTTTATGGCGCAGATTGCTCGGGTGGTATTTCACTCGATCATTAAGAAAAACATTTTATGCATGTCGCGTGAAGGGAGAATCGCATTTGAAGCCGTGGAAAACCGACAGAACACCTTCGGATCATCCAATTCCACTGATAGTGTATTGTTCTCATGGCGGTTGGTGGGATGCCGGTCTTGCCATTGCTTTGACGAATGCACATCTTGGTGTGGAGTCTTATGGAATGATGGAAGAAAAACAATTGAAGAAATATCGCTTCTTCGCGAAGATCGGAATGTTTTCTGTTCATCGCAGCAATCCTCGCTCGGCGGTGCAATCACTACATCATGCGGTGAATTTGCTTCGCAATACCAGTAAAGTATTGTGGATGTTCCCTCAGGGTGAATTGATTCATCAGGAAATGCGACCCATACATGCATATTCCGGTATTGGCAATCTAGTGGAGATGCTTGGAGAGGCATGGTGCGTTCCAGTGTCCATCCGCTATGATTTTCTCAAAGAGCAGCAACCGGAGGCCTGGGTTTCCATTGGTGAACCGGAATTGCTTTCAAGCGTGTCATTTTCCAAAAAACAAGATATCACAGAGCACATATCAAGGAGATTGACCGATTTGATGGATGAGGTTCGTGATGAAATCATGCATCATCGCGTGCAAGGGTATCGCACAGTCATAAAGGGAAAAACTTCTGTAGAGAAACGATGGGATGCCATCAGGGGCATGGAATAAAGCCAAAGTTCTCGCTTTTTTACTTGTCATTCACAATTTCAAAACCTATGTTTGTGTCATGCAATTCGTGAAATACATATCATTCATGATTCTGGCAACAATGAATATCATTGCCGCCGAAATCTCATTCGATCACATGACCGCCAAATCAGACGGAAAGGTCATTACGATTGAATGGCGTCCGAGCATCGAGAAGGGAGTACGCACCTATGAATTGGAACGTACTTCAACCGGAGACATATTCCGTTCAATTGCCAACATAGAACCAAAAGGTGCTCAAACCACATATCGTTTCATT